>CAZMOU010000143.1:6206-12576 GCA_964567835.1 uncultured Chitinophaga sp. | reverse complement strand
GAGGGCCCTCCCCTCGGACACGTAGAGCGAGAGGGGCTTCTCGGCGTAGACGTCCTTCCCCGCCTGGCAGGCGTGGATGCAGGGGAGGATCCGCTGGAACTCCCCCGTGCCCACGATCACCGCGTCGACGTCGGTGCGTTCGAGGATCCGCCGGTAGTCGACGTAGATCGGCCAGTCGCCCCCCTTCCTCTCGCGGAAGGCCCAGGCGCGCGGGACGTTGACGTCGCACAGGGCCACGATCGTCGCCCCTTCGGGCAACTGCTCGAGGAGGAGCGACGCCCGCCCGCCGACGCCGATGGCACCGACGCGGACGGTGTCGTTCGGGCCGAGCGCCGGCTTCGGCGCCGTGCCCGGCGCCGCCGAAACGAACCGGCTCCCCAGCGCCGGGATCGCCGCCGGGATCGCCGCCGCACCGGCCGCGAGCCCCGCGAGGAGCCGGCGGCGGTGGAGCGTGGGGGGGGTGACCGAATCGGGGCTGCGTCGACGGTCGCTCACTTGGCGGCCTCCTGGATGAAGACGAAGCCCCCCTTCTTGTTGCCGATGACGATGTCGGGGCGCTTGTCGCCGTTCAAATCCCCCACCGCCAGCTGCGTGCCGACGCCCGAGGCGTCGTCGATCCGGTGGGGCGTCCAGGTCACCTTCCCGTCGGCGCGGTGGCGTTTGAACCAGTAGAGATAGGGGGTGCCGGCGGGATCGGGATCCCCCTGCGGGCCGTGCGCCCAGAAGCGCTTCCCGGTGACGATGTCCTTGAGCCCGTCCCCGTCGACGTCGACGAGGCCGACCGAGTGGAGCTGCGAGAACTGCACGCCGTCGAGTTTCTCGTCGGCCTTGTCGGAGAGGATGCGGTGCTCGACGAAGTCGATCGCCCCGTCCTTCTTCACCTGCTCGAACCAGGAGAGGCCGTACTCGTGGCCGGCGAGGCTCGTCACCACGTCGAGATCGCCGTCGCCATCGACGTCGTCGGTGTGCATCTGCCCGCCCCCCTTGCCGAAGGCGAAGGGGTGCTTGGTCCAGGCCGACGGGGTGGCGCCCGCGGCGACCGGCGCCGGCTGCTCCCACCAGCCGCCGGCCATGAGCAGATCGGCACGGCCGTCGCCGTTGACGTCGCCCACGCCCAGGCCGTGCTGGTACTGCCCCCAGTTCTCCTTCTCGGAGCAGGGGGTGAAGGTCCAACGCTCGGTGCCGGTCTTGTCGGAGGGGGCCGCGTAGCCGAGGACTCCGCCGGTGTGGAACACGAGTTCGGCCCGGCCGTCGCCGGTGACGTCGAGGAAGTCGGGGGCCTCGTTGTCGACCACCGGATGGACGAGGTGCTTGGCCCAGCCCCCGGTGCTCGCCCGCACGGCGGCGGTGTCCTTGCCCGGATTGCGGAACCAGGCCACCTCCTTGCCGGGCCACTCGTTGACCAGGACGTCGAGCCAGCCGTCGCCGTCGACGTCGCCGACGCCGGTCATGAAGTTGTTGGAGTAGCCGTTGGGATCGAAGTCCTTGGCGGGGTAGATCTCGTGCCGCTCCTGGAAGGCCGGGCCGGCGTACCAGTAGGGGCCGTAGACGGCGTCGCCGTGGCCGTCCTTGTCGATGTCGCCGATCCCCGCCGCCTCGGCGTGGAACTTGTCGGTGAGTTGCACCTTGCGGAAGGTCGGCGTCGCCGCCTCGACGGCCACCGACGCGCCCCCCGCAGCCACGGCCACGATCGCCACGCACACGCCCGCCGTCATTCGTCGCACCATCGCCGAAGTCCCCCTCGTGGATCGCGGTGCCGGGGTTCGTCCCCGTCCCGCACTCGTTCGTACCCTCGCGCCCGGCACACGACCGGCCGTCAGACGGCGACAGGATACCGTGGCGCCGGCCGTGGCGGCGCCACGTCCCCACCCGGCCCCGTGGCGGCGGGGGAGCCCCCCTCCGTCACCCGACCTCGAACACCGCCTCGATCTCCACCGGCACGTTCTCCGGCAGGGCCGACACGCCGAAGGCGCTGCGGACGCCGATGCCGGCCTCCCGCCCCCAGATCTCGGCGAACAGCTCGCTCGCGCCGTTGAGCACGTGCGGCTGCTTCGTGAAATCGGGGGTGCAGTTGACCATCCCCAGCACCTTCATCACCCGCGTGACCCGGTCGACGCTCCCCAGCGCGTTCTCGAGGGTGGCGAGGATGGCGCAGGCCACCTGCCGCGCCGCGGCCTTGCCGGCGTCGGCGTCGAGATCGGCCCCCACCCGGCCCCGCAGGAGCGTGCCGTCGGGGAGGAGGGGGAGGTGGCCCGAGGTGTAGAGGAGCCTGCCGTCGCGCAGGAAGGGGGTGTAGGCCCCCACCGGCTTGGGCGCCGGCGGCAGCGGCAGGGCGAGCGAGCGGAGGACCTCGGACGGCTTCATGCGTGGCTCCGTGGGCGGTGACGTGGCGATCGGTTCAGCCGCCGTAGGCCTGCGCCGTCGGGGCCCGCTTCAGGTCGTCCTCGAGGCTGCGGTGTGGCGTGATCCGCTCCTTCTCGAGGTCGCCGTGGTAGGCCCGCACCGCCTCCTCGGCCGACACGTGGCCGTCGGCGACGGCCCGCAGATGGCGGACGAAGGCGAGCTGGTCCTCGGCGGCGTTGATCTTCCGGCCGAAGAGGGCGACGCGGGCGCCGTGCCGCTTGGCGTCGGCGAGGAGGCCGAAGGCGTCGTGGGTCGTGCCGGCGCCGCCGCCGAGGATCCCGACGACGAGCGAGCGGTCGTAGGCGGCGAGTTGCTCGGTGACCTCGGGGCCGAGGTAGGGGATCTTGAGGAAGATCGGGCGGCCCGCCCGCGGCACCCCCGCCAGGGCGCGGACGACGTGGTCGGCGAGGAACCGGGCGATGCACTTGGGGCGTTCCTGCCGCGGGCGCTCCCCCGCGGGCCGACCCGGCGTGCGTTCGATGGCGTTGGGGTAGAAGACCTCGAGGAAGTGGCGGAAGCCCGCCCGCTCGGCCGAGGCACGGAAGTCGCGGTAGGCTCCGAGCATCGCCCGGTCGAGCGTGGCGTCGTCGTTGAGCGTCATGGAGAAGAGGCCGAGGTCGGCCCCCCGGCCGCGCTCGGCATGCCCGCAGTCGATGCGCCCGCACTGCGCCTGCGCGATCGTGGTGGTGGAGAAGGGGAGGGCGGGCTCGAGCGGGTAATTGCCGCTGCCCGCCGCGAGCCAGATGTCGGTCGTGTCGTTCATGCGCACCGCGGGGGTGACGTGGCTGTCGACGAACAGCCCCTCGTCGATGGCCAGGACCTCGCTCGTGCTCGCGCTCATGAGCATGATGTCGACGAGCCCCTGCTTCACCAACCGGCGGATCGATTCGCGGAACTCGTCGATCGTGCGGAAGGGGCCCTTGAAGGGATCGCCGCCGCGCCGCACCCCGGGCGCCGCCAGACCGAAGGCCATGTCGGCGTCCTTGGCGTCGGCGAGGATGAAGTCCTCGCAGGAGGGATCGGCGACGATCCGGGCGAGCTTGATGTCGAGCGACTTCTGCGGCGGGACGCGGTGCATGGGACGGTCCGGGCTCCTCGGTGGGTGCGGTGGCCGGGGGAAGCGTACACGATCCGGGCCGCGGCTTTCCCGTCTCGACACACCGCGACGCCCCGATAAGGTATCTTCCCGTCGCCCCGGCGGCCCGCTTCGGCGCGTGGCGCCCCCCCACTTCCGAGGAAATCCTCCGATGCCCGAATCGACCTACCGCTTCTCCGTCGGCCCCTGGAACCTCGGCCGCGGCGCCGATCCGTTCGGACCCCCGGTCCGCCCGGCCGTCCCCTTCGACGACGTCCTCGCGGTGGCGGTCGATCTCGGCTTCGACGGCATCCAGTTCCACGACGACGACGCCGTCCCCGACCTCGAGGACCTCTCCCCGGCGCAGATCGTCCACAAGGCGGAGGCGATGCGGAAGAAGCTCGCCGACATGAATCTCGTGGCGGAGTTCGTCGCGCCGCGGCTGTGGGAGCACCCGAGCGGCATCGACGGCGGCTACACGAGCAACGACCCCGCCTGCCGGAAGTGGGCGATCGAGCGCTCGAAGCGCGCCGTCGACGTCGCCAAGGCGCTCGGCACCGACCTGATCGTCCTCTGGCCGGCGCGCGAGGGGACCGGCGTCCGCGAGAGCAAGTGCCCGATCGAGGCCTCGCGGCGGATGATCGAGGCCTGCGACGCGATCCTGGGGGCCGATCCGCAGGTCCGCATCGCCATCGAGCCCAAGCCGAACGAGCCGGTCGACACCGCCTTCCTCCCCACCATCGGTCACGCCCTGGCGCTCGGGTCGCGGTGCGCCGATCCGGCCCGCGTCGGCGTCCTCATCGAAAGCGCGCACGCCATCCTCGCCGGGCTCGATCCCTCCGACGAGATGGGCTTCGCGCTCGCCGCCGGGAAGCTCTGGAGCGTGCATCTGAACGACCAGAACGGCCTCAAGTACGACCAGGACAAGGTCTTCGGCGCGGCGAACCTGCGCGGCGCCTTCGACCAGGTCCGCGTCCTCGAGGCGGTCGATTACGCCTCGACAGGGGCCTTCGTCGGCTTCGACGTCAAGGCGCAGCGCACGCAGAAGGCCGAGTCGGCCACGGCCCACCTGGCCACGAGCATGGCGGTGTTCCACAGGCTGGTGGAGAAGGTGCGCACCTTCCCGGTGAACACCGCCGAGCAGATGGTCGCCGCCCGCGACTACGAGGCCCTCGAGCGGCTCGTCCTCGAGCACCTCCTCGGCTGATCCCGGGCCGAGCCGGTCCGCTGCCGAGCCGATCCGGGCCTGGGGCCGGCGGGCGGGGCGGAGGTATCATGGGGTGGGGACGGGTCGACCGGTCTCCACCCCCGGGGGACGTGCCGTGTACCGCTTCCGACTCCTCGCCGCGGCCGTCGGCATCCTGGCAGCGCCGATCTCCCCGGCCGCCGAACCCTCCACCGACTTCGCCTCCTCGATCGCGCCGCTCCTCGCCCGTCGCTGCGGCGCGTGCCACGGGCCCGACGGGGCCGAGAGCGGGTACCGCATCGACCTCCGCGACCGGGCGCTCGCCGGAGGCGACTCGGGCGCCACGGGCGTGGTGCCCGGCGATCCGGCCGCCAGCGCGATGCTCACCCGCGTCACGAGCACCGATCCCGACACGCGGATGCCCGCCGACGGCGAACCGCTCCCGGCGGAGGAGATCGACGCCCTGCGGGCCTGGATCGCCGCCGGCGCCCCCTGGCCCGACGATCTGGCGGCGCTGCCGGCGGAGCTGTTCTCGGCGGCGGCCAAGCCCGTCCACTGGGCCTTCGAGCCGGTCGTGCGGCCGTCGCCCCCCGCCGGCGACGAACCCCATCCGATCGACCGCTTCCTGACCGCGCGACTCGCCGCCGAGGGGCTCGCGATGGAGGAGGAGGCCGATCCGGCCACGCTCGTCCGCCGGGCGTCGTTCGATCTGGTCGGCCTGCCACCGTCGCCCGAGGAGGTCGCCGCCTTCGCCGCCGACGTCGCCGCCCGCGGCAGCGACGCCGCCTTCGGCAGCCTCGTCGATCGGCTCCTCGCCTCCCGCGGCTTCGGCGAGCGCTTCGCCCGCCACTGGCTCGACGTCGTCCGCTTCGCCGAGAGCCACGGCTTCGAGATGAACCAGACGCGCCCCAACGCCTGGCGCTACCGCGACTGGGTGATCGACGCCATCAACGCCGACATGCCCTACGACACCTTCGTCCGCGCGCAGCTCGCCGGCGACTCCCTCGGCCACGACGTGGCCACCGGCTTCCTCGTCGGCGGCCCGTGGGACCAGGTGAAGTCGCCCGATCCGGTCCTCACCGCCAACCAGCGCGCCGACGAACTCCACGACATCGTGAGCACCACCGGCTCGGCCTTCCTCGGGCTCACCGTCGGCTGCGCCCGCTGCCACGACCACAAGTTCGATCCCGTCCCGCAGACCGATTACTACCGGCTCAAGGCGGTGTTCGCCGGCGTCGAGCACGGGGAGCGCGAGGTGTCGCTCGGGGACGGGGAGCCACGGCAGGCGAGGCGCGCGGAGATCGAGCGACGGCTCGCCGAGGCGGGCGTCACGGCGCTACGACGCGCCGTCACCCACCGCCGCAACGACGATCGCTTCGCTCCCTCCCCCGCGCGCTTCGTCCGCTTCACGGTCCTCGAGACGAGCGGCGCCGAGCCCTGCCTGGACGAGCTCGAGGTCCTCTCCGCCGACGGCCGCAACGTCGCGATCGGCGCGACGCCGACGTCGTCGGGCGATTTCGCCGGCAACGCCTTCCACCGTCTGGCCCACGTGAACGACGGCCAGTACGGCAACGAACGCTCCTGGATCTCGAACACCCCCGGCACCGGCTGGGTGCAGCTCGAGCTGCCGGCCACCGAGCCCCTCGAGCGGGTCGTCCGGAGCCGGGACCGCTCGCCCGAGCCGAACGACGCCGACCCGGTGGCGC
>CAZMOU010000143.1:0-6098 GCA_964567835.1 uncultured Chitinophaga sp. | reverse complement strand
ACGAGATCGCCCTCTCCACCGACGGCGTCACCTGGCGGGTGGTCGCCTCCGATCTCGACCGGCGCCGCTTCGGCGACGCCACGGCGGCCGCCGACGATCTCCCCGCCACGACGATTCCGGGAAGCGCGGCCGACCCGGAGAGCCCCGCCGGGAGGATCGCCGCCCTGAAGGGGGAACTCGCGTCGCTCGAGCGTGGGCCGATGGCCTACGCCGGCCGCTTCGTCGAGCCGGGGCCGACGCACCGGATGTTCCGCGGCGATCCGACCCAGCCGCGCGAGGTGGTGGCCCCGGGGGCGCTCACGCGGATCGGGGGAGCGGTCTGGCAGGGGGCGGAGGGGGGAGAGGCGGCCCGGCGCCGGGCGCTCGCCGACTGGATCGTCGATCCGGGCAATCCGCTCGCAGCGCGCGTGATCGTCAACCGTCTCTGGCAGTGGCACTTCGGCGCCGGACTGGTCGACACGCCGAGCGACTTCGGGGCCGGCGGCGGCCGGCCGTCGCACCCGGAACTCCTCGACTGGCTGGCGAGCGAACTGGTCGCGGGGGGCTGGCGGCTGAAGCCCATCCACCGCCTCATCGTCACGAGCCGGGCCTGGCGGCAGGCGAGCCGGCCCGACCCACGCGCGGCGGCGATCGACGCCGGGGACAGGCTGCTTTGGCGCTATCCCCCGCGGCGCCTCGAGGCGGAGGCGATCCGCGACGCGATCCTCTCCGTCGCCGGCACGCTCGAGCCCAGCTCGGGTGGCCCCGGCTTCGATCTCTTCGTCGCCAACTCCAACTACGTGAAGGTCTACGAGACGAAGACGACGTTCACCCCCGACGACTTCCGCCGCATGGTCTACCAGGCCAAGCCGCGTTCCGAGCTCGACACCTTCTTCGGCGCCTTCGACTGCCCTGACGCGGCCCAGATCCAGCCGAAGCGGACCTCGAGCACGACGCCGCTGCAGGCGCTCAATCTCTTGAACGGCGCCTTCCTCCTCGAGCAGGCCGACCGGTTCGCCGCCCGCGCCATCCGCGAAGCGGGAGACGACCCCGCCGCGCGCGTCCGCCGCGCGATCGAACTCGCCTTCGGCCGCGAGGCGAGCGAGCCGGAGATCGAGGCCGGCTCGGCGCTCGTCGCCGCCCACGGCCTCCCCGCCCTCTGCCGGGCCCTCTTCAACGCCAACGAGTTCATCACGGTGCGCTGAGACGACGCGGCGGGCGATCGCGGGCGATCTTCAGGGTGCCGGACAGGCCACCTCGATCTCGCAGGGGAACGCCAGCTGCGGGTCGCCACGGTCGAGGAGGGTCGTGACGAGCGCCCCGATCGTCCGCGGCACGGGGGCGTCGTGGAGGACGCGATCCCCCTGAACGACGCGCACGGCTCCGTCCGGATCGAGCATCCGGTCGTCGAGGCGCACGAGCAGCCGGGAGGCTTGGCCGGCGTCCTCGATCGTCACCGTCTGCCCCTCGCGCCGCACGGCGATCCGCCCCGGTGCCACGGGTGCCCCCTCCGGCAGCGCGAGCCACGACATGCTCCGGCGCGACGGTCCGGAGGGGATCCAGACGACCCGGTCGGGGACCGGGTTCCTGGAGTACTTCGCCATCCAGGGGAGCGCGGCGGCGTCGTCGCGATCCATCCAGTGCCCCTTCCCCTCGTGGATCTTCACGAAGGTCTCGTAGCCCCGCGGGTCGGCGGCGCGGAAGGCCTCGAGCGCCTTGCCATACTCTCCCGCGATCCGATTGCGGTCGTAGGCGGCGTCGAGGGCCCCCACCTGCAGCGCGAAGGGAACGTTCCGCACCGGCTCGAGCGAGACGCCGTTGGGATGGCCCGCCATCATCGCCGCGGCGGCCCAGTGGTCGGCCATCCGCGGCGCGAGTTGGTAGACGCCGTCGCCGCCGGCGGAGTAGCCGAGGACGTAGACCCGGTCCGGATCGACGTCGCCGGTGATCACGAGATCCTCGACGAGCCTGTGGAAGAGCCGGTCGATGTGGGCCTCGTGCCACAGGTTCCAGGTGTTCGTGGGGGCCCGGGGGGCGACGTAGATCCCCTCCTCAGGCGCGTAGAGCCGTTTCTGGTTCTCCCACTGCTGGTCGTTGACGCGCGGAGGGGCCCCGCCTCCGCCATGGAGGGAGATCCACAGCGAGTGGCCGCCGTCGGGCTTCTCGCCGAAGGTCTCGAGGAAGAAGGGCATGACGAGGTCGCCGTCGCGGAGCTCGCGGGACTCGATCTCCGTGCGGCGCTCCTCCGCGAGTCGCGTCCGCCACGCC
Organism: uncultured Chitinophaga sp.; assembly: GCA_964567835.1. Classification (GTDB taxonomy): domain Bacteria; phylum Planctomycetota; class Planctomycetia; order Pirellulales; family UBA1268; genus QWOP01. Next base: position 3,851 of record CAZMOU010000143.1, on the reverse strand, counting down.
GCGACGAGCGCGTCCCGCGCGGCGTCGGCATCGGCCTTCGTGAGCGGCTGCCGCGCGGAGGGGTGGGCGGCGAGCGCCTCCCACGACGCGCCGCCGTCGAGCGCCGTGCGCAGGTCGGCGAGCGCCGCGGCCGAGGCGTCGGCCGCGGGCGGCTGCCATGCGAGGACGGGGAGGGGGGCGTGGAGGGCAAGCCCGAGGACGAGCGACCCGACGAGGGCCCGCGACAGGGCCGGCACCCGGGGGACGCGCGGAGCTTTCATGGATCGGTTCCTTCCGGATGGGATGCGGGCCGTCGGCGTGATGGCGGAGAGTCTACCGGCCGCGGCCTTGCGGGCGTTGCCTGAGTGTGGGGACAATTCGATCGCCGCCCGGGCCCGGTTCCCCTGCCCGACATCGTCGCCCCTCCGGTATCCCGATGCCCCCACTCCTCTCCCTCCCCGGTATGCGGCTCCTCGATCGGCGCCGCTTCCTCGGCGACGCCGCCACCGGGCTCGGGGGGATGGCGCTCGCGAGCCTGCTCGGCGCGGGGCAGAGCGCCGCCGAACCGCCGATCCGGCCGGCGATCGATCCGGCACGGCCGCTCGCCCCAAGGACCCCGCACTTCGCGCCACGCGCGAAGCGGGTCCTCGTCATCTTCTGCTCCGGCGCCCTCTCCCACGTCGACACCTTCGACTGGAAGCCGGAACTCGTCCGCCGTCACGACACGCCGCTGCCGGAGAGCGTGTCGGGGGAGAAGGTGATCACCTTCCAGGGGGAGAACGGCAACCTCGTCAAGCCGCAGTGGGAGTTCCGCCCGCGCGGGGAGAGCGGCACGATGACGAGCGACCTGCTCCCCAGGCTGGGGAGCCTCGCCGACCGGATGTGCTTCATCCATTCGATGACGGCCAAGTCGAACACCCACGGCCCGGGCGAGAGCCAGATGTCGACCGGCTTCACGCTCGACGGCTTCCCCAGCATGGGTGCCTGGACGACCTACGCCCTGGGGAGCGAGTGCGACGACCTGCCGGCGTTCGTCGCCATCCCCGACCCGCGCGGCGTGCCGCAGATCGGGCCGCGCCAGTGGGCGTCGGGGTTCCTCCCGGCGGTGTTCCAGGGGACGCCGCTCGGCGCCGACCGTCCCGTCCCCAATCTGGCCCGCCCCGCGTCGATCCCCGAGGATTCGGACCGGGCGACGCGCGACTTCATCCGCCGTCTCAACGAGGCCCACCTGGCACGGAATCCGGGGGACACCGACCTGGCCGCCCGGATCGCCGCCTACGAACTCGCGGGGCGGATGCAGCTGGCGGCGCCGCGGATCGCCGACCTGTCGAGCGAATCCGCCGCCACGCTCGCGGCCTACGGCGCCGACGACGCGGCGAATCCCACGAAGGCCCGCTTCGCCCGCAACTGCATCCTCGCCCGGCGCTTGGTCGAGCAGGGGGTGCGCTTCGTGCAGCTTTTCAACGGCGCCTACGCGATGGGCGAAGGGGTGGGCAACTGGGACGGCCACAAGACGCTCGTCGACCAGTACTCGGTGCACGGCCCGATCCTCGACCAGCCGGCGGCGGCGCTCCTCGAGGATCTCGAATCGCGCGGCCTGCTCGACGACACGCTCGTGGCCTTCGTCACCGAGTTCGGCCGGATGCCGACCTTCCAGAAGGGGGCCAGCGGCCGCGATCACAACCCGGCGGGGTTCACCGTGTGGCTCGCCGGGGCCGGCGTCAAGAAGGCCCACCACCACGGGGCGACCGACGAGTTCGGCTGGAAGGCGGTGACGGACGTGTGCACCGTCTACGATCTCCACGCCACGATCCTGCACCTCCTGGGCCTCGACCACGAGCGGCTCTCGTACTACCACAACGGCCTCGAACGCCGTCTCACCGACGTCCACGGCCGCGTGGTGCAGGGCGTCCTGGCGTGAGGGCCCTCACCGTCCGCCGCGTCCCTGCGGGCCATCGGCGCCGCTCCGCTCCACCGACGGCGTCGAGCGGCTCGAGGAGGAGATCGGGCGAAGCACGCGCGTCGCCGCCAGCTTCCCCAACGCGGGCTCGCAACTCCGCCCGCTTCCGAGACCAGCGGCGGCTGGCACACGGAACGTGCCTCCTTGCCCGGAGCCACGTGACCCAACTCTCAAATCAGCGATGCGCGGACGAGCAGTTGCTTCATCGCCTCAACCACACCACACAAGCGGCCAACAAGCCACTGAGAATGCTTGCAGCACCCCCTAGTGCTCCGCCGAAAAACAGGCTTGTTACGGTGACGCCTTGGGGGTGACCAATCCAAGGGTTACCACCGGGCATCAAGGCAGCTCGACACTCGATCGCCGCAGCCCACGCCACACCTGAACAGAGACCCACGACAACCGACGTGACCAACGCCGCGATCGCCCCGCTCGTCCTCCCCTTCTGGCGAATACCCACCAGGAACCCAACCGCGGGCGGAAGAATCACCACCAAGGGGAGCAGGAGGATTGCAGACTGTTGATCCGTCATGTGCATTCGACGAACGCAGAAGCTGATCCGCGGCGGACCATCGAATCTGCATCACCACTGGATTCAATCCGCCGTCTTATCCAGCGCCTGGTTCTATCCGCCCTTGCCACGCCGATGGATCGCGGCCGCCGAATATGATCGCAAAGACCACGATCAGCTCACCTTCGATGCGGTAGTGTATGACGTACGGAAAGCGGCGGATGCGGAGGGACCGTACTCCATAAGCATCGACGCCTACCCATTCCGGATTTCGCTGAATCCGAGCGAGGGCCTCGGAGCACTCGACAACGAAGTCCGCGCCGAGCCCAGCGGACCGTTCGTCGTACCACCTGCGCCCGGCATCGAGATCATTGACGACTTCGGGGCGATACCGAAGTACGAACTTCATCGACCATCCCGAAGGCGATCGAGAACCTCGTCCCACGTGAGCAACTGCTCGGGCGCCCTCTCGTGAGCGGCGATTCGCCGCTGCAGTTCTGCCCGCTGTTCGGGAGAAACCTCGACGGGCTCGTCTGGCGGGATGCTGTCCCACAACGATTCGACCACGCGTAGCCGATCATGAATCGGCAGGGCCGTCAGCTCGATGAGTGTCTGGGATATGTCGATCATGCCCTCATCCTACCACAGAGACACCTTCTATCTCCACAAAACGTCTACCCTGCCGTCCGCGCCTCTGAGCACGCGTACGGATCGCTTATCAGGCTGATGCAAGGCATTGCGATCACTGTGCTCTGCCGATCTCCACGGTGGGAATCCTGAATCGCTTCGGCGGCGAGCGTCAGGGCCGGTATCTCCCCCGCACGGAGGCCGCGGACCAGAGCACGGGGAAGGCGTCGCGGGCGATCTCGCCATATTCGGCGGTCCGGATGCCGTCGTCGGCCGGCGTCCGCCAGACAGACGTCGCGCCCCACCGGCGAGGCACGCCGCGTGGCCGCCGCCGATCGCCGATCGCCGATCCGCGCTCACGCCTCGACGTCCCACACCTGCACGCGGCCCCAGGGGCCCCACACGCCCTCCTTGGGGCCCGGCTGCGACTGGGCGCCGGCGAGGACGAGGCGCTTGCCGTCGGCAGTGAAGCGGGCCTGCGTGACGCGCTGCTTCGTGTCGAGCGACGCGAGGAGGCTGCCGTCGGCGGCGGAGAAGAGGGCCACGTTCCAGGTGCCCTGCGCCTGCCGGCCCGCCATGACGAAGTGCGCGCCGTCGGGGGAGAAGGCGAGCGCCTCCATGAGGCCCGAGCCGTGCTGGCCATCCTTGATCTGGTCGATACGCTCGCCCGTGCGCCAATCCCAGCGCTGCCAGGTCATCTTGCCGTTGCCCGCCATCGGATCGGTCATCGGCCCCATCCCGCAGACGAGGAGCGCCGCGTCGCCCGGGGCGAAG
>CAZMOU010000142.1:0-12591 GCA_964567835.1 uncultured Chitinophaga sp. | reverse complement strand
ACGGGCTCCTCCCGGAGAGCTGCTTCATCATGGAGGCGGGCACGCCCACCTCCGGCGACCTGTGGGGCACCGTGCCGGTGGCGACGGTCGTCGCCGGGTGGGAACTCCCCGGCGAGTGGCGCCTCGACACGTCGCTCCGCTACTCGTACGCCGAGTGGGAGACCGGCTGGTTCAGCCGCTGGGCCCCCACGGTGATCCTGCGGATGCCGGTCACGGAGCGGTGGGAGGTCCACGCCGAGTGGTTCGAGACGACGACCCAGGGCCTCCCCATCGACACGGTGCGCCCCTTCTTCAGCCCCGGCACGCACTATCTCGTCACGGAGAATCTCGAGGTCGGCATCCGCGTCGGCTGGGGACTCGACGACAGCGCCGCGGACTTCTTCTCCGACGCCGGATTCGGCTGGCGCTGGTGAGACCGCAGCGGTTCACCGCCGAACGCGGTAGACACGGGCCCCGCCGCTCCGTGTGACCGCCACCACCTGCCGCCGGTCCTCGGTGACCTCGATTCCATCGATCGGTTCGTCCCCCACATCCAACTCGCGCAGCCATCCGGGGCGCTGGGAATCGCCCAGAGTGAGACGCGTCCGGCCGCCCTCCTCCTCGGAGAGGAGCACGTACTCCGAGTCGGTGAGCCAGCGTATCGCCCGAACCGGCGCAAGGACGGCGTACGCTCCGACGACGGCGTGCGAGGCATATTCGGTGACCATTCGGCCCCGCGTCAAATAGCACACCCCCGGATTCTTCCATCCGACTGTGACGTCTCGCAGGTGAACTTCGTCCAGTTGAATCGCCGGCATCACGATGTCTGGTGTCATCTGGCTGATCGACCAAGTCGAGAGCGTCCCGTCGTCGTTGAAGCTGACCATCGACTCTGCCCTCGTCAGACTGGCCACGCGTATCACGCCGCGATGCCCGGTGGGCAGCAACCTGTTCTTCAGGCGGGATTCCGGATCGCGTTCCGCGTGCGGACGGAAGAAGATGGCCTGAACCTCACCGTCGCTGAGCACCGCCAGTGCATCACGATGCCACCCCGACCATCCGATCCACGACACACCCTTCTCGAAACGACGGGTCGACACGATACGGCCGGTGGACACGTCGACGACGGTGACGTCCCCAGCGGCGGACGCGACCGCGACCCGTTCGCGATCCGGGGAAATGACCACACGATCCGGCCTGAATGCCAAGGGAATAGCCGAGGCCTCCTCGTCCGTCCGGGGATCGCGAATCCGCAGGGTGGACTCCTCGTCGACGACGCACTGCAGCGTGCCGTCGGCGGAGTAGGCGACGGGCCAGCCTCTCGGCGGCAGGATCGATTCGGGGACGAGCGGCCCCGAATCCGCTTCTCGGCGCATGCCGGCGGGAGCCCATGGCCCGAAGGAAAGCAGGCCGATCAGGCCGACGGCGGCCAGCGCCACGGCGGCCAGCGTCGCCCGCCTCGTTCGTTCGGCGGATCGGAGAAGGCGGTCGACCTCGGCCGCGACGGTCGTCGCGTCGGGACGCCGTTCGGCCGGCACCGCGGTCAGACGCCGTACGAGATGGTGGCACTCGCGCGGCACGTCGGTCGCCTTCGCCAGGCACTCGTGGAGAACGACGCCGAGCGAGAAGAGATCCCGTGCCTCCGGTCGATCCGCCGGCCCCGCCGCGGGATCGGCGTACCCCGGCGTACCCATCGACTCCTCCCGGGCTCCGGCGAGTCCGAAGTCGAACAGCAGCGCGTTGGTCCGCCCGTCGCCCGGGGGCCGGTGGAGCCAGATGTTCGACGGCTTGACGTCGTGGTGGAAGATGGCGAGGCCATGCGCGTGAGAGAGCCCCCGGGCCACCTGGCGGATTGCCTCGAGCGCGTCGCGCCAGCCAAGCCTGCCCCCCACCAACGCGTCGGCCAGAGTCTCGCCTGGCAACCGCGGGAAGACCAGCACAGGCATCTCGTCGAGCCAAAAGAGCTGCAGCAGGGGCATGATCGCGTCGTGCTGCACGGCGGCGAGGGCGCGGGCCTCGGCGACGATCATGCGACGTCGCTCGGCATCGTCGGCATGGGTCGACCGCCACACCTTGAGCACAACTTTCCGGCCGAGTTCGTCGTCGAACGCTTCGTAGACGACCGAACTCGCCCCCACGCCCAACACGTCGGTGATGCGAAACGGACCGATCTTGCCGCCGATCCCGAGACGTTCCTCGACGGGAAGGACTGGCGCCTCGCGTTTCAAACGCTCGATCCACGCCGCGAAACGATCGTCGTGCCCACTGGCTCGGGGCTCGCCGTCGTCCCTCCCCGCCCCCCCGTCGCCGGCCCGTCGATCGCCGTGCGTCGCTGCGGAGCGTCTCGCGATCTCCCCGCAGCACGCGTCGCACTCCGCGAGATGATCGAGGTACATGCCGAGCACGGGTTCCTGGATCTCCCCGGCCGCGATCGAATCGAGAAGTGTCGGCGGAAGGCAGTCAGGCGACGGCATCATCGCCCCCACTCGAATGGAGGTCCGGGTGAATAGGGGCCTGCGCCGATTCGTCGAGGTACCGCCCGACGATGAGCCGCACCTTGGCCAGGCACCTGCACTGCGCGATGTAGACGGCGTTCTTGCTCACGCCGTGCCTCGCGGCGACGGTCGCGACGGGGACCCGTTCCACGTAGCCCTCCATGAACATCTTCCACGTCGGCTCGGTGACGTGCGAACGCACCATCTCGCAGGCCCGGCGAAAGAGATCCTCCGCGTACCGCTCGGCCCAAGCGAAGTCCGCGCCTGGGTCGGGAAGCGTGTCGAGTGATTCGCCACCGACCGCCGCCACGCGACCTTGAAGCCGACGCAGTGCGCGGATCTTGTGGAGGGTGATCGCCCGTAGCCACGCCCGGAACGCCCCCGGACGGCGACGATCGAACCGGCCGATCTGCCGATGCACCTCTATCAGCACCTCTTGCACGATCTCCTGGGCGTCGGCCGGCTGTAATCCGGACGCGACGTTCCATCGATAGAGCAACGGCGCGTAGAGGTCGACGAACTCGGCCCATGAAGCCTGATCCGTCCGCACTCGCATCCGACCGAGCAGGGGCAGGGACGTTGTATGCATCGCGACCGGTCGTCCTGTCCTAGCAACCCCATTTCCCCTTTTAGACGAAACCGAGGAAGGGTGCCACCGCATTGTGGGTAGACGCGTGTCCGCCATCGGACTCCGGAGGTGCAGGCTCCCCTCCGTGCCCTGGGCCCGTATCGGCCGAGCGAGCCGCTTCGCACGGGCCCTGAAAGGTTCCCGCTCGAACGCACATCTCTCCATGGCGACTTCCTGCCGAGCCCATGGGCGAGCCGGCACGCCGTCGGACGCTTCCCTCGAGACTCGTGTCCGGAGACTACATGAAACAGCGGCGACATCGATGCATCGTCATCGACGGCCAGGTGATGGTCATGCAAATGCTTTGCGGCGTGCTACGTACCTTCGCCGGCATCGAGATCGTAGGCACCGGCCGCGGCCACGAAGACGCCGATCGCTTGACCGCGATTCCTGGCGTCGATCTTGCCATCGTCGCCGCCGACTCGTGCGACGGCGACCTCCTCGATCGCCTCCTCGTCGCCCATCCCCGCCTCCGCCTCGTGATCCTGACCGCGCGTCGCGAAACCTGGAAACGACCAGCGATCCTCGCCGATCGACTGATCGGCGTCGTCGACAAGACGGCGCCACTCCAGGACCTTCTCGCCACACTTCCGAGCCCCGCGGGCGAACTCGGGGAGCGCTCGCACGCGCCTCCGGGCCGCCATGATCTTCTCGCCTTGCTGACGCCACGGCAATGCGACGTCGTCGATGCCTTGGCCAAGGGTCTCACCAACAAGGAGATCGCGATCATGCTGGGGATCACGGTGCAAACCGTGGAAACCCACCGCAAGGTGATCTCCAAAAAACTCGGGTGCAACGGCGCGTCACTGGTGCGACTCGCGACGCTCACCTGCCACCTGTCACTGGAGACCCAGGAGGATTCGCCGATGCGACGTGGCCGCCGCGAACGCTCCCCCGCGGCCCCCGCGAGTCGCAAAACAAGTTCCTAGGCCAGTGGGGGAATTCCGGCGAACAACTCACGATCCGGGAAAGGGGCATGGGCTCCGGAAACGTGCCCTTCATCGGCCATGTGCGTCCGCTGGCGTGGAAGCTCGCTGACTCCGATCACATGATGCTGGAGTTCGGCGAGACGCCATCGCGGAGGAGCGAACTCGACGCGTGGCTCCAGGTGGACGGGACGTTGCCGGTTTCCTTCCGGAACTCGAAGACGATGCCGTCGGGGCAAACGTCCACCACACACGGCCAGATACGCTGACGGAGCCGCGCGGTGCGGACACGGAAGGGGAGCCGATCCCCACCCGTCAGGAGTGGATCGCCCGGCCGTCCACCGCCAGCGCCGCCTCCTTGAGCGCCTCCGGGAGCGTGGGGTGGGCGTGGCAGACGCGGGCGATGTCCTCCGCGGTGGCACCGAACGCCATCGCCGCGGCCGCCTCGGCGATCAGATCCCCGGCCGACGGTCCGATGACGTGGATCCCGAGGACACGATCGGTGGCGGCGTCGGCCAGCACCTTCACCTTGCCGAACGTATCGTCGATCGTCCGGGCGCGGCCGTTGGCACGGAACGCGAACACGCCCTTGCGGTACTCCCTGCCCGCGGTACGAAGCTGCTCCTCGGTCCTCCCCACCGTGGCGATCTCCGGATGGGTGAAGACGACGGCCGGGACGAGGTCGTGATCGACGTGGGCGTGGCCCGTCTTCATCCCCTCCACCGCCGCCACCCCCTCCTCCTCCGCCTTGTGGGCGAGCATCGGACCGGGAACGCAGTCGCCGACGGCCCAGACGCCGGGAGCGGTGGTGCGGAACAGCCCGTCGACCGGGATGAAACCGCGGGCATCGGTCGTGATGGCGACGGTGTCGAGGCCGAGGTCGGCCGTCGCCGGCCGCCGCCCGGTCGCGGCGAGGACACGGTCGCAGGCGATCGGCTCGAGCCCCTCGCACTCCACCACCGCGCCCCCCCCGCGCACCGGACGGGCGGAGACGACGCGGGTGCCGAGCCGGATGTCGAGCCCCTGTTTCCGGAAGGCGGCGAGCGCCTCGGAGGCGATGTCGGCGTCGATCCCGGCGAGGATGCGATCGGCGTACTCGAGCACGGTGACCCTGGCCCCGAGCCGACGCCACACGCTGCCGAGTTCGAGCCCGATGTATCCCCCGCCGATCACCACCAGGTGGCCGGGGACCGCGTCCCAGGAAAGCGCCTCGGTGCTCGTACCCACCGCCGCGCCGTCCACCTCCACCCCCGGGAGCACCATGCTCGAGCTCCCCACGGCGAGCACGATGCGGGAGGAGGCGAGTTCCGTCACGGCACCGTCCGCGGCGGTCACGGCCACGCGGCCGGCCCCGGCGAGGCGACCCGTGCCGACGAGACGCGTCACCTTGTTCTTCGCCAGCAGACCGTCGATGCCCTTGCAGAGGGTAGCCACGACCTCGTCCTTGCGACGCATCATCGCCGCCAGATCGAGGGCCACCGACCCGATCTGGATGCCGTGGCCGCCGAGGCCCTCCCGCACCTCCTCGTAGCGATGGCTCGATTCGAGCAGCGCCTTGGAGGGGATGCAGCCCACGCGCAGGCAGGTGCCTCCGAGCCGGGGTTCGCGCTCCACCACCGCCGCGCGGTAGCCCAGTTGGGCCGCGCGGATCGCTGCCACGTAACCCCCCGGGCCACCGCCGATCACCACCACGTCGAACGATTCCATCGCTTCCCCCACTCCGTCCGGTCCGCGGTGATCACACCTCGAGCATGAGCCGCGACGGTTCCTCGATCGTGTCCTTGATGCGCTTCAGGAAGGTGACCGCCTCGCGGCCGTCCACGATCCGGTGGTCGTAGGTCAGGGCGAGATACATCATCGGCCGGATGGCCACCTGGCCCTCGACCGCCACGGGGCGGTCGGTGATCGCGTGGAGTCCGAGGATGCCGCTCTGCGGCGGATTGATGATGGGCGTGCTCAGCATGGAGCCGTAGACGCCGCCGTTGGAGATCGTGAACGTCCCCCCCTGCAGTTCCTCGAGCTTGAGCTTGTTGTCGGCGGCACGTCGCGCGAAGTCGGCGATGGCCTGCTCGATCTGCGCGAAGGACAGGCTCTCGGCGTTCCTGAGGACCGGCACCACGAGCCCCTTGCCCCCCCCGACGGCGATGCCGATGTCGGCGTAATCGCGGTAGACGATATGGGGATCGCGGAACTCGGCGTTCACCTGGGGGACGGCCCGCAACGCCTCGACCGCGGCACGCACGAAGAACGACATGAAGCCGAGTTTGACGCCGTGACGCTGCTGGAAGGAATCCTTGAACTTGTTCCTCAAGGCCATCACGGCGCTCATGTCGACCTCGTTGAAGGTCGTGAGGAGCGCCGCCTGCTGCTGGGCCTCCACGAGCCGCTCGGCGATGCGGCGCCGGATCGGGCTGATGAGCACCGGCCGCTCGTCACGGCGCGGACCGGAGGAAAGCGCGCCCTTCGACGCCGTCACCACGGGAGGAGCCGCCACGGCGGCAGGCGCCGGACGGACCGGCGCGGGGGGCACGGGCGCGGGGGCGAGGACCGGCGCCGGCGTGCCCGCCGCCGCCTCCAGCGCGTCCGTCTTCGTGACCCGCCCACCGGGGCCGGTGCCCTGCGCCGCCGAGGCGGGGATGCCCGCCTCGCCGAGGACCCGAGCCGCGGCCGGCATGACCCGGGGGGCCTCCGACGGCGACATCTGCACCGAGCCGATGTCGACCCGGCCGCCACGGTGCTTGACGTCGACCACCGGTTGCAGCGGCGCGGCCCCCGGGACGGCGGCCGATCCGACCGGCTCCAGGTACCCGATGACCTCGCCGACGCGCGCCTTCTCGCCGGTTCCCTTGAGGATCTTCGTGACCGTCCCCGCCGCCGGCGCCGGCAGGTCGACCGTCGCCTTGTCGCTCTCGATCTCCACGATGGCGTCGTCCAGGGAGACGGTCTCGCCCTCGCGGCGCTTCCAGGCGCCGATCTGCACCTCGGTGATCGATTCACCGACCTCGGGCACCTTCAACTCGACAGGCATGGGGACACTCGTTTGGGCTTCGCGTCTGGGAAAGAAGTTCGATGCGGCCGGCTCGCGGAACCGTTCAGGAAAGGAAGGCTGCGGTGAGCAGTTCGTTCTGCTCCATGTCGTGGCTCTTCTTCGACCCGGTCGCCGGGCTCGCGGCGCTCTGCCGGCAGACCCCGGTGAAGGGGAAGCGATCGAGGAGTTTCTCGCCGAAGTGGATGCGGAAGAACCGCCACGCTCCCATGTTCTCCGGCTCCTCCTGCACCCACACCGCCGGCGTGCCGGCGGGACAGGCTCCGAGCGCCGCCTCCAGATCGGCCTTGGGGAGCGGGTAGAGTTGCTCCACCCGGACGATCGCCACGTCGCCGCGACCGAGGTCGCGGCGACGTTTCTCGAGTTCGTAGGCGATCTTCGCCGAGCAGAGGAGGATCCGCCGCACGTCCCGCGGCGGTGTGCCCGACGTGTCGGGAATCACCCGGCGGAAGGTGCCGGAGCCGAGTTCGTCGAGCGCGGAGACGCACTCCGGATTCCGCAGCAGGCTCTTCGGCGTCATCACCACCAGCGGCTTCCGCCACGAGCGCAGCACCTGGCGGCGGAGCAGGTGGAACACCTGCGCCGGGGTGGTGGGGACGCAGACCTGGATGTTGTCCTTGGCAGCCAGCGACAGGAAGCGCTCGAGCCGGGCGCTCGAATGTTCCGGTCCCTGTCCCTCGAACCCGTGGGGCAGGAGCATGACGAGCCCCGAGAGCCGGTTCCACTTGTCCTCGGCGCTGACGATGAACTGGTCGATGATCACCTGGGCGGCGTTGACGAAATCGCCGAACTGCGCCTCCCACATCACCAGCCCCTCGGGACAATCGAGGCTGTAGCCGTACTCGAAGCCGAGCACGCCCGCCTCGGAGAGCGGGCTGTTGTAGATCTCCACCGGCGCCTGGTCGGAGGCGAGGTGCTCGAGCGAGCAGTAGGTCTCGTCGGTGACGCAGTCGTGGATCACGGCGTGGCGGTGGCTGAAGGTGCCGCGCTGGCAGTCCTGTCCGGTGAGGCGGACACGGGCGCCACCCGTCGCCAGCGACGCCATGGCGAGCGCCTCGGCCGCCGACCAATCGAGCGGCGCCGCACCGGCGGCCATCTGCTCGCGTCCCTCGAGGAACTTCACGATCTTCGGATGGGGCTGGAATCCGTCCGGAAGCCGGATCAACTGCCGGAGGAGGCGGGAGAGGTGGTCCGCGGAGACGCCGGTGTCGACGTCGGGGACGTCGCGCTCACGACCGCCGCTGTAGGCGGCCCACACCCCGCCGGAGTCGCTGACGTGGACGTAGTCGTCGCTCTTGGCGACCGAGAGTTCGGCGTCGAGGCGGGACCGGTGCTCCTCGGCGATGCGCATCGCCTCGTCGTGACCCACGTCGCCCATCGCGAGGAGCTTCGTGAGATAGCTCTCGTGGACGCTCGGCCGCTTCTCGATCACCCGGTAGAGCGCCGGTTGCGTGAACGCCGGCTCGTCGGCCTCGTTGTGGCCGCGTCGGCGGAAGCAGTACATGTCGATGACCACGTCGCGCTGGAACTCGCGGCGGAAATCCATCGCCAGCGCCACCGCCTGGGCGACCGCCTCCGGGTCCTCGCCGTTGACGTGGAAGATCGGGATCTGCAGCATCTTCGCCACGTCGGTGGCGTAGGTGCAGGAGCGGGCCTCGCGCGGGCCGGTGGTGAATCCGATCTGGTTGTTCACCACCACGTGCAGCGCGCCGCCGATGCGGTAGGCGTCGAGTTCGCTGAGATTGAGCGTCTCCTGGCTGATCCCCTCGCCGGCGAAGGCGGCATCGCCGTGGATCAGGATCACCATCCCGTTCTGCCGGACGCCGTCGCTGGTCCGGTCCTGCCGGGCCCGCACCCGTCCCATCGCCACCGGATTGACGAACTCGTGGTGGCTGGGATTGAAGCACAACGTGAGGTGGACGTTGCGGCCGTTGGCGGCGCGGTGGTCGGTGGAGTGCCCCAGGTGGTACTTGACGTCCCCGCGGCCCACGTGGAGTTCCGGGTCCAGGTCGGCGAACTCGCGGAAGATGCGCTGCGCCCCCTTGCCCATGATGTTGGCCAGGACGTTGAGGCGGCCGCGGTGGGCCATCGCCAGCACGATGTCGCCGATGCCCTGCGTCGCCGCCCGTTCGATGGCCGTCTCCAGGAGGGGGATGAGCGACTCCCCCCCCTCGAGCGAGAAGCTCTTCGCCCCGAGGAAACGCTTCTGGATGAACTCCTCGAACACCGCCGCACAGGTCATCTGCCGGTAGATGCGCAGCTGCTGCCGCCGGTCGAGTTGGATGCGGTTCTCGGTCCCCTCCATCCGCACCTGGAGCCACTGCCGGACGCGGAGGTCGTCCATGTGCATGAACTGCACGCCGATGGCCCGGCAGTAGGTGTTGCGGAGCCGCTGGATGATCGCCCGCAGCGGCATCGACTGCGGCCCCTCGATGGTGTCGGTGGAGAACACACGGTCCATGTCCTCCTCGGTGAGGTGGTAGAACCGCGGGTCGAGTTCCGGCAGCCCCGGCCGCGGCCGGCCGAGCGGATCGATCTCGGCCATGAGATGGCCGCGGACCCGGTAGGCCCGCACGAGCTGGTCGACGCGATCCTGCAGGAACGCCACGCGCTCCTCGGAGGCCGTCCCGGCCGCGACCGGCAGGGGCAGCGGCTCGGCCTCCCCCACCGGGGCGTCGGGGAGCCGCACCTGCCCCCCCGCGACCGCCACGGCGTGCGCGGTGGCGATCCCGTCCGGGGAGACCAGACGCGCCCCCGAATCCCCCTGATACTGCGTGCCGTGGTACTGGCTGCCGTGGACGGGGGGCTCGGCGATGACCCGACGCGCCTCCGCCGGCGGCGCCGCCGGACCACGGGCGGCCGACGCCGCACCGAGCGATTCGAAGTACTCCCGCCACTCGGGGTCGATGCTCGCGGGGTCGCCCCGGTAGCGATCGAAGAGTTCCTCGAGGAACGCGAGACTGGCGGTTCCGGCGGCGTCGATGCGGTCGAGCGGGCTCACGGCAGATTCCAGTGCGTGCGGGGACGGGGCTCCGGGTGCCGCGACGCGGCCGGTCTCCGGAGGGATCACCGCGCGAGGAGCAGTCGGCCCGGGCTCTCCAGGTATCCGATGACCTCGCGGAGGAACCGGGCGGCGAGCGCCCCGTCGATGATCCTGTGATCGTAGGAAAGGGACAGCGGCATCATCAGCCGGGGCTCGATCCGGTCCTCGTGAACCACCGGCATCTTCCGCGACCTGCCCACGAGGAGGATCGCCACCTCCGGCCAGTTGATGATAGGCGTCGAGTAGGTTCCGCCGATGGCGCCGAGATTGCTGATCGTGAAAGTGCCCCCCCGCAAGTCCTCGATGCCGTACTGGGCGTGCTTGGCCTTCTCCGCCGTCTCCGCGATCGCCTGGGCGATCTGCGGGATCGAGAGCTGGTCGCAGCCCCGCAGGACCGGCACCACGAGTCCGCGCGGGGTGTCGACGGCCAGTCCGATGTTCACGTAGTCCTTGTAGAGAACCTCCCCCTTCTCGACGTCGATGCTCGAATTGAGGGCCGGGTGCTGCCGGAGCGACAGGCTCACCGCCTTGATGACGAACGACAACGCCGTGAGCTTGACGTTCGCCTTGGCGTGATCCTCGGCGCTCGCCTTCCGCAGGCGCTCGAGTTCCGTGACGTCGGCGTCGTCGAAGTTCGTGAGGTGCGGGATCGTCGACACGCTCCGCACCATGTTGGCGGCGATGGTCCGCCGCATCCGCGACATCTGCTCACGACGCACCGGCCCCCAGTCGTCACGTTCGCTGCTCCCCGCCGCCGCCGGGCGAGGCGTCCCGTGCCCCCCCGCCTGACGGACCGCGGCGACGACGTCCTCGCGGAGGATCCGCCCGCCGGGGCCGGTGCCTGTGACACGGCCGAGATCGACCCCCAACTCCCGCGCCAGTCGGCGCACCGCCGGCCCGGCCGGTTCGACCGACCCGCCCGAGGGCGTCCGGGAGGCGGGCTGGGGCTCCGGTTCGGGCTCTGGAGCGACCGGAGGAGCGGCGGGGATGGGAGCGACCGGGGCCTCGACCACCGGCGCGGCCGCAACGGGGGCGGCGGCCGGCTTCGTGGCGGACGCCTGCGACGCGGCCGGTTTGGCCGGCTTCTGCGGGGCGGGCGCCGGCGCCGCCGCGCCACCCGATCCGGCGGCCTCCAGGGTGAGCAGCGTCTGGCCCACCTTGACGGTGTCCCCCTTCTTGACGAGCACGCTGGCCACGCGCCCGCCCGGGGGACAGGGGACCTCGATCACGGCCTTGTCGGTCTCCACCTCGAGCAGCGCCTGCCCAGGCTTCACCACGTCGCCCGGGGAAACGAACACGCTGACGACATCGCCCGAGGCGATGTTCTCGCCCAGATCGGGCAGCTTGAAATCGGTGGCCATGGAGTCGTCGCCGGGGGTGGTCGGAAAGGACGTTCGATCGGTTCGGGAAGCGGGCCCCCCGCCCGCGCGGCCGGGGAGCGGGGGTGGACGGGGGGGACCGTCAGGCGCTGGCGGCGTCGACCTTCTCGGGGTCGATGCCGAGCGAGGTGATCGCCTCGGCGACGACGTCGGCGCCGATCGCCCCCTCCTCGGCGAGACGGTAGAGCACGCCGACGGCGATGCACTCCGCGTCGACCTCGAAATGGCGCCGCAGTCGTGTCCGCGACTCGCTGCGGCCGAAGCCGTCGGTTCCCAGGGCGAACAACCCCCCGGGAATCCAGGGATCGAGCAATTCGGGCACCGAGCGCACATGATCGCTCGCCGCCACGAACACCCCCTCGGCCGCCCCGAGCGTCTCCTCGAGGTAGCTGCGGCGCGGCGGTTCGGCGGGGTGGAGCATGTTCCAGTGGCGGCAGGCGAGCGCTTCCCGCCGCAGTTCCTTCCAACTCGTCACGCTCCACACCGTGCTCGACACGCCATAGCGCTCGGCGAGCAGTTCCCCCGCGCGGATCACCTCGCGCAGGATCGATCCCGAGCCGAGGAGTTGCACCGGGGGCAGGGCCCCCTTCCCCTTCTTGGCCCCCTTCGGCGCGGCGGCCTTGGCGGGGATCTCGCGCAGCCGGTAGGCGCCGCGCACGATCCCCTCCTCGCACCCGGCCGGCATCGCCGGCATCTCGTAGTTCTCGTTGTAGATGGTGAGGTAGTAGATCCAGTCCTCACCCTTGCCGTACATCCGCTCCATGCCGTCGAGCATGATCACGGTGGTCTCGTAGACGAAGGCGGGATCGTAGGCCTTCACCGTCGGATAGGCCGCCGCGAACAGATGGCTGTGGCCGTCCTGGTGCTGGAGCCCCTCGCCGTTGAGCGTGGTGCGCCCCGCGGTGCCGCCGAGCATGAAGCCGCGGGCCCGGCAGTCGCACGCCGCCCAGACGAGATCGCCGATCCGCTGGAAGCCGAACATCGAGTAATAGATGAAGATGGGGATCATCGGCACGCCGTGCGTGGCGTACGCCGTGCCGGCGGCGATGAAGCTCGACATGCTTCCCGCCTCGGTGATGCCCTCCTCGAGGATCT
>CAZMOU010000141.1:455-12653 GCA_964567835.1 uncultured Chitinophaga sp. | reverse complement strand
CGACGCGATCCCGAAGCCGCCCGGCAGCGACCAACCGGCGACCACCGCCAGCACCGCAAGCGCCGCCAGCGGCCACACCATCACCGGCGGCGACTCGTGGGCGTGCTCGTGGACGTGATGGTCGCGCGGCTCTCCGAGGAAGGTCATGAACCAGAGACGGAACATGTAGAACGCCGTCAGCGCGGCCCCGCCGGCGACGGCCTGGAAGAGGATCGCGTGCCGCGGATTCTCCCGGGCGAAGAGCAGGGCCTGGGCGAGGATCGAGTCCTTCGAGTAGTAGCCGCTCAAGCCCACGTCGAGGAACGGCACCCCGGCACCGATGATCGCCAGGCATCCGACGAGCATCGTCCATCCGGTCCACGGCATGACCTTGAGCAGCCCACCCATCTTCCGCATGTCGTTGGTGTGGCAGGCGTGGATCACGGAACCGGAGCAGAGGAACAGCAGGCTCTTGAAGAAAGCGTGCGTCACCAGGTGGAAGAGCCCGGCCAACCATCCCCCCACGCCGAGGGCCAGCATCATGTAGCCCAACTGGCTGACGGTGGAATACGCCAGCACCCGCTTGATGTCGTTGGCCACCAGCGCGATCGTCGCGGCGATGAAGAGCGTGATCGCGCCGACGTAGGCGATGACGAGGAGCGCGTCGGGCGTGAGCACCGGGTAGAAGCGGCCGACGAGATAGACCCCCGCCGCCACCATCGTCGCCGAGTGGACGAGCGCCGAGACCGGCGTCGGACCCTCCATGGCGTCAGGGAGCCAGACGAAGAGGGGGAACTGGGCGCTCTTCCCCACGCAGCCGCAGAAGATGCCGAGTCCGGCGACGAGCAGCAGCAGCCGTCCGCGCTGCGTCTCCCGCCAACCGTCGACCTTGGCCTCGATCTCCTCGACCGCCGCCCGCGCGTCGTCGGGGTGGGCCCGGACGATCTCCCGCACGTTCCTGGCGGCCGCCGCCTTGACCATCCCGTCCGGCACCCACTGGGCATGCCCGGTGACGGCCGGCCGCACCTGCGAGAACAGCCCCGGGCGATCGTGCCCGTCCGGAGCGACCGAGTCGGCGAAGTGGAGCGTCCCGAGCGCTCCCCAGAGCGCCATCAGGCCGATGAGCATCCCGAAGTCGCCGATCCTGTTGACGATGAAGGCCTTGTTGGCCGCGTTCGAGGCGCTCCTGCGCTCGTAGTAGAAGCCGATCAGGAACCAGGAACAGATCCCGACCAGTTCCCAGAAGATGAACACCATCGCCAGGTTGCCGGCGATCACGATCCCGAGCATCGAGAAACAGAACAGCGACAGCGCCTGGAAGAATCGGTGGAAACGCCCGGGGCGGTGGAGATGGCCACCGTCGGAGAGGTGCACCTCGTGGTCGGTGACGTCGTGCAGTTCGTCGTGCATGTAGCCCGACGCGTAGACGTGGATGCAGGTGGCGATGAACGTGATCATCACGAACATCAGCACGGTGAGCGCGTCGACGTACCAGCCGATGGTGAGACGGAGCCTGCCCCCCTCGTAGAGCGTGTACCAGTCGCCGGAGTAGGCCACCGGACCGGCGTGCCCGCCCGACCCGTGGTCGGCGTGCGCGCCGTCGCCGTGCCCGGATTCGCCATGCACCGCGGCGGACGCGGCATGTCCGTCGCCATGATCGGCCGCCGCACTCACCGGATGGTGCGACACCCACGCCAGGAACGCCGCGAACGAGAGCACGAACGAACCGACGATCGCCGCCGTGGCCACTCCCGCCGCGCCCTTGCCGTGGTGCCCGAGGCGCGGGCCGGCGAAGAGGATGACCACGAACGAGGCCAGTGGCAAAAGCCAGGCGAGCCCGAGCAGCGTCGGCAGGAGGGAGTCGAGTTCCATGGGAGATACGGGAGCGGAGCTCACCCCTTCAGATCGTCCGCCCTGTCGACGTCGACGGTGGCGTGGTTGTTGTAGAAATTGAGCGTGATGGCCAGGGCCACGGCCGCCTCGGCGGCGGCGAGCAGGATCACGAACAGGGCGATCACCTGCCCGTCGAGACCGAGCGACGGTGCCCCCGGCGCCCGCAGGTAGGGGGATGCGAAGGCGACGAAGTTGAGGTTCGCCCCGTTGAGGACCAACTCGATCCCCATCAGCACGCCGAGCGCGTTCCGCTTGAGCATCATGCAGGCGATGCCCGCCGTGAACAGCACCGCACCGACGACGAGATAGTGAATCACCCCCACCGGTTGGGCGAGGAGCCCGGCGGCCAAGAGGGGAACGAAACCGTTGCCGAGCGGCGCCGTCATCGCCCACCTCCCACCAGTGCCGACGAGGATCCGCCCCGACTCGCCGAGCCCGTCGATCCTTCCATCGCCGCCCGCGGGCCCGCGTCGGGGGACGGCTGCGTGGATGAGGCGATGGCGTCGATCGCCCGTGGCGTCCGGCGTCGTTTCGCCCTGGCCAGATAGGCCGCGCCGACGAGGACCACGAGCAGGTGGACCGACACGATCTCGAAGGGCAGCATGTAGCCGGAATGCCCAGACGCCGGGGCACCGGCCGGAGGGTCGTCGACGCGCACGCCGACGAGAGCCATCCCCAGGGGCGTGGCGCTCGGTCCGGGGGCCTCCGCCACGCCGGGGGCGTTCCACGCGTCGACCGAGAGGGCGGCCGAGAGGAGGAGGGCCAGCAGCGAGGCCCCACCCACCGCCGCCAGCGTCCGATCGGAGGCGGACGGACGGATCGTCACGAAGGGGGCCTGGGCGGTGAGCATCACCCCGAACACGAGGAGCACGAGCGTCCCGCCGACGTAGATCATCAGTTGCATCGCCCCGATGAACTCCGCCCCCGAGAGGAAGAAGAGCCCGGCGGTCGCCGCGAGCGAGAAGACGAGGTACAGGGCCATGCGCACGACGTTGTCGGCGGCCACCACCGCGAGGGCGAACGCGCAGGCCAGTGCGGCGAAAAGATAGAACAGCACCGTGTGCCAGTTGACCGCCGCCGTCGGCAGGATCGCCGCGCCGAACAACGCCCCCTCCCCGGCCAGGAACGTGGCGGGCAGTCGGCCGAGCACACCGGTGTCGAGCATTCCGAGGATTCCCATGCCGCTCACCCCCGCTCCCGAGCCATGCGGTCCAGAGCCCCGACCGCACGATCGCCGCGGCGCGGGGTGGAGACGGCCCCGCCAGGCCCCTCCAGCCACCCTTCCCGCACCTCACCCGCCCGGCGCCCGGACGAGGGCAGCAGCCCCCCGGGGAGGAGCAGTTGCCACATCATCGCCCCGGCGAACATCGCCGCCGCGATGGGGGTGCAGTACTTGAGGCAGGTCGTCATCACCTGATCGATGCGGAGACGCGGGAGCGTCCAGCGGATCCACATCATGAAGAGGACACCGATCGTCGCCTTGCCGACGAGGTTCAGAAGCCCGAGGAGCCGGACCGCGTAGTGGGCGGTGTCGCCGGTGCCCTCGCTCAACCCGGTCAGCGTCGCGATCGGGACCGGTCCGTTCCACCCACCCAGGAACAGCACCGCCGCCAGCGCGCTGACCAGGAACATCGACCCGTATTCGGCCATGAAGAAAAAGCTCCACCGCAGGCCCGAATACTCGGTGTGGAAGCCGGCCACGAGTTCGCTCTCCGCCTCGGCGAGATCGAAGGGGGCCCGATTGACGCTGGCGACCGCGCAGGTCACGTAGACCCAGAAGACGACGAACGTGAAGGGGTCGTGGAAGAGGTACCAGTTCGTGAACCAGCCCGACTGCTTCTCCGCGATCGTCACCAGGTCCATCGTGCCGGCGAGCATCACCGGCACGACGACGCACATCCCCAGCGGCACCTCGTAGCTGACGACCTGGGCCGCCTCGCGCATGGCGCCGAACAAAGACCACTTCGACGCGGAGGCATACCCCGCCAGGATGACGCCGAAGACCTCGAGCCCGAGGACCGCGACGACGAAGAAAACGCCGACGTTGAGACGCTGACCCACGACGTCGAAGGCGAAGGGGAGCGCGATGAACGCGCAGAACGACGCGCAGAAACTGACGTAGGGCGCGAGACGGAAGAGGAGCCCGTCGGCCCCGTCGGGCATCAGATCCTCCTTGGCGAGGAGTTTGATGCCGTCGGCGAGCGACTGGAGCCACCCGAATCGGCCTCCGGTGCGCGTCGGACCGAGCCGATCCTGGATCCGGGCGGCGACCTTCCGCTCGGCCCAGATGAAGACGAGCGCCCCGCCGGCGATGACGTTGAGGATCAACACCGCCGAAACGATGGCGGCGAGCGTCCACGCGAGCCACGCCGACAAGCCCGCGCCGATGAGGAAATCAACCATGCGCCACGCGCCTCGCGACCGGGGCCTTCACTGCCTGAAAGGGGTTTTTCCCGCCTGAAATCGACATCGTGAAAAATCGCACGAAGTTTGACCGAGACCGCTTCGAATCACAAGTGGCCGCCACGAAACCCCCGACATGCCGCCCTCCCGATCGGCTGGCCGGCGGATCGGAGCCGGCGTCCACCCTGCCCGGACCCGCCCCTCCGCCGTCACACGGCGTCAGCGATCGATCTCGCCCATCACGATGTCCAGACTGCCGACGATCGCCGGGACGTCGGCGATCAGGCACCCGCGGCACAGCGCGTGGGTCACCGAGAGGTTCGAGAACGAGCTGGAACGGGCCCGCACCCGCCATGGGATCGGGGTCCCGTTGCCGACGACGTAGAACCCCATCTGCCCCTTCGGTGCCTCGGTCTCCAGATAGGCGTCCCCCACGGGGAGTTTCTCGGAGAGCTTGAGCGGCTCCCCGAGGGGCTCCCGACAGGCGGAATAGCGGTCGATGGCCTGACGCACCAGATCCATCGATTGCACCACCTCGAGCATGCGGACGAAGAACCGGTGCCAGCAGTCGCCGAGCACCGCCTCGGACGGCACCGCCGGGTAGGTGTGGTCGCGGGGATAGCGTCCGTCCTTCTGCACCGCCACCTCGAAGGCGTAGCCGTCGTACATCCGCGTGTAGATCGCCTCGCCGTCGCGCCGCATGTCCTGATCGACGCCGCTGCCCCGCAGCACCGGCCCGCTGCACCCGTAGTCGATCGCCATCTCGCGGGAGAGAAGACCGATCCCGGCCGTCCGCTTCACGAAGATCGCGTTGGTGGTGAGGAGGGCGTGGTACTCCTTGATCACCGGCTCGAACTGGTCGAGGAAGGCCTCGCACCGCTGCAGCCAGCCGGGAGGAAGGTCGGCGGTGGCGCCGCCGACGGTCAGGTAGCTGTAGGTGAGCCGGGCCCCGCAGGCCTCCTCGAAGAGGTCGAGGATCTTCTCCCGCTCCCGGAACGCGTAGAGGAAGGGGCTGAACGTCCCCAGATCGAGCCCGTAGGCGCCCATTCCCACCAGATGGCTGGCGATGCGGTTGAGCTCGGCGATCAACACGCGGAGATGCCGCGCCTTCTCGCTCACCTCGTGACGCATCAGTTTCTCGACCGTCAGGGCCCAGCCGAGGTTCATGTTCATCGCGGCCAGGTAGTCGAGGCGATCGGTGTAGGGGATCCACTGGCGCGGGGAGAGGTTCTCGCCGATCTTCTCGGCACAGCGGTGCAGGTAGCCGATGTGGGGCTCCGTCTCGGAGACGATCTCGCCGTCGGTGCGCAGCACGAGCCGGAGCACCCCGTGCGTGCTGGGGTGCTGCGGACCCATGTTGACGAGCATCTCGTCGGTACGGACGTCGAACTCGATGATCCGCGGATCGTCGTCGATGAGGTGTGCCATGGGGTCGCCGGGGGGAATGGGCCGGGGGGGAGTTCTCCGGGGAGCGGACGGTCGGATCGACGCGTCAGCGGCCCCGGATGCCGTGGTATTCGAGCGGCATCACGTAGTCCTTGCGGAGCGGGTACCCCTCCCAGTCCTCCGGACAGAGGATCCGGCGGAGGTCGGGATGGCCGACGAAGTTCACGCCGGAGAGATCGTAGACCTCCCGTTCGTGCCAGTCGGCCGTCCGCCACACCCCGGCGACGCTCGGGACATCGGGGAGATGCCCGGGACGATCACCGCTCCAGCGGGGGAGCGTCGCCTTGAGCACGAGCGTGGCCCGGGCCGCGGTGCTCCACAGGTGGTAGACGAGTTCGAGACGCGGCTGGCCGGGGAGCTTCGCGGCTTTCTTCGGGTCGGGCTCGAACCAATCGACCGCGGTGATGCACTGGAGCGAGTCGAACCTCGGCACCGAGGACCCCTTGAGCCACGCGCAGACCTCCGCGACCCGCTCCGGGGCGATCTCGATCCACGGGTCGAGCGCCTCGAGATTGCTCCCCACGACCGCTCCGGGGCACGCGCCCTCGAGGAGGTCGAGGAACCCTGGACCCTTCATCGACGCACCTCACTCAAAGGACCGATCGTTCGCAGCCACGCCACGCACACGCCGTCGACCCGGCCCGCGCCCCGTCCATCGGCGCCGTCGGGCACGCCAGTCATTCCCTCGCACCGCGCCCGGCCGACGTGGCACGCACCCAATCGAGGTCACCCCTGCTCCACACGTAGGCGAAGCCGACGAGCAGGACGGCGAAGAAGGTGGCCATGTCCGCGGCGGCCAAGCGGGCGAGGATGCTCCCGGCGCGGGACACGTCCCCGGCGCCGTCGAGGCGGGAGGGGGCACGCGGCTCCCGGTCGGGGGAGGCGGGCACGCCGGAGAAGTCGGGGATGGCGGGCTTCGACAACCCAAGTTCGCGGATCAGACCGGCGGCCGCGGGGGTGAGCGTCGAACCGTCCGCCTCGACCGTCACGAGCGCCGGATCGGCCAGTTGCGTCGCCTTCCCGAACACGGTCGCCCAGGGGAAGAAGAGGGCCACCTCGACGTCGAAGATGATGAACAGCAGCGCCACGACGTAGAAGCGGAGATCGAACTGGACGAAACTCGACCCGATCGTCGGTTCGCCGCACTCGTAGACCTCGAGTTTCTCGGCGTTGGGCACGCGTGGCCGCACGAGCCACCCGACGAGGAGATTCACGGCGAGGAACGCGCCGCCGATCGCCACGAACAGGGCGACGAAACCGGCGAGCACGGCAGGGTCGATCGAGGATGGCATGGATACCCCAGGGGAGGGCGCGGGTCGGACGGCAGGACGCCGGACGGTGGGGCCGTCGCTACTGGTTGGGACCCCCGTGGACCGGGTCGACGACCACCTTCGAGGCGGCGACCGCGGTGGGGTTGAGCGTCGACCTCCCCCAGGCCACGTCGACCGGCAGGCGGGCGAAATCGACGATGGTGCCGTCCCGGCTGTAGCAACTCAGATCGAGGGTCGAGCCCATGAAGATGCAGTCCACCGGGCAGGGCTCGCAGCACAGCGCACAGAACATGCACTTCGAGTAGTCGATCGCGAAGCCGCTGACGCGGAATCCCTTCGCCCCGGGCACCTTTTCCTTGCCGATATAGATGCAATCGACCGGGCAGGCCTTCGCGCACTGGTCGCAGGCGATGCAGGTGGTGAGGTCGTAGCGGTGGAAGCCGCGGTACCGCGCGGCGACCGGCGCCGGGAGTTCCGGGTACTCGAAGTGCTCGGTGAACGTCCGCCGTGCCGGATCGTAGGTGCTGCCGAACACACGCAGCGTCACGAGCATCCCATGGAGCACCGTGGAGATGGTCGTGGCGACGTTCCGGAACCACTCGATCATGGGTATTCCGTATCTGGAAATCCCCTCGAACGAGGGGTTTTCTGAGGGTCGACGACTGGTTTTCAGGGCCTCGCCCGGGGAGAACGAGAAGCGCCGAGAGAGTATAGGGGCATCACGGAAGCCCACAAGCGTCCTCCCCGGGCGGCGGCGCGTGGATGCCAACTGTCCTACCGCCCCCCCCCGGCATGGCGCGTGCCGGATGCCCTGTTTCTTCCGCGAAACTTGACGAATCGACGAGGAATTTTACACTTGTTGAGTCTGGGCAAGGACTTCCGGAAACGACCACGGAGGTCTGGATCCGGACGCTGGTTCGATGGTCGGGGGCCGGGATGGCCCCGACGACGGTCCCGAAGACATTCGAGGCGTCCCCACCAGGATCAAGGCGTCCCACCCAGGGATCGTCGCCAGGGGGTCGTCACGACGGACGATCGGTTTCGGCCGGGCCGACCCTTCGCCCGCGGCCTGCTCATCGTGCTTCGAACGGGTCGCCCGGGCGGACGATCCGGCCGGGGGCGACCCAAGGAACGACCCATGCTTGTCCTGTCGCGGAAAAAGGACGAGTGCATCGTCATCAACAACGACATCACGATCGTTGTCGTCGAGATCCGTGGGGATAAGGTGCGCCTCGGCGTCGAGGCGCCGAAGGAGGTGCCGGTCCACCGCAAGGAAGTCTACGAGGCGATCGTGCGGGACGACGGCGGCGCGGCGGCACTGAGTGCCGTCGAGGGCCCGTCGGCCACGATCGAGGCTTCCTCCGAGGGTGCGGTGAGCGGACAACCGGGCGGCGACGACGGGCCGTCCCTCCCCCCATCCTCCTCCAGCGGGAGTGCCCAGTCCTCTCCGCCGGCGATTTGATCCCCCGTCACTCGCCGTCCCGCCCGATCGGCTATCCTATGGGAGCGTCGATCGCGTCCCGGTTCGCCGGGCCACCCCCGCAGCGAGTCCGCCGGCCCCATCGTCTAGAGGCCTAGGACACGGGCCTTTCAAGCCTGTAACCGGGGTTCGAATCCCCGTGGGGTCATCTCGCGGCGGGGTGGCCGCCGGCCTTGCGGCACGTGCGTGGATCGCAGTTCCCCGTCCTCGCGCATCGGGCAACGATGGAAGGTATCTACGACGCAGTGATTCTCGTGTCGTTCGGCGGCCCCGACGGGCCCGACGACGTGATCCCGTTTCTTGAGAACGTGCTGCGCGGGAGGAACGTACCCCGGGAACGACTCCTCGAGGTGGCCGAGCACTACCACCACTTCGGCGGCAAGAGCCCGATCAACGCCCAGAACATCGCGCTCATCGAGGCGCTCCGGAAGGAACTGGCGACCCGCGGCCCCGACCTGCCGGTCTACTGGGGCAACAGGAACTGGCATCCGTTCCTCGCCGACACGGTGCGCGACATGGCCGACGCGGGGGTGCGGCGGGCCGCGGCGTTCGTGACGAGCGCGTACAGCAGCTACTCCGGGTGCAGGCAGTACCGGGAGAACATCGCCGAGGCGTGCCTCCCGCTCGGTGATCGCGCTCCGCAGATCGACAAGTTGCGGGTGTTCTTCAACCATCCGGGATTCATCGGCCCGATGGTCTCCAACGTCACGGCGAGCCTGGAGCGGTTCACCCCCGCCGAACGTCCATCGACTCCGGTGCTGTTCACGGCGCACAGCATCCCCGAGGCGATGGCGGAGACCTGCAGGTACCAGGCGCAGATCCGCGAGGCCTGCCGGCTCGTGGCCGAGGCGGCGGGGGTCGGCACGTGGGAGCTGGTCTTCCAGAGCCGCAGCGGCCCGCCGTCGCAGCCCTGGCTCGAACCCGACGTCGGTGACCGGATCCGCCAACTCCACGGCGACGGCATGGAGCGCGTGGTGGTGGCGCCGATCGGATTCGTCTCCGACCACATGGAGGTCCTCTACGACCTCGACACCGAGGTGTCGGACCTGTGCCGGGCCATCGGCGTGCGGTTGGAGCGGGCGGCGACCGTGGGCACCGATCCCCGGTTCGTGTCGATGATCCGGGACCTCGTCGCCGAGCGGCACTTCGGTTCGGAGGAGCGGGTGACGGTGGGGCCGGTGCCCGCCAGCCATGATGTCTGCCCGCTCGACTGTTGCCCGGCTCCCCGGCGCCCCGCGGCCCCCGGCGGCCCCCCCGGGGGCCGGACGCCGTGATCCGCCGGCACGGGAGCGACGAGCGGGCTTCCTCGGCCGGCTCCGCCGACACCCGTTCGGGGGAATGCGTGGCGCTCGTCCACGGATTCCTGGCCAACAGCCTCATGCTCGCCGTGCTCTCCCATCGGCTGCGCGGCCGCGGTTACCGCACCGATGCATGGGGCTACCGCAACATGTGCTGCTCGCTTTTGGTGCATGCCGAACGCTTCGCCGAACGCCTCCGGCAACTCGACGCCGATCCCACGGTCGGGACGCTCCATCTGGTCACCCACAGCATGGGCTGCATCATCGCCCGCGCCGCGCTCGAACGGCGGCGGCCGACGAAACTCGGGCGTTTCGTCATGCTCGCCCCGCCCAACCGCGGTTCGTTCGTGGCCACGGCCGCAGCCGGGACGTTCGGCCGCTTTTTCCGTCCGGTCGTCGAACTCTCGACCGACGAGCACAGCCTGGTGAACACGCTTCCCGCTCCGCGGGGCGTCGATATCGGCGTCATCGCCGCCGGCCGTGACGTGCTCGTCACGCAGGAAAGCACCAGGCCCGACGCACCGCACGACCACGTCACGATCCCCTGCCTCCATTCGAGCCTGCTCTTCCGACGCGACGCGGCCGACCTGACGGCGTCGTTCCTCCGCGACGGCCGTTTCCCGGCGACCGTCCCGGCGGGTGGTGCCCATGCCTCCCCGAGGACCTGATCGTGGATACGAGTCTCCGCCCGTTGGGGCGCAGCGGGCTGTCCGTCGGCCCCTTCGGACTGGGCTGTTGGCCGCTGGCGGGCATGACCCGCGGCGGGATCACCCGGCCCGTGGCCGAAGCCACCGTGGCTGCCGCGATCGACGAGGGGATCACCCACCTCGACACGGCCTACTGCTACGGCGCGGAGGGGGAGAGCGAGCGGGCGATCGCCACGGCGATCCGGGGACGGCGCGACGGGGTGTTTCTCGCCGGCAAATGCGGCATCCACTGGGAGCCCGGAAGGAAGCAGTGCATCGACGGGCGTCCGGAACGCCTGCGTGCCGAGGTCGACGAGAGCCTCTCCCGCCTCGGCACCGAACGCCTCGACCTCCTCTACCTCCATGCCCCCGACCCGAACGTGCCGCTCGGGGAATCGATGGGAGCGCTCGCCCGGCTCCGCGAAGAGGGCAAGACGTCGGCGGTCGGGGTATCGAACGTCAGCCTCGACCAACTGCACGTCGCCGCGGCGGCGGCTCCCGTCGCCGCCTGCCAGCTCCCGTTCAACATGCTGCAGCGGGAAATCGAACGGGAGATCATTCCCTGGTGCCGCGAACGCGGCGTGGCGGTGGTGGCCTACTGGCCCCTGATGAAGGGGCTGCTCGCCGGCACCATGTCCCGGGATGTCGTCTTCCCCACGACCGACAGCCGCCACAAATACCCGATGTTCAACGGGGACGAGTTCCGCAGGAACCTCGACTTCGTCGAGGTGATCCGTGGCCAGGCGACCCGGCTCGGGTGTGCGGTCGCCGACCTCGTCCTCGCCTGGACGGCGGAGCAGGACGGCATCACGAGCGTGCTTTTCGGCGCGACGTCGCCCGATCAGGTGCGCACCAACGCCGCGGCGGTGCGCTGCCGGCTCGATGACGAGGCCAAGGGGGTGATCCGCGACGCGATCGTCGCGCGTGGACCGGTCGCGGGTAGGCGACCTGTCTAGCTGTCCGTGGAAAAAGTCATCCGTGACCTTTTTCCACTCGAGACACCCCCGAAAAAGCCAAGGTTTTTCGTGGGTGTCGGCCGCCGCATCCAGCGGCGGAGCACTTTATCCACAGCCTGCTAGCCATCCGTGGACCAAGTCACCATGAGTGTCCCGGCCGCTCGGCGGCAGGCTCCGCAGGTCCACGTGGACCCCCGAAACCTTTCCAGCGGTACGCGCCGCCGTATCGGGCGGCGGATCGCGCTGGCGGTGGGCTCGCGTCCCGCCGGGGCCCGCGGTTCAGGCCACTCCAGCCGCCGCCTGCACGGCCGCGACGCCCCGATACGACCGCTGGACCTCGAGCACCGTCCGGCGGAACGACTCCGGCCGGCTGACGCCCCGCAGGCGGAAGGTCTCGACCTGCCCCTTCCGGAAGACCAGATCGCCGGCGGCGTACCACTCCTGCCCCGGATCGACGACCACGTCGACAGTTTCGAACTGGTCGAAATCGACGAACTGCTGGATCCGCGGCACCAAGCCCCGTTCCACGATCACACGACGGTTCGTGAGGCGGTAACGCTGGATGGCCCAGGGAAGCCGCAGTGACAGATAGAGCATCAACCCCACGGGGATACAGGCGAGCAGGGCCAGCCGCCCGATCGTGACCGCCCCGAAGCCCTCACGGATGCGGAAGAGCCTTCCCAGCGACCGACCGAGGCCCGTCGATGCCACCGACGGCCACACCGTCATCACCGTCGTCTCGGTGACGGAGGGGGGGGAGACACCGGCGATCGACTGCATCGGCCT
>CAZMOU010000141.1:0-445 GCA_964567835.1 uncultured Chitinophaga sp. | reverse complement strand
CGAGGGAAGGAATCCCGGCGGGCACAGAAGGCATCCTACCGCCGCCACCCTCCCTGGGAAGTCCCCGCACCCCGGGAAGCGGCAGCCGGGCGACGACGCCCGGCGATCGCGGTCCGACAATAAAAAAACCCGCCGGGGCTTCGACAGCCCCGGCGGGTCCACGTTCATTGACTGCCCCGAAGGGCAGCGGCAGTTTCGCCTTGGATCGGTTTCCCGACCCGGCAGATCTCTTTCGTCGGCATACCCCGCCGGGCCGTAGCCCAGCGAGTCGCGATCGTCTCCACAATTCTTTGGACCCGAAGCCCCCCGACACATGACGAACCGAAGTTCGCCTCGTGCCGATCAGCAGCGGGTTGCCCCGACCACGAGCGAGCCCGTGGAAGAAGGCGATTTCCTTTAGAAAGGAGGTGATCCAGCCGCAGGTTCCCCTACGGCTACCTTGTTA
>CAZMOU010000140.1:10590-12758 GCA_964567835.1 uncultured Chitinophaga sp. | reverse complement strand
TCGCCTACAACGCCTTCAACCAGGAGTGGGACACCCACGGCGGGCTCCTCGGCCGCTACCGGCAGATCGTGCCGCCGATGGACCGGGGCTTCGCGGCGCTGGTCACCGACCTGGCCGATCGCGGGCTCCTCGAGCGCACGATGGTGGTCAACGCCGGCGAGTTCGGTCGCACCCCCACGATCAACAAGGACGCCGGCCGCGACCACTGGCCGAACGTCTACACGACCGTGCTGGCCGGCGGCGGCGTGCGCGGCGGCGTCGTGTTGGGCGCGAGCGATTCCAAGGGGGCCGAGCCCGCCGACGCGCCGGTCGCCCCGGCCGACCTGCTGGCCACCGTCTACGACCGTCTCGGCATCCCGCCGACGACGGAACTCCGCGACCGCCTCGACCGCCCGATGCAGCTCTCCGACGGTCGAGTGCTGCCGATCGGGTGACGGGGAACTCGTCGAACCGAAGCCCCCGCGATCGTTCCGCGCCGTGAGCGGAGGGCGACGGAAGTGATCTCCCGGGAACGGTTCGCCGACGCGTTCGCCGAGGGGGGGCACGGTCCCCCCGAAGCCGGAGAGAGCCCCGCACCACCGGCCTCGCTCGAAGCCCGGCACCGCCTGCTATAGTGTCGGCCTCGGTCGGGGGTGCCTGATCGACGGGGGTTTTTCGGGGATTCGCCTGGGCCCTCCCACGCATCCCGCCCGACACCACGAGGAGTCATCCGCATGGCCAGGTCCGTCACCCGCCGCGCCGCGTCGCGCCGCAGCTTCCTCAAGACCGGTCTGGCGACCTCCGCCGCCGCCATCGCCCCGGTCGTCATCCCCGGCTCGGCCCTCGGCCTCGACGGCACGATCCCGCCGAGCGAACGCGTCGTGCTCGGCGGCATCGGCATCGGCAACCGCGGCACCTACGACCTCGGCTGCTTCCTCGAGCAGAACGACGTCCAGTTCACCGCCGTCTGCGACGTCAAGGAGAACCGGCGCCAGGCGGTCAAGAAACTCGCCGACGACAAGTACGGCAACGACTCCTGTGCCACCTACCGGGATTTCCGCGAACTCCTCGACCGCAGCGACCTCGACGCGGTGCTCATCGCCACCGGGCCCAACTGGCACACCACCGCCTCGGTGTACGCCGCCAAGGCGGGCAAGGACATCTACTGCGAGAAGCCCTGCTCGAAGAACGTCGAGCAGAGCCTCATCCTCCGCGACACGATCCGGCGTACCGGCCGGGTGTTCCAGGCCGGCACGCAGCGCCGCAATCTCCCCCACTTCGCCTTCGCCTGCGAGCTGGCCCGCACCGGCCGCCTCGGCAAGCTGAAGCGCGTCTACGCCCATCCCGCCGGCATGACCGCGGTGACCAGCGGCTGGCTGCCGGCGGAGAAGGAGCCGGAGAAGGACGTCGTCGACTGGAACATGTACCTGGGCCCCGCGGCCTGGCGTCCCTTCAACGCCAAGCTCCTCGACGGTTTCAACTTCGAGAAGGGGGGCGGGCTCGTCGGCGGCGGCGTCCTCGAATGGGGCTCGCACTGCGTCGATCTCTGCCAGTGGGCGGTCGACGACTGCCCGCCGCCGGTGGAATACCGCCCGCCGGTCGACGGTCAGATCGTCTGCACCTACGCCGACGGCGTCGAACTCGTCTTCCGGGAGAAGGACTGGATCCCGCTCGGGTCCTGCCCGGTCCGCTTCGAGGGGGAGGACGGCTGGGTGGAGGCGGGCGACTCGGGCAAGCTCGTCCTCTCCTCGCCCGAACTCCTCGCCGGCCGCACCGTGGAGGAGATCGGCGGCTACCCGGCGACCTTCCACGTCCGCGACTTCCTCGACTGCGTGAAGACCCGCGGCAAGCCGAAGGGCAACGCCGACGCCGCCTGCAACGCCCACATCGCCTGCCATGCGGCGAACGTCGCCCTGTTCCTGGGCCGGCCGGTGAAGTTCGACAACGCCACGAACACCTTCATCGACGACGCCGAGGCCAACCGGCTCCGTTCGGAGGCGCTCCGCGAGCCGTGGCGGATCTGACACCGATCCGCCGCCGCCCGGAATCCCCCCCACACCCCACGCATCAGGAACAATCCCCATGACCACCCCGCTCCGTCGCCTCGCCGCGTCCCTGCTCGCCGTCGCGGTCTGCCTCGCCGCCACCTCGGCCCTCAAGAACGCCCTCCCGCGCACCTCGGGCGAGGT
>CAZMOU010000140.1:0-10580 GCA_964567835.1 uncultured Chitinophaga sp. | reverse complement strand
CGCCCCGGCCCCCGCGGCCGACGGGAGGAACGACAAGGAGAAGGCCGCCATCGCCGTGCTGCGTGGCGACGCCCCCGAGGCCGACAAGGCGCTCGCCTGCAAGCAACTGGCGATCCACGGCTCGGCCGACGCCGTGCCCGATCTCGCCAAGCTCCTCGGGAACGAGAAACTGGCGTCGTGGGCCCGGATCGCGCTCGAGGCGATCCCGGGCGAGGAGCCGAGCGCGGCGCTGCGGGCCGCCGCGGCGTCGCAGTCGGGCGACCTCCTCGTCGGCACGATCAACTCCCTCGGCGTCCGCAGGGATGCCGCGGCGCTCCAGGTGCTCTCGCAACGTCTGGGCAATTCCGATCCGGCCGTCGCCGCGGCGGCGGCGGTCGCGCTCGGCAAGCTCGGCAACCTCGCCGCCACCTCGGCCCTCAAGAACGCCCTCCCGCGCACCTCGGGCGAGGTGCAGTCGGCCGTCGCCGAGGGGATGATCCTCGCCGCCGAGTCGGCCCACCGTGCGGGGCGGTCGGCCGAGGCGGTGGCCCTCTACGACGAGGTGCGCAAGGCCCCCGTGCCGGCGCAGCGGAAGCTCGAGGCGACCCGCGGCGCGATCCTGGCCCGGGGTGCCGACGGGGCCGCGCTCTTGGTCGAGCAGTTGCAGTCCCCCGACCAGCCGGTCTTCCGTCTCGGTCTCACCGTGGCCCGGGAGGTGGAGCCGGGGGCCTGCGACAAGGCGCTCGTCGCCGAACTCGCCAAGCTCCCCGCCAATCGGGCGGCGCTGGTGCTGCGTGCCCTGGGCGATCGGCGCACGCCGGAGGCGGTCGGGGCGCTCCTGGCCGCGGCGGCGAAGGGGCCGAAGGAGACGAGGCTCGCCGCGCTCGAATCGCTCGGCAGGGCCGGCGACGCCTCCGCCATCGGCGTGCTCCTCGAGGGGGCCGTCGACACGGATGCCGATCTGGCCCGGGCCGCGACCGCGTCGCTCTCGAACCTCTCCGGCGCCGAGGTCGACGCCGAGATCAAGAAGCGTCTTCCCGCCGCGCAGGGCAAGGTGCTCCCCATGCTGCTCGAACTCGTGGGGCAGCGCCGCATCGACGCGGTCCCCCCTGCGCTCGCCGCGGTCGAATCGAAGGATCCGGCGACGCGGGCGGCGGCGCTCGCGGCCCTCGGTAACATCGTCGACGTGGAGCGGCTCGGGGTCCTCGTGAAGGCGGTGACCGGACCACGCGACGAGGCCGACGCGGCCAACGCGAAGAAGGCCCTGCTCACCGCCGCGATCCGCATGCCCGACCGCGAGGCCTGCGCCGCCGCGATCGTCGGTCCGCTCGCCGGGGCTCCGGCCGACGCCAAGCAGGTGCTCCTCGAAACGCTCGGCCAGGTGGGGGGCACGAAGGCCCTCGCCGCGGTGGCCGCGGCCGCCAAGGAGGGGGACGACCGGCAGAAGGACGTCGCCAGCCGGCTCCTCGGCGAGTGGATGACCGCCGACGCGGCGCCGGTGCTCCTCGATCTCTCCAAGTCGATCTCGGAGGACAAGTACCGCGGTCGTGCCATCCGCGGCTTCATCCGCATCGCCAGGCAGTTCAAGCTCGAGCAGGCGGAGCGGGCGAAGATGGCGGGAGAGGCTTACGCCGCGGCGAAGACCGCGGCCGAGCGGAAGCTCGTCCTCGAGGTGGCCCGCCGCTACCCCGACATGGCGATGCTCCAGCTGGCCGCCAAGGCCGGCACCGACGCCGAGGTGAAGCCGGAGGCACGGTTGGCCGCGGCGGGGATCCTCCAGAAGCTCCCCGAGGCGTCTCCCGAGGCCTACAAGCTCGCCGAGGGGCTGGGACTCAAGCGAGTGAAGCTCGAGATCGTGAAGGCCACCTACGGGGCGGGTGAGCGGCAGAAGGACGTCACCGACGTCGTCCGCAAGAACGCGGGCAGCCTGCCGCTGATCTTCATTCCGGGCGACGGATTCAACAAGGTGTTCGGCGGCGATCCGGCGCCGAACGACGTCAAGCAACTCACGATCAACTACACGATCGACGGCAAGCCGGGCGAGGCGAAGATCGCCGAGAACGGCACGATCGAGCTGCCGCTGCCGTGACGCCATGCGCGATCCGGGGCCGGTGATCGCTCGCTGTCGGGACGACCGGGGGAGGGGTGGAGCGATGCCGAAACGGATGCGTCGACCGGGAGTGGCTCCGGCGAGCGTGGCATGGATCGTGACGCTCGTCGCGGCGATCGGCCCGGCACGCGCCGATCGACCCGCCCCCGACCCGGCGACGCCCGCCGGGGGAGTGGCGGCCGACGCCGACGAGTCGCCGGAGGAGGACGAGGCGTCGGAGGACGACGGCGGGGAGCCCATGGAGGGCGACGGGGGCGATTCGCCCTTCTCGTTCCCCGGCTTCGTGCCGAGCGAGCCGGGTGACTTCTTCCACGACGGGGCACGCCTGCGCTTCGAGCCCGACGAGGCCGACCGGATCTCGGCGATGACGCAGGAACTGTCGACGCGGATCGCCGCCCTGCGGCAGGCCCGCGACGCGGTGACCAGCGAACTGGCGGGCCTGGAGCGGGAGCGCCGCGCCAGAGTCGAGGCGGAGTTCGGGGCCGAGCAGTGGCGACAACTGGCCGCCCACCGGCGGGAGTCGCTCGTGAAGCGGCACGACGACCGGTCGGCGGAGACGGCGGCGATCCGGCTCCTCGCCCGGGTCGCCGCGTCGCGCGGTCTGGTCGTGTTCGAGGGTCTGCCCCGCTCGGTCGCCCGCGACGAGGTGGCCCGTCTGGCCGAGAAGGACGAGGTGTTCGCGGTCGATGGCCATTGGTTCCGCCGCGAACCCGTCCCCTGCGACGAAAGGCTGGCGGCCCGGATCACGGCGACGTGGGCCGATGCCGACGCGCTCATCCCCCACCGGCCGGGGAAGATGTGCGGCGGGTTTCATCCCGACCTGCGGCTGGTCTTCGACGCCGAGCCGGACGAGGTCGAACTGCTCGTCTGCTTCGGATGCGACGAGGTGAGGATCCGCAACGCCGAGATGTCGCTGGTCTTCGATCTCACCGTGGAGGCGGCGCGACACTTCCGGAGCGTCGCCAACGGCTTGTGGCCCGATCGGGAGCCGATGGACTGGTGATCCGGGCCCGTCGAGGCGCCCGACCCCGGCCGGTGAGCAGGCCGTGGCCGCCGTGATCCGCGGCTGGACGCGGCGGCGGAAGTCCCGGAAAACCCCGGCTTTTTCAGGGGCGTCCGCAGTGGGCCCGCGGAGCCGGCCGGCGAGCGGCCGGGTCGGTCATGGATGAATGTTTCCCCGCACCGATAGGATGCACCGTCTTCCCTCCGACCGGATCGAGTCCCATGCCCGCCCCCACGCCCGACACCTTCTGGACGCTCCTCGCCGAATCGAAACTCGCCGAGCAGGTGACGCTCGACAAGCTGCGGCGCGAGTACGAGGGGCTGCCCTTCCCGCCGGGCACCTCCGCGGCGAGCGCCGCCGAGCCGCTGGCCCGCTGGCTGGTGAAGCGCGGCGTGGTGTCGGAGTGGCAGGCGAAACGACTCCTGCGGGGCGACAAGGGACCGTTCTTCATCGGCGACTACCGGCTCCTCGACCGCTTCGACACCGGCCGTGGCGGCAGCGTCTTCCGTGCCCGGCACGAGCCGACCGGCAGGCTCGTGGGGATCACCGCCCTGGTGAACAAGTTCTGCCAGGAGCCGGCGGTCTGGTCCGACATCCTCAAGCGCACCAAGGCCGCGCACGAGGCGAGCGATCCGGTGCTGACGCGGACCTGGGCGCTCGAGAAGGCGGGGTCGCAGCGTTTCGTCCTCTCCGAGGACGTCGTCGGCGTGCCGCTCTCCGAGGAGCTCGCCCGGCGTGGTGCGCTGCCGGTGGCCGAGGCGGGGGAGATCGTCCTCGCGGTGGCCCGCGCGGTGGCGGAGCTGCATCGACGCGGCGTGGTCCATGGGGGCATCTCGCTCGACAGCGTGCGGCGCGAGTCCGCCGCCGTCGGCAGCGCCGACAAGGAGGGGCCGATCAGGCTCCTCCAGTTCCCCCTCGTCGCCGATCCGCACGTCGTGCCGCCGAGGGTGGAACTCGACAGGACCGAGGCGGTGGCCCGGCTGGGGACGCGCGCGGCCTTCATCCCCCCGGAAGCCCTCAAGGCGGGGAGGGTGAGCGACGCGGCCGGCGACGTCTACGCCCTCGGCTGCCTGTTCCACGCGCTCTTGGCCGGCGCTCCCCCGGGCTGGCAGGGGGATGCGGAGCGGACGCTCTCCCACGTCGCGGCGGGCAACGCCCCGCCGGCGCTGCCGGCCGGAAAGGTCCCCCCGGAAGTGGCGACGCTCGTCTCCTACCTCTCGGCACGGGCGCCGGCGGACCGCTATCCGACGGCCGCCGAGGCGGTCGACGCCATCGCCGCCTGCCTGGGCAAGCCGGCCGTGTCGGGAACGCTTCCTCCCCAGTCGGAGTGGATCGTGGCGCGGAGCGGACCGGCCGACGGGGGGGACGAGCCCGACGTGGCGGCCGCGGTGGCGCTCGTCGACGCGGCCCCCGCCGTCGCGCGGAAGAGGCCCGTCAGGCCGCCCCGGCCGCGGTGGGTCGTCCCGGCGCTCGGGGGGCTCGGCCTGCTCGCGGCGAGCGTCGTCGCCGCGCTGCTGCTGCTCCGTCCGGCGCCGAAGCCGGTGCCTTCCCGGCCCCCGGAGGTGCGGGGTGAGGGCGGGGCCCCGGAGACGGCGGCGGCGGAGCCCGCTTCCGGGCCCTCGGTGCCGCCGGTGGAGGGAGACCGCCAGCCCGGGCCGGACCGGGTGACGACGATCGTCGACGCGCGGGGAAGCGAGACGGTGCCCTACGAGGGACCGCAGCCCGCCGGCCCGCCGCCGCGCCTGCGCTACCTTCCTCCGGGTTCGCAGCTCGTCCTCCTCGCCCGTCCCGCCGAGGCGCTGGCCACGGAGGAGGGCCGGCTGTTCGTGCGCTCGCTGGGGCCCCGGGCCGCCGGCGCGCTCGAGGCGCTGTCGCGGAACGCGGGGGTGGAGCCGGAGCGGATCGAGGAGATCCAGGCCGGCTGGCAGGCGGGAGGTCCGGACGAGGTGATCGGCGGCCTGCTCGTGCGCGGCGTCGGAACGCTCCCCCCCGCCACCGACGATGCCGCCAGACGGGCGGCGCTCGGGAGCACCACCGAGGAGGAGGTCGACGGCGAGACGATCCACCGTGGGGCGTCGGGGACGGCGTGGTTCCCCGCCGACGCCGACGGGCACGTGATGGTGTTCGGTCCGGACGAACTCGTCCGCCAGACGATCGCGGCCCACCACGCCGCCGCGGACGCCGACGGCATCGAGGCGACGCTGCCGACCGACCTCGAGGAACTCGTGGGGATGCTCGACGCCTCCCGCCACCTCACGCTCTTCGGATCGCCCGACTATCTCGTGCACGATGGCCGGCCGGTGCTCGCCGGGCCGCTCTCCAAGCTCGTGGAGCCGATCGGACGCTTCTTCGGCGATCCGGTGCGAGCCGCCGCGCTGTCGGCGCACTTCGGCCCCGACGCCTATCTGGAACTCGCCGCCGTGGCCCCCGCCGGCACGTCCGCCGCCGGGCTCGCCAAGCGCCTCGCCGACAACGTCGCCTCGATGGCCGAGTCGGTCGAGGAATACTGCAACGCGCTCGACCCCCATCCCTACGGCCGCAAGCTGGTGATGCGACTCCCGCGGATGATCGGCGTGGTGGCGGATCAGGTCCACGCCGGTGCGGAGGGGCGCGGAGCGATCGTCAACGCCTGGCTGCCGAGCCACGCGCCGCACAACCTAGCCCTGGCAGCCGAGTTAGCGCTCGAGCAGGTTCCGCGCGCCCCCGGCGAGGCCGTGGCGTCGGCCGCGGGCCCGGCCGGAGCGCGCCCGGCCGCCAGGGGGGCGCTCGAGGCCCTCGCCCGGCCGATGTCGCTGGTGTTCGTCAAGGACACCCTCGAGAAGTCGATCCAGATGATCGCGGAGGAGATCGGGGTGGAGATGGAGATCCTCGGCCCCGACCTGCAACTCGAGGGCATCACGAAGAACCAGTCGTTCGGCCTCGAGGAACGGTCCAGGCCCGCCGCCGAGATCCTCCGCTCGATCCTGGCGAAGGCGAATCCCGACGGCAAACTCGTCTACGTGATTCGGAGCGGTCCGGCGGGCGAGAGGATCGAGATCACCACGCGGTCGGCGGCCGAGAAGCGGGGCGACACGCTCGCGCCGGGGCAGGACGTGGCGGCGGACGGGACAGGGGACGCGGCGGAGGAACAGGAGACGCGATGATCATCGTGATGCAGGCGGGGGCGGCGCGGGAGGATCTCGAGCGGGTGGTGGCGC
Source organism: uncultured Chitinophaga sp. (assembly GCA_964567835.1). Lineage (GTDB taxonomy): Bacteria > Planctomycetota > Planctomycetia > Pirellulales > UBA1268 > QWOP01. Next base: position 4,291 of record CAZMOU010000140.1, on the reverse strand, counting down.
GGGTGGAGGAATTGCGCCTCAAGCCCCATGTCATCGTGGGCACGGAGCGCACCGTGGTGGCGGTCGTCGGCGACGAGCGCGACGCCGACCGGAGCGGATTCGAGTCGCTCGCCGGGGTGGCGAGCGTGATGCCGATCCTCGCCCCCTACAAGGTCGCGAGCAAGGAGGTGCAGTCGGAGCAGACGGTCGTCACGGCCGGGTCGCTGGTCGTCGGTGGCGGCCGGATCGGCGTCATCGCCGGTCCCTGTTCGGTGGAGAGCCGGGAACAGATCGTCGCCACGGCCCGCGCCGTCAGGGCGGCCGGTGCGACCGCCCTCCGTGGCGGGGCCTTCAAGCCGAGGACGAGCCCCTACGCCTTCCAGGGGCTGAAAGAGGAGGGCCTGCGTCTCCTCGCCGAGGCCCGGGAGGAGTCGGGCCTCGCGGTGGTGACGGAGGTGGTGGCGTCGGAGGACGTGCCGCTCGTGGCCCGCTACGCCGACGTCCTCCAGATCGGTGCCCGCAACATGCAGAACTACCGCTTGCTCGAGGCGGTGGGGCGGTGCGACAAGGCGGTGCTCCTCAAGCGCGGGCCGTCGGCGACGGTGGAGGAACTGCTCCTCGCCGCCGAGTACGTCCTCGACGGCGGCAACCGGCGCGTCATGCTCTGCGAGCGCGGCATCCGCACCTTCGAGTCGCACACCCGCTTCACCCTGCCCCTGGCGACCGTCCCCTGGCTCCACGCCCGCACGCACCTCCCGGTGGTGGTCGATCCGAGCCATGGCACGGGGCATGCGAACCTCGTCACGAGCATGGCGGCGGCGGCGGTGGCGGCCGGCGCCGACGGCCTCATCGTCGAGGTCCATCCCGACCCGAAGCGGGCCGCCAGCGACGGCGCCCAGACGATCGACCTGCCCGCCTTCGAGAGGATGATGGCCGTCTGCCGCCGCGTCGCCGACGCGGTCGACCGGACGCTCGGTTGAGGCGCAGTCAGTCGAGGACCAGCAGCGCCACGGCCATGTAGATCACGATCCCCACGACGTCGACGATCGCCGACACGAAGGGATTGCTCATCAGCGCCGGGTCGAGACCGAGCGAGCGGAAGACCAGCGGCAGCACCGACCCGACGAGGCTCCCGAGCATGACCACGCTCATGATCGTCATCGGGATCACGAGCGCCTGCGCCGGCGTGGGGGCGTAGACGAGCGCCAGGAGGAATCCCGGCACGGCGAGCAGCGCCCCGAGGAGGAGGCCGAGGGCGAACTCGCGCTTGAGGATCCGCGGCCAGTCGGAGAGCTTGCAGTCGCCCGAGGAGAGCGCGGTGATCACGAGCGTCGCCGATTGGTTCCCAGAGTTGCCGCCGCTGGCGATGATCAGGGGGATGAAGGCGACGAGCCAGGGGTGGGCGATCGGCGTCCGCGCGAGCACCATCGCCGTCACCGCCGCGGTGCCGAAGAGGATCGTCAGCCAGACCCCCCGCTTCCAGGTCATCGTGACGATGCCGGCGTCGAGGTAACGCTCGCCGAGCGGGGTGATGGCCGCGGCCCGCTGGGCCTCGTCGGTGGCGTCCTGACGGACGGCGTCGAGGACGTCGTCGTGGGTCACGATGCCGACGAGGCGGCCGCCGTCGTCGACGACCGGAATGGCGAGGAAGTCGTATCGGGCGAGCTTCTGCACCACCTCGTCGCGCGGCTCCTCGATGCGGACGGCGATCGGGTCGCGCCGCATGAGGTCGCCGACGATGGCGCTCGGCCGGGCCAGGATCAGGTCGCGCAGCGAGATCGACCCGACGAGCTTCCGGTCGGGGTCGAGGACGTAGACCGAGTAGATCGACTCGCTGTCGGGGGCCTGCGAGCGCAGCCGGCTCACCGCCTCGCCGACGGTGATGTCGGCGGGGAGCGAGGCGTACTCCGTCGTCATCAGGGCCCCGGCCGAGTTCTCGGGGCAGGAGAGGAGCATGCGGATGTCGTGCCGCTCCGCCTTGGCCACGAGGGGGAGGATCTGCTCGACGAGCCCGGGCTCGAGTTCCTTGAGGAGGTCGACCCGGTTGTCGGGGGCCATCGCCTCGAGCAGGGGCCCCAGGTGGGCCCGGTCGGCGGCCTGGACGAGTTCGACCTGCCTCGCGATCGGGAAGTAGGTGAAGACGTCGGCGCGGACGTGGACCGGCAGGGCGTCGAGGAAGTCCCACAGTTCCCCGTCGGCGAGCCCCTCGGAAAAGTCGGCGACGCTGGCCGGATGGAGTTCCTCCGCCGTGGCGCGCAGCCCCTCCAGGTCGCCCTCGGCGAGCATCATCCGCAGCTCTGGGAGGAGGAGGGGATTGGCGGTGGCCATGGCGGGAGGCCGGGTGGAGGGAGCCGCCTATACTGGTCCCGGAGCGGTCTCGCGGGCCGTGCGGGCGGTGGACGGTGGCGGATGGCCGGAGGGAGACCGGGTAGACGGCGGTCCGGTCGGAAGGCGGGCGGAACCCGGAAAGTATGCCATGAACCGGACCGGAGTCGATCGCGGATTCCGTCGTTTTCACTTGGTGCTCGTCGGCCTCGTTCCCCTCTGGCTCGGGACCGCGGCGGTGGTGCTCTGCGCCGCGTCCGAGGCGACGGGGCAGGGGGTGGCCGAGCAGCCTGCGGGTTGGCGGCACCTGCGCGAGCATGCCTACCTCCCCGCCGACTTCGACCAGGAGGTCTTCGACGACCTCTGGACCACCTGGGAGGAACCGTCCCGGTCGCGGGCCGAGGCGGCCGACGTGGCGGAACGCCGGCGCATGGCGATGGACCGCTACGGTCTGGTCCCCGATCCCGCCGATCCGTCCCGCTCGCTGCAGTACGTCGTCGACGACGCCGGCCGCTGGACGATGAGTTGCCTGGCCTGCCACCAGGGGACCGTCGCCGGGAAGGCGGTTCCCGGCGTGCCGAACACGCGTTACGCCCTGGAGACGCTCACCGAGGAGGTGCGGCAGGTCAAGATCCGCCAGGGCAAGTCCCTGGGCCACATGGATCTCGGCAGCCTCGTGATGCCGCTCGGGACCACCGTCGGCACGACCAACTCGGTGATGTTCGGCGTGGCCCTCATGCGCCACCGCGACCCCGACCTCACGATCGTCCCCCGGCCCCCCCGCTTCGATCTCGCCCACCACGACGTCGACGCCCCGGCCTGGTGGCACTACGCCACCCGGAAGCGCCTCTACGCCGACGCCTTCGCCCCCAAGGGTCACCGGGTCCTGATGCAGTTCATCCTCGTCAAGGAGAACGGGCCGGAGCGGTTCCGGGAGTGGGAGGGGGAGTTCCGCGACATCGAAAGCTGGCTTTCGTCCCTCGAACCGCCGGCGTGGGAAGGGGCGGTCGACACCGGCCTCGCCGACCGCGGGCGCGGGCTTTTCCGGGAGCACTGCTCCCACTGCCATGGCACCTACGACGGCCCGCGCGGCGGCCCGGGGCGGAGCTATCCCGAGCGGATCGTGCCGATCGACGAGATCGGCACCGACCGGGTCCGCTTCGACGCCCTGACCGTCAAGGATCGCCGGGCCCTGAACGTGAGTTGGTTCGAGGAGCGGTCCGCGGTCGACGGGATCGACGACCCCGCCGGCTACGTCGCCCCGCCGCTCGACGGCGTCTGGGCGAGCGCCCCCTACTTCCACAACGGCTCGGTGCCGACGCTCTGGCACGTGCTGCACCCCGAGAAGCGCCCACGCGCCTGGCGCCGCCTCGACGCGCCGGGGACCCTGGCCGCCGAGGTGGGCACGCCCCCCCCGAACTACGACGCCGACCGCGTCGGTCTCGCCGTCGAGGAACGCGACGCCGTTCCGGAGGGACGCCTTCCCGCCATCGTGCGCCGCACCTGGTTCGACACCACGAAGCCGGGGAAGGGGGCGGCCGGCCACGAGTTCTTCGGCGACCTCGACGACGATGGCAGGCGGGCGCTGCTCGAGTATCTCAAGACGCTCTGATGCCCCCCCGGAGCCGCGTCGCCCGGACCGGGCCCCGACGCGCGGCACGCCGGACGCCCGTTCCGGCGCCCCGGCCGGGTTTTTTGTTACGCTCGATGCCGCACCCGCGGCCGGTCGGACCGGCCCGGCGGCCCCCTTCGATTCCGGAGCCACACCATGACCCAGCTCGAAAGCGCCCGTGCCGGCACGACCACCCCCGAGATGGCCTTCGTCGCCAAGCGGGAGGACCTGCCGGAGGAGACGATCCGCTCGGAGGTGGCCCGCGGGCGGATGGTGATCCCGGCCAACGTCGTCCACCTCACGAAGAAGCTCGAGCCGATGGCGATCGGCATCGCCGCACGGACGAAGATCAACGCGAACATCGGCAACTCGGCC
>CAZMOU010000139.1:6698-12904 GCA_964567835.1 uncultured Chitinophaga sp. | reverse complement strand
TCCGACGGTTTCTGGTCCCGCAACGGCGATTGAAGCCATCCATGGCCAAGGAGGACGCCCCGACATGATTCTCGACGTATCCCGCGCCCGCGACTGGGCGATCGCGAAGCATGGCGACCAGAAGTACGGCAAGGGGCCCGACGCGAAGCCCTACGCCTACCACCTCGGTGCGGTGGCGGCGATCGCGGCACCGTACGGCGAGATGGCGGAGGTCGTGGCCTGGCTCCACGACGTGATCGAGGACGCCGACGTGACCGAGGCGATGGTGGCGGCGGAGTTCGGCGAACGGGTGGCGCGTCTGGTCGGTTTCGTCACCAACCCGCCGGCCAAGAACAAGGTCGAGATGGTGCAGCGGCGCGACGCGAAGCTGGCCGGTGTGCGGGGCGACGACGAAATCGCCCTGATCGTGAAGGCCGCCGACCGGCTCGCGAATCTGCGGGAGTCGATGAAGCCCGGAGAGACGAGCGAGCGAATGCTGGCGAAGTACCGGGGGGAACATGCTGGGCTTCGAGCGGCCGCATTCCGCGTCGGTCTCTGCGACGACATCTGGGCGGAAATCGACGGCATCGTCGGCGACGTCGGAGGAGGGTGAACCCCGAAACGCACCGCTGCTCGCCGGCGAGGCGAGGCCGATCAGGGAATCGTGCGGAGGTCAATCGCGATGGCTCGTTACCGGCTCATGCTCGAGGATCATGCCGACGTCTTTCCCGCGTCGCTGGAGGCGGTGCAGAAGGCCGTCTCGAAGCTCGCGATCCCCGAAGGCCCGACGTTTCTGAACCTCACGGACGAGAACGGCAACTGGGCCCAGGCCGGCGGGACGGAGGGCCGCTACCGGGTCGAGGCCCGCCATGTCTACGGCGAGGGATTCCAGCACGTGATGGCGTCTCGCCTCGACTGTCGGATCCTGAATCCGACGACGGTCTATTACCGCAACGTCTGCACGGAGGGGGAGCATCCGCACCGACGGTGTCCGCTTCCGGCCACCGTCGCCAACGTCCTCTCGCTCGACGATGTGCTCGTGATCCTGACCGAGTATTGGCTGACGGGTGAGTTGTCGGCGAAGTTCGGCTGGGACGACCTCACGAGCGAGTGGCTCGCCCGGGCCGTGGCGAGCGCCGATCGCGGCATCACGGAGATCAAGCCGAAGAAGGGCAAGGAGGGCGGCGGGTGAGCGGTGTCGCGTCACCGAGGCCTGGTCGCCGTGAGGAGTGGCTCGGGGAAGTCGGCACGCTGTCGTTGTGCCTGGCGTTGTTCGTCGCGAATCCGCGAGTGCCTCCCTTCGGTCTCTCTCGAACGCCGTTGCGGGCAGACTGCGTGAGCCTCCACGCAGCGCCGACCCATCACCCACACTTGGCCTCGTCTCCGCTCGCGCGTCCGACACGGAGCCCATACGGTGGCCTATACCGTTCGCCGTCGGCCGTGCCGTGGCGGCCGTCAGCCGTGCGGCGGACGGCGGGCGGCGAGCTTGAGCCCCGGGTGCTCTCCGCCGACGCCGTGCACGAGCACGGCGGTCCATTCTGCGAGTCGGCGGCCGAGGATCCGGGCCGCCGCACGGGTCGGCTCGTCCTCGGGGGCCTTGGCCGACACCGCGCCGTAGTGCAGCGTGTGGTCTCGGGAGGCGTAGTCGGTGACGCCGAAGACGAGGAAGCCGAAGTTGACCAGCACCGTGAGGAGGCTCTGGCACGCCAATTCCATGCCGCCTCCCCAGCCGCCTGCGGAACTGAAGGCGCAGCCGATCTTGCCGTCGATCCGCATCCAGTCGGGACGCATGTCCTCGTCCCAGAATCGCTTCATCCGCCAGGAGAGCACCCCCATGTTCGTCGGGCTGCCCACGGCGACCCCGTCGGCCCAGCGGACGTCGTCCGGCACGGCGCGCAGATCCCCCTCCCCCTCGACCTTCCGCAGCCGCACCTCGACACCGGGGATCTCCCTCGCTCCCTCCGCGACGAGCGCCGCCATGCGCTCGACGTTGCCGGTGAGGGAGTCGTAGAGCACGAGGATCTTGATCGGGGAAGCGTTCATGGGGGGCTCGCGGCGGGAGGGGAACGGCCCCACAGGATACCCGCCCCGCGTCACGCCGGGTCTGCGGCGTGGGAAACGTGCCATCCACCACGTCTGGCGAACTTCGGGCTTCTCCCTTGCCCGGATCGCCGGGATCTGGCGGCGGGCGCCTTCTCCTTTTTCACGCTCAGGTGATGATGCCCTTGACCACGCCGCCATGCACGTCGGTGAGGCGGTAGTCGCGCCCCTGGAACCGGTAGGTCAGGCGCGTGTGGTCGAATCCCAGCTGGTGGAGGATGGTCGCCTGCAGGTCATGGACGTGAACCTTGTCCTCGACGATGCCGAAGCCGAGTTCGTCGGTCTCGCCGTGGGAGATGCCGCCGCGGATTCCGCCGCCCGCCAGGAGCATGCAATGACAGTCCGGATAGTGATCGCGCCCCAGCGTGGAGCCGCCGGAGGACCCTCACCGGCACGACGGCGCATGTCGCATTCTCCGTCCGCGACCTGACGCGCTCGCTCATTCCCACGAACGCGATTCCGCGCGTCTGCCCTTGCCGCACCTCGAGCCCGCGCCCGGTGTCCACGACCTGGACGTGAACCCCGCCGGCGCGGTGGACGGCACCCGGATGGAGCTCGGGGCGCTCTTCACCTTCGGCGACGGTCCCATGTCGGCGATCGACACGAAGTCGCCCGAGTCGGTCCGCGGATCGCTGGTGCGTGGAGGGAGTTCCGGATGCACCTGCGGCCGGATCGTCGGGACGATTCGGCGTGTCCTCAAACCAGCTGGGGATACGCCGGTGTGTAGACATGGGAGCGGATGAACGCCTCCATGTCAGTGGGACGCGCGACGCCGGCGAGGCCGCTGTCGAACACGAGCGTGGCGACGCGGACCGCCGTCTTGATTTCAGTCTCGAGTATGTTCGCCTGCGGCGGGTAGAGAAGCCCTTGCCGGAGCAACTCCGGAGCGACTTGATCGGCCACCGCCCTCGCCGCCTCGATGAACATCTCGTCCGAGACGCGCGTGGCCTGGGTGGCGTAGATCGCCATGGCGACCGCAGGAAAGATGTAGAAGTTGTTCGCCTGTCCGGGGAGAAAGGTCGTGCCGTCGAGGTGCACGGGAGCGAATGGCACGCCCGCCGCGTAGATCGCCTTCCCGCCGGACCAGGTATAGGCCTGCTCGGGCGTGCACTCGGCGCAGCTGGTGGGGTTCGACAGCGCGAGAATGACCGGGCGTTCGTTGATCCGCGTCATGGCCTCGATGACGGCTCGATCGAACGCTCCGCCGACCGTGCTGACCCCGATGATCGTCGTCGGCTCGATGCTCTCGATCGCGGCCACGAAATCCCTGGTCGGAGCGTGCGGGTGCGCGTAGGGCAGCTGGAAATCGACCAGGTCCGTGCGGGTGGATTCGAGCAGCCCGTTGACGTCGAACATGTGCACCCGAGACCGGGCCGCTTCGAGGCTCATGCCTTCGGCCACGAGCGCGGAGCAGAGCAGGTTCGCCAGGCCGATGCCAGCGGAGCCCGCGCCGAGGAACAGATACCGCTCGTCCTCGAGCCTGGTGCCCTTGAGCTTGACGGCGTTGATCATGCCGGCGAGCGTGATGCCCGCCGTGCCTTGGATGTCGTCGTTGTAGACGCAGTAGGTGTCGCGGTAGCGCTGGAGCAGGTGGAAGGCGTCCACCCCGGTCCAATCCTCGAAGTGGATGCAGCATTTCGGAAACACCTCCTGCACGGCCGCGACGAACTCGTCGACGAACGAGAAGAGCTCGTCCTGCGAGGGCCGCCGCTCGCGCAGGCCGAGATAGAGCGGGTCGGCGAGGCACGTCTCGTTGTTCGTTCCGGCGTCGAGATACATCGGCATCAGCACGCGGGGCGGTACCGCGGCGGCTGCGGTGTAGAGCTGGAGCTTGCCGATCGGAATCCCCATGCCGTTGGCACCCAGGTCGCCGAGGCCGAGGATGCGCCCGCCGTCGGTCACGCAGATGAAGCGCACGTCCTTCACGGGCCAATGACGGAGGATGTCCTTGACGTGCCCCCGGCGCTTGATCGAGAGGTACATCCCACGAGGGCCGCGGAAGATGTGGCCGAATGTCAGGCACGCCTCGCCGATCGTGGGATCGTAGATGATCGGCAGAAACCGCGCCGGATCGGACATGATCGTCTTGTAGAAGAGCGTCTCGTCGTGGTCGAGAAGGTTGGCCAGATAGACGTAGCGGTCGATGTCCGTGGTCTTGTGGTCGAGTTGGAGCAGGACGCGGGAGAGTTGCACCTCCTCGGATTCCGTCGTGTCGGGAACGAGTCCGACGAGGCCGAGGGCCTGCCGCTCGGCTTCGGTGAAGGCGGTGGATTTATTGAGCGACGGATCGTGAAGGAGATCGGCGCCGCGTTTGGTGACGGGAGGGATCATGGGGGTGGAGAGTGTGGACCTGCGTCGGAAGGGGAGTGAGGCTCGACCTCGAGGGGACAAGGCGTGGAGAAGAGTGTCGCAGACGTGAACCGGTCCGTGGTCAGTGCCCGCGAGCGGGCGATCGCGGAGCATGGCCGTGAATCGCTCGAGCCCGGGGAGAAAAGCGGGCGGATGCTCCTCGAGTACCGCGGCGAGCATCAACAGTTCCGCACGGCGGCGTTCCGGCCCGGTTCCCGCGACGGCGTCCGGGACGAGATCGACGGGATCGTCGGTCCGCTCGGAGGGGGATGAGCGTTCGTCGGGCGACGGGACGACTCAAAACGGGACGTCGTCGCTCCCGGCGCCGACGATGTCGTCGTTGATGTCGATCGAATCGTCGGGGCCGTCGTCCGCACGGGCGCTCCCCGAGACCCGCCTGAAGGTGATCCCCTCGGCACTGAGGAAGTACTTCGTCTCGCTCGACGCGTCGCGCTGCCAGCGACGCCCGCTGAGGCGGTACGTGACCTCGATCTCCTCGCCCACGTTCAGGTCGTCCACCGCGTCGCACCCGTCCTTCACGAACTCGACGGGGATGAAGTTGGTGAACGTCCCTTTCGACTGCTCGAGCACCACCAGGCGCTTGCGGAAGCCCTTCTGGCCGAAGGTCTTGGTCTCCTCGACGAGGTGCACGACGCCGCGGACGGTCGGATCTTTCATGGCCTGGTGCTGCTGGTGGAAGGTCGGTGAACGGACCGGCAAGGCGGCTCGGGGCGCCTCCGGGCCGACAGGCTACCACAGGTCCCCCCGCGGGCGCCACCGCCGGGCCCACCCGATTCCGCCGCGCACGGGGGTCGTCGTGCCAACGCGACCGGCTGCCGCCGTGGTGCAGGGGGGGACGCATTCCGGGCAAGTGTCCGCGGCGGCGGGACGCTCGACGCCTCCGGCCGCGGGACCGGGGAAGGGAGGCGGCCCTATCGTTCCCCGACCGGCATCGGCTCCCCACGTCGGGGTGTGGCGCGCCGGGAACCCTTCGGGAGAATCGTCATGTTCATGACCCGTCTGATACCGGTCGTCGCCGCCCTCGTCTGTTCCATCGGCGTCCTCGACGCCTCCGACGCGGAGGCATCCCACGGCCGGGGCAAACGGCGCCGCTGCCGGCAGCCGGTCGAGACCAGGGCCCCGGCCTGCTGCGAGGTCGAGCGCTGCCCCAGGGAGGAGTGGATGGAGTGGCATCCGGACTGCTGCGGCGGCCACCAGCATCGCTACCAGGCCTTCGTCGACGGCGACTGCCGGCGTCGCGTGGTCGAGATGCCGATGGAGCGCTCCCGCGTCGAGCCCATGATGATGGCGGAGGACTGCGTCTGCCGCCGCTGACGGGCCCCGGACCCGGGCAGCGCGACACCTGCCCGCCGCATTCCGCACGGACGCGGGGCTGCGGCATCCGTCGCGGCCGCCGGTATCATTGCCGGGGGGCGGTCGGCGGCGTTCCGGGAGGCGGCACATGGCGACGGCATCGGCATGGTTCACCTGGGCGATCCTCTCGGCGGTGTTCGCGGCGGCGACCGCGATCTTCGCCAAGATCGGCCTCGAGGGGGTCGATTCCGACCTCGCCACCCTGGTGCGCACGGCGATCATCCTCCTCCTGCTGGCGGCGTTCGTCGCCGCCACGGGGAAGTGGAAGAACCCCCTCTCGTTTCCCCCGCGGACGCTCACGTTCCTGACGCTCTCCGGCATGGCGACCGGTGCCTCGTGGGTCTGCTATTTCCGCGCGCTGAAGCTCGGCGACGGCGCGCTGCCCGACACGCCGGCGGGCGAAC
>CAZMOU010000139.1:0-6688 GCA_964567835.1 uncultured Chitinophaga sp. | reverse complement strand
AAGGCGGGCGAGGCGTCGAAGGTCGCGCCGGTCGACAAACTCTCGCTGGTCCTCGTGGCCCTGTTCGCGGTCCTGTTCCTCGGGGAACGGCCCTCGGCGCGGGAGTGGACCGGGATCCTCATGGTCGGCGCCGGCGTACTCGTCCTGGCGCTCAAGCGTTGAGGGGACGGGCGTGCCCAAGGGCAGGGGCGGGCGAGCCCGGCACGCACGCCGCGCGGCGCGGGCTCACGTGAGTCGGGCGAGGAAGGCGGCGACACGGCGACGCAGGCTCTCGGGAAACTCCGCCGTCCGCACGACCGGCGCGCCGTCGCTCCGCCACTCCACCACGATCGGCTCGATCGTGAGGCGGTCGCCGCCGACGCCGATCCGGAGCCCGTAGCATCCGGGGTCGTCCGGCAGGCGGCGCGGATCGCACGATTCGGCCCGGTCGCCGAGCGCCGCGCGCTCGCGGATCTCCGCCGCCGTGGGGCGGTAGTCCCTCCCGTCGATCAGGGCCACGCCGTCGGCGAGCCAGCCCCGATGGAGACAGAGCGCCAGTTTCTCGCCGCGGGCGAGACGCTCGAGCGACGCCGCGTGCTCCTCCCCCGGTGCGCCGACACCCTCCGCCACGCCCGCCCCGGCGGGGGCATCGAGGGATCCGACGAGCGGGCCATCCGATCCCCGTCCGCGGAACGGTGGGGTCGCGGCCACGCGCCGGCAGGCGTCGAGGAGGATGCCGAGGGCCGACAGCGGCACATGACGGGGCAGGGGCACGACCGCCGTCGCCGGAGGGTGATCCCCGGGGGTGCCGTCGTCCTCGCCGTCCGCGGAGGGATAGCCGAAGTCGATGCAGACATGCACCGCCGGACGTGCCGTCCCGGACCGGGAGCCGGCCGGCACGAACGAGAAGAGGACGAGATGGTCGTGTCCACCGAGCCGCCGGCAGAAGGCGTCGAAGAGCTGTCCCGGGGAGCGTGATCCCGCGGCGTGCGCGTCGCGCACCTCGTGCCAGAGCGGCTCGAGTGCCGGGGAGAGGTAGTCGAACTCGTCCGCCTCCGGCCCGAGGAGGAACGCGGTGGCGGGGGAGGGTCCGAAGTGATCCGGCGCCGTGACGAGGACGCCGGTCATCGGGCAGTGGAAGCGGAAGGAGATGCCGACCTCGATCTCGTTCGCGTTCACGGGGCGACTCCGGGCGGGCAGACTGGTGGATGACGGCCGCAGACGCTATCCGAAGCGCGGTCAAACGTGGTCCGCGCGGCGTCAGTGTTGGAAAAAATCCTTCCCGGACGCTTTCTTCCGCCGCGGGGAGACGGTTGACGGCAGCGGCCTCGGGCGCCGATAGTCGGGCTTCCACGCCGGGGTCGCCTCCGGGTGACGCGCGCGGGGGAGCGGGGTCGGTCGGGCGGCGCGATCATGGCCGGCGGACAGTGCCCTGGCGATCGTCGTGCTCGCGTCCGCGGAACCCGGGGGATGCCGTCGACGCCGGATACCGGAGCCGCGCCACCGGCCAACGCGACGCCCCCGCTGGCCCCCTCGCGGGGGAACGTGGCACTCGACATCGAACGGGAAAGGAGCGGGACATGCGGGCGTCAGCCGGTGACCAGGCACGGGATCGGGCCCGCGGCGCACTCCTCGGCCTCGCCGCGGGGGACGCCGTCGGGACGACGGTCGAGTTCCGCGCGCCGGGCTCCTTCCGGCCGCTTGCCGACATGGTGGGCGGAGGACCCTTCTCGCTCGCCCCCGGACAGTGGACCGACGACACCTCGATGGCCCTCTGTCTGGCCGAGTCGCTCGTCGACCGGGCCGGACACGATCCGGCCGACCAGATGCGGCGCTACGTGCGGTGGTGGCGGCAGGGCTACTTCTCCCCCACCGGCCGCTGCTTCGACATCGGGATCACGACGCGGACGCAGCTCGGCCGCTTCGCCGACTCCGGCCAGCCGATCGACGCGCACGTCGACGAGGAGTCGGCGGCGAACGGGTCGCTCATGCGGCTCGCGCCGGTGAGCATCCGCTGGTCGCACGACGCCGACGCGGTCGTCGCCATGGCGGCCGAGTCGAGCCGGCCGACGCATCCCGCCTCGCGGCCGGTCGACACCTGCAAGGTGCTCGCGGCGATGACCGCCGCCCTCATCCGCGGCCGCCCCTGGGACGAGGTCGCCCGGGCGGACTTCTGGAACCAGGGTCCGCTCCACGCGGAGGTCGAGGCGATCGCCCGCGGTGCATGGCGTGGGAAGCAGCCGCCGGCCATCCGCGGCACCGGCTACTGCGTCGACGCGCTCGAGGCGGCGATCTGGGCCGTCGCCGGGGCGGCGGACTTCCGCGACGCCGTCCTCCGCGCGGCGAACCTCGGCGACGACGCCGACACCACCGCCGCGATCGCCGGCCAGCTCGCCGGGGCCCGCTTCGGTGCCGCGGGGATCCCGCAGGCCTGGCTCGGGATCCTGGCGATGCGGCGGCGGATCGAGTCGCTCGCCGACGCGCTCCATGCGAAGGCCACGGGCGACCGCGGTCGCTGGGCGTTCGACGACGACCTCCACGCCTGGTGGGTCGAGCCGGGGCGGATCCTCGCCGGGGAGTACCCGGGGAGCACCGACCGGGACGCACGTGACTTGAAGCTCTCCATCCTCGCCGACGCCGGCATCGAGACGATCGTCGATCTGACCCGGGACGATGACGGGCTCGCTCCCTACGCCGAGCACTGGAGTGCCCTGGGAGCGAACCGGGGCCGCCCACTCGCGCGGCTCCACCACCCGATTCGTGATCTCGACGTCACGACGCCGGAGGGCTACGACGCCATCCTCGCCGACATCGGCAGGGAGCTGGGCTCCTCGCGGCCGGTGTACGTGCACTGCTGGGGCGGCGTCGGCCGCACCGGCACGGTCGTGGGACTCGTGCACGTGGCACGCGGGGCGGATGCCGACGCCGCGTTCGCGGCGATCCGTGAGGCGAGGCGGGGCACGAGGAAGGCCCACCGGGAGGCGCCGGAGATGCCCTGCCAGGTGGAGGTGATCCGCCGGGCCGCGCAGCACAGGCCGGGCAGCGGTTGAGGCGGGGGGCCCGCGTCAGCGGTCCGTCTCCTCGAATCCGGGCCCGCGAAAGACGCGCCTGGCCCGGCCCCGCTCGACCCGGGCGTGGAGCCTCCAGCGCCCGTGCCGCAGATCGGCCTCGCGGGCGTCGCACCGGCCGGCGAGCGCCGCGGCCAGCCGGGCCAGCGCCAGCGATCGATTGCGGTGCTGCGAGCGTTCGTCGCGCGAGACGACCGAGAGACCGGTGGGGAGATGGGTCGCGCGGACCGCCGAGGCCGTCGTGTTGACATGCTGGCCGCCGGGGCCGGAACCGCGCATCGCCTCGACGCGCACCTCGTCGGCCGACCACTCGATCCGCTCCGGGAGCACGAAGGTGTCGATGCCCACGAACCAGTTGCGCCGTCGATGCCCGGGACGGAACGGGCTCTCGCCGATCCACTGCACCGTGCCCCGCCATCGGTCCGCGACGGCCTCCGCTCCGCTGCCCTCGAGGAGGAGCGAGCAGCTCCGCAGGCAGCCCTCACTCCCGCCGGCCGCGGCTTCGACGTCGTGGACGCGCACGTCGCGCGCCGCCGCCTCGGCGAGGAGCGCCCCCCGCACCCGCGTCACCACCCACTGGCACTCGGGCGGGCCCTGGCCGCTCGTGATCTGCAGGGCGATCATCGTCGCTCCGTGGCTCGTGGCATGTGCCCCCCGCGGGAAGCCGGGGGCCGGTTCAGTCCTCGGCCCTCTCGCCGTCCGGCGCCATCTTGACGATGCGCGGCTCGAAGCGGCCGAGGGGCTCCACGAGATCGGACTGGGCCGCCATCACGTCGTGGATGTCCTTGTAGGCCTGCGGGACCTCGTCGATCCCGGCGCTCAACACCTCGACGCGACGATCGGCGAGGAGGGGCCGCACCCGCGCCCAGCGGAAACGCTGCCGGGCGTCGGTGCGACTCATCCTCCGCCCGGCGCCGTGGCTCGCCGACGCCAGCGACGCGGCGACGCCGCGGCCCCGCACGACGAACCCGGGGGAGGCCATCGATCCGGGGATGATGCCCAGGACTCCCGCGCCCGCCGGCGTGGCGCCCTTGCGGTGGACGATCAGACGCCGTTCCCGGCCGCCGACGTCGTGCGTCTCCTCCCAGGCGAAGTTGTGGTGGTTCTCGATCGTGAGGATCGTCTCCACGCCCAACGCCCCGGCCACGTGGCGGTGGATGACGGCATGGTTCGCCGCCGCGTACCGCCCCATGAGTCGCATCGCCCGCCAATACTCCTGCCCGGCGTCGCTGTCGAGCGGGAGCCAGGCGAGGTGCCGCATCGAGGGGGGCAGGTCGGGGTGCAGCCGCGTCGCCAGCCTCGAGTAGTGGTCGCAGACCGCCGCCCCGGTGCCGCGTGAGCCGGAATGGGAGAGCAGCGCGAGATGGGTGCCGGCCGCCGCCAGACCGAGCGCCGCCGCCTGCCGGGAATCGACGGACAGCGTGCCGAACTCCACGAAGTGGTTGCCGCTGCCGCTGGTTCCCAACTGGGCCCTGGCCCGGTCGCGGCTCTCGCGCGTGACGGGGGAGACGTCCCAGTCCTCGTCGAGGACGTCGTGATGACGGAAGCGGGCGCGGCGCGGATCCGCGCGTCCGCCGAACTCCGCCCCGATTCCGAAGCGGGTCTCGTTCTCGAGTGCGGCGACGAGGCGATCCCGGCGGGACTCGATCCAGTCGGCCGGCGCGTCGAGCAGCGAGAGCTTCATCCGGCAGGCGATGTCGACGCCCACGGCGTAGGGGACGACGGCATCCTCCGTCGCCAGGACCCCGCCGATCGGCAGCCCGTAGCCCACGTGCGCGTCGGGCATGAGCGCTCCGGCCACCGCGACCGGCAATTCCATCGCGTTTCGCATCTGCTCCACCGCCCGCTCGTCGATGTCGTTCCCCCACTGCCTCCAGGGGGCCGAGGCGGCGGGAGCCGGGGGGGACCGGTCCGACGCGGCCGCCTCGACGAGTGCCCGCGCGAGACGGCCGAAAGCGGCATGCCCGACATGCGCGCCGGGATCGGCGAGCAGCGCCTCGAGTTCCGGCCGCAGGCGGCTCCGCTCGAAACCGGCCGACCGGGCCTCGGCGACGAGTTGCTTCGCCAGGCGCACGAGCGCCGGGGGGACACCGATCGTTTCCAGGGCCCGCGTGTTCATCGGCGGAGTCGGGGGGACAGGATGCCGGATCGAAAAACCGGCCGCGGCGCGTCAGGGATCGCGGGCCACGCCGGATGCGTCGCAGTCTACGGTCTGCCCTCCGCCCGCGGGATCGTCGCCGGCACCGACTCCGCCCCCGGAGAGGCGGGCCTCGGATCGGGGGGTGCAGGGAAGCGGGCGGGCAGGCCTGCCTACGGCAGCACGCCGCGGAGCTGGTAGATCCAGGCGAGGGCCGTGTTCATGAGCGCTTCCCCCGCGCCGACGGCCGCCGGCGAGACCTGCGGATCGGCACCGTAGCCCCCCTCGGCCGCCGCCTCGATCGTGGGGAAGTACTGGTGATAGCCGTTGGCGTAACCGAAGAAGAAGAGCTGCTCCACCCGGGCCCGCTCCCGCAGGCGGATGGCGTGCTGGCAGAAGAACTCCCCCGAGCCGCCCACCAGCGCGATCGAGTCGTCGAGCACGGCCACGGTGAGCCGCGGCCGGATCCCCTCCGCGTACTCCGCCACGAAGCCGTTGACGAGCTCGGGGAAAAAGGCGAGCGAGTAGGCGCCGACGATGAGCGGGTTGGCGAAGTCGACGCGCGACGCGAAGGGGAAACGCTCCTCGCGGACGGCGAGCTTCGGCTCGGCCACGGCCTTCGGTTCCAGCCCGCGGGCGAGCGCCACCGCCTCCCGACCGAGGGCCCGACCGTAGGCGACGTGGTCGCCGTGCGGCCCGCGGTCGGTGGACAGATCCCCCGACGCCCCCTGCATGAACACCGCCCGTGCCCCCCATTCCTCGGCCACCGTCGCCCGCAGCGCCCCGACGTAGTCGGCGGAGAAGCGCCGGTCCGCCGCCGGGATGCTCGTCGGATGGGCGGCGAAGTTCACCAGGAGCGCGAGCGGGGCCCCCGTGGCGGCGTCGTCGCAGCGCAGGACACCGAGGGTCCGGTCGACCGGCACCGGCTCGATCTTCGAGTGACGGTTGCGGTTGAAGCGGTCGATCGTCCGCGACCCCGCGGCCATCCTGGCCGGTACGAGCGCCGCGTCGGCGGCGAGGATCGCCGTCACGATCCCCTCCTCGAGCTTCGCGCCGTAACGCACCGCCGCGGGGAATCGATCGCGGCCCCGGCCGGGCTCGTCGCACAGTTCCACCACCGGCCCGTGATGGGTGTGCGAGCCGGCGACGAAGGAATGCGCGATGCCGGCCTCGGCGCGGATCCGGGCCCGGATCCGCCCGAGCGCCGCCTCGGTGGGGGCGCGGCCCAGGTCGAGTCCGACGATCGCCAGTTTCTCATCCCCCGCCGCGATCACGATCGCCGTCGCCTCGAGCGGATCGAGGGTGCCGGCGGAGAGATCGGCATGGCGGTCGCCGTAGCCCCACATCGGCACCGCCTCGTCGGGCGTGATGTCGGCACGCCCCGTGCCGACGCGCCACTCGGCCGCCGCCGGCGTCGCGGCCCCGGCGGAAAGGAAGGCCAGGCCGGAGAGGAGCGAGACGATTCGGCGCATGGTGGGAGCTCCCGGGAGGGCAGGAGGGCATC
>CAZMOU010000138.1:0-13005 GCA_964567835.1 uncultured Chitinophaga sp. | reverse complement strand
GCCAGTGGTACTGGTGCCGCGAGTGGAGGATGCTGCCGAGGTCGGGCTGGACGTGGGAGCGGACGAGGGTGCCCCGGTCGAGGACCGCCGCGATCTCCTCGAGACCCTCGCAGATCCGCACGCCGTCGATCGCCGTGGGGATCGACGGGAAGGTGCTGATGCAGTCGGCGACGGCGAGCCCCTTCTCGAAGGGCTTGTATTTCTTCGGGTCGAAGTTGTCCGGCGCGGCCATCCCGCCGGCCATCCAGAGGACGATGATCGCGTCGGCCGTGGCCCGCGGGTGCTCGACCCCCTCGGCGCGACAGCGCGGCTCGGGAAGGGCGAGCGTGGCGGTGGCCGCGGCGGCGAGGGATTTGAGGAACTCGCGGCGGGCGGCGGCTTCGTGGCGGGTTCGCATGGATGACACCTATCGCACCAGTTGGAACTCGGGGAGCATGACCACCGCCCAGAGGAGATCGGCCACCTGGGCGTCGGTCGGTGAGTCGCCGAGGATCGCCCGGGCGGCGGCGACCTCGTCGGGGGCGGGCCCGCGCGAGAGCGCCGCGGCGAACACGTGCCGGACGAGCACGTCGGGGTCGCGGCCGTGCTCGGCGAGCATGCGCGAAGCACCGCGCGAGAACAGGTCGAAGAGCGTCTGTTCGTTCGCCAGGAGGATCGCCTCGAGCGTCGTCAGGTCGGTCGGCCGCGACGTCACCACCTGGTCGCGGTTCGGCCGGCCGAGCGCGGCCATCAGCGGCGTCCCCTTGACGAGGACGGCTCGGACCATGGGCTGCGGTCCGGTAACGCCGGCGACGCCCGCCGCGAAGGCGGCGTCGGACGCCGCCCAGATGCCCTGGTTCTCCACCACGCTCGCCGGCTGCCAGTCGGCGGGCTCGCGGCCCTCGGGCCACGTGCCCTCCGCATCGGGGAGCGACGCCGTCCACTCCCAGGAGTCGTCGGTGGCGAGCGACGTGGTCGTGCCGTCGGCGAGCAGGACGCGGACCTCGGCCTTGAGCGCCGCAGGTCCCCCGGCGTCCGCGTTGGCGGCGACGACGAGGATCGCGTTGGAGCCGCGCTCGAGGGCGCCCGTGATCGGTTCGGCGAAGGGCTTGCCCCAATCGGCCGTGCGGCCGACCTTCGTGCCGCCCACCCACATCGTCGCCTCGTTGTCGGCGGTGGCGACGGCGACGGCGTGGACGACCCGGTCGGGAACCTCGATGCGCGCCCGGAAGGCGAGCTTCTCCCCCGGCGGCGACGCGGCCGCCTGGTTGTTCCAGATCCATTCGGCCCGCGGGGGATGCGGCCGCGGTGCCGCCGGATCGGGCTTCACGCGGACGACGTCGGCGTCGGGCTTCGCCGGCGCCCCACCCGTCAGCTGCCACAGCGCGTCGGTGAACTGCTCGGCGGTCATGCGCCTCGGAACGGGCCCCGCGAACACGGCCCCCCTGGCCGGCGCCGGTCCCTCGGACGGGGGCGTCACCGAGCCGTAGGTCTCGGAGGTGGCGATCGATTCGAGGAGCCGCTTCACGTCGTGGCCATGGGCGACGAAGTCGGCGGCGAGCCAGTCGAGGAGCTCCTCGCTCCAGGGACGGGCCCGGAGGGCGTCGACCGGATGGACGATGCCCCGCCCGAGGAGCCTGGCCCAGACACGGTTGACGAGATTGCGCGAGAGCCAGCCGTTGCCCGGATCGACGAGGAGCTCGGCGAGTCGCCCGAGACGCTCCGCCGGCGGCTTCGTCGCATCGATCCGACCCAGTTCGGCGAAGGGCCAGCCGGGGGTGGCATGGATGCCCGTCGCCTTGTCGCAGCGGAAGAGCTCGAGGCGGTCCGGGGCCATGACCGCGGCCAGATCGTAGGTGTCCTGCAGCTTCCAGCGGTCGACGAAGCTGTCGTGGCAGCTCGCGCACTTGAGGTTGATCCCCAGGAAGGTCTGGCCGACGTTCTGCGCGAACTGGATCGGCACCGTCTGGCTCGAGTTCACCTCGCCGCGCCACACGATGCCGTCGATGAAGCCGCGCGAGGCGTCGGTCGGGGAGACGAGCTCGCGCACGAAGCGGTCGTAGGGCATGTTCTCCACGAGTGCCCGGTGGAGCCAGCCGGTGATCTGCCTCCGGCCGCCGGTGATGAAGCCGGTGCCGGTGTAGTCGTTGCGCAGGAGGTCGTTCCAGAAGGTCATCCAGTGCTCGGCGCGGGCCAGGTCGTCGTCGAGCAGGGCGCGGACGAGCCGGGCCCGCTTGCCGGGATCGGTGTCGGCCACGAAGGCGGCGACGGCATCGGGGTCGGGGAGGAGGCCGACGAGGTCGAGGCTCGCGCGCCGGATGAAGGTGGCGTCGTCGCAGCGCGGCAGCGGCGCGAGCCCGGCGGCGGCGCGGTGGGCATCGACGAGACGGTCGATGGGATGGGGCCGTCCGTCGAGCGCGGGGGGCACCACGACGTCGCGCAGGCGCAGGGGCGCCTCGTACGTCGGGCCTCCGAACGAGAAGCCCTCCTCCCACGGTGCACCGGCGTCGATCCAGCGCCGCAGCGTCTCCACCGCCTCGGGCCCGAGCGCCTCCCCCTCTTTCGGCATGCGCAGGTCGGGGTCGGTGCTCGTCACGCGGGCGAGGAGTTCGCTCGCGGCCGCGTCGCCGGCCACGAACCCCGGAGTGCCCGAATCGCCGCCGGCGAGGAGATCCTCCCGCTCGTTGATCGAGAAGCCCCCCTGCCGCTGCGACCCGGCATGGCACTTCCCGCACGTCGCCCGCAGGATCGGCACCACCTCGTGGGCGAAGTCGATGGCCGACGCGGGAAGGGGCGCGACGACGAGGGCCGCCACGAGCGCGGCGGCCGCCCGGCACGCGTCATTTCTTGAACCGGCCATCGTTCCGATTCCCGCGCGCGAGGGTGTAGGCGAGGAGATCGAGGACCTCCTCCTCGTTGAGCGAATCGAGGAGGGCCTTGGGCATCAGCGACTCCGTCGCCGGCACGATCTCGTCGACGTCCCCGCGGGCGAGCTCGACGAACTTCGTGGCGTCCTCGGGGTCGGTGACGATGACGATCGAGTCGGCGCTCTCCTTGACGATCCGGCCGGAGTGGCTCTTGCCGTCCTGCGTGGTGACGATGCTCCCCTTGTACTGGTCGGAGACGACCTTGCTGGGGACCACCATCGCCTCGACCAGGTCCTTCACCTGGAAGCGCCCGCCGGCCTGGGTCAGATCGGGGCCGGTGGAGCCCCCCTCCTCGCCGTAGCGGTGGCAGACGACGCAGCGCGCCGCGGCGAAGGTGCGCTTGCCGGCGTCGAAGTTCCGGCCGGAGGCGAGCCCCTTGTCGGCCGCGGCGAGGACCTCGTCCACCGTCCACGGCTTGCCCGGGCCGACCGGCTTGGGCAGCGGCGGCGCCACCCAGCGGGTCAGCGCGCCCTGGGCCTCGAGCGCGAGCCGGTCGTTCTCCGACAGTCCCGCGAGGCTCTCGTTCTCCATGTTCACGAGGAACTTGCGGAAGCTCGCCCCGCCGGCCCACTGCCGGGCGCGGGTGAACCACCGGTGGTATCCCCTCCGGTCGGCGAGCGACCAGGCGTCGGGCTCGGTGACCGTCCGCAGGCAGTAGGCGAAGTGGACCTGGAGGAGATCGGACCGCTTCTCGAGGCTCTCGCGCACCGCGCCGCCGTAGCCGGCGTTGCGCGTGATGAGCTGGCGCAGCTCCTCCTCGTTCGGGGCCAGGTTCGTGTCCCCCGCGGTGCCGGAGGGCTCGGCGAGGAGGCTCACGAGCTTGGCGACGATCCCCGGGGCCCGCACCGCCACCAAGAGGCTCGCCAGCTCGCGGTCGAGGTCGAAGGAGCCCGAGGGGAAGAGTGGCATGAAGCGGGCCGCGATCTTCGCCTTGGCCTCGCTCGACGGCTCGCCGAGACGGATCATCGCCAGCTCGTAGGCCCGCACGAGGTCGACCTTCGTGGCGCTGTCGAGCTTCGCGGGATCGAGTCCGTCGAGGGCGGCGAGGATCCGCGGCTGCATGGAGGGCTCGGCCTGGCGCGCGAGGGCGATCGCCCCCTGGATCCGGGCGCGCGGGTCGGCGGCGCCGAGGGCCTTCTCGGCCCAGGCGTCGACCGGCTGGTGCTCGAGCGCGATCCTGGCGGCGTAGCGGACGAAGCGGTCGGGATCGCCGAGCTTCGCCAGCCCCGCCGCCACGGCCTGCCGGGAGTCGGCGCCGGCGACGTGGAACTGCTCGAGTGCCCGGCGTGCCGTGCGGGCCTCCTGCCCGGCGGTGGAGCGGGCGTCGACCGGCGCCGTCGGCTCCGTGCCGGCGTACGTCACCCGGTACAGCTCCGACTGTCCGCCGCGGCCGCCGACGGTGAAGTAGAGCGCGCCGTCGGCACCGACCGTGGCGTCGGTGAGCGGCAGCGGGGTCCGGGAGACGAACTCCTCCTTCTCGGCCGCGTAGGTCGAGCCCTCGGGCTCGACGTGGATGGCGTACATCGTGCCGAAGGTCCAGTCGCAGATGAACAGCGCCTTCTGGTACTTCCCCGGGAACTTCGCGCCGTAGCCGAACGTCACCCCGACCGGCGAGCCCGGGCCGATGTCGACCGCGGCCGGGAGGCTGTCGGGGAACGACGCCGGCCACTTGCCCGAGCCGCTGCGCCAGCCGAGCTCGCTGCCGCTGGTGGCGTGGTTGACGCGCGTCGGTCGGTACCAGGGGGAGCCGAAATCCCACTCCATGTCGGCGTCGTAGACGAACATCTCGCCGTCGGCGTTGAAGGCGAAGTCGTAGGGGTTGCGGTAGCCGGCGGTGTGGATCTCGGACGCCTTCCCGTCGCGGTCGGTCTTCGCCACCCAGCCCCCCGGCGCCAGGATCCCGACGGCGTGCCCGCCGGCGTCCCACATGCGCGGGATGACGAGATCCTCGTCCCAGTTGGCCGGCAGGCGGCTGGTCCCCTCGGGGGGCAGCTTCACGCGGCGCTGTCCGGTGCGGAGGCCTCCGAGCGTCTGCGGCTCGGTGACGTTCTCGACCTTGAACGGGGGGAGCGTGTGGTTTCCGGCGATGACGTAGAGGTTCTTGCCGTCGGGGGAGAGACGCACCGCGTGCGGCCCGTGCTCGCCGCCCCCTTCGAAGGCGCGGAGCTTCTCCACCGTGTCGGGCATGTCGTCGCCGTCGGAATCGGTGGCCCGGTAGAGGCCGCTGCCCGGTCCGCCGTTGCAGACGACGTAGAGCGCGTCGAAGGCCCAGAGGAGCCCCTGCGCGCCCGAGAGCGCCACCGGGATCTTCTCGACGGTGGTCGGCTTCGATCCGTCGAGGGGCGCGGGGGTGATGCGCACGAGGCCCTTGTCGCCCTGGTCGCTGGCGATGAGCCGCCCCTTGGCATCGGTGGTGAGGCAGACCCACGACCCGAGCACGTCTTGAGGCACGGTGAAGAGCTTCTCGACCTGGAATCCGGGGAGGAGGTTGAAGGGTTGGGCACCGGCCACGCCCCCGCCGCCGGAGAGGGCGTCGTGCCAGGGGGCGTCACCCCCCTTGGCCACCACGCGGACGGCGACCGCCTCGGTAGGCTTGGCCGTCTGCGCGCCCTTCCAGGTCCCGTCGCTCGCGATCACCGTCTCGCCGCCGTCGGCGCCGGTGATCACGATCCGGCAGGAGAACCCGGCCGGTCCCCCTTCGTTGCGGACGGCGGCGAGGAGTTCGTTGTCGCCGGCCTTCAGGTCCTTCGTGACGTCGACCGACACCGGTTCCTGCCAGTTCGAGCTCCGGGCGAACTCCCTGCCGTTGAGCGAGAGGACGAGGTGATTGTCGGCGGTGGCGGTGACCACCACGCGCTTCGAGCCCGCCGGGGCCGCGAAGCGCTTCGAGAGCCGGTATTCGCCGTCGTCGTCCGGGCCCCAGATCCAGTCGGCGAGCCCCTTGGAGACGGGGGCCGGGGGCGCGTCGCCGGCGGTGGGCTGCTTCTCGGCCCTCTGCTCCCAGGTCTCGGCGGCGCCGACCGCGGGAAGGAACGCGAGCAGGGAGAGGAGGACGACGCCGGAGGTGCAAGCGCGTGCCATGGTGCGGATCGGTTCCGGGACGGGAGATGATGGAAGGGACGACCGCGCCGGTTCCACCCGGACCGCGCGGACGCGCCGCCATGATACCCGCGGGGCTCGGGGGGGTGAACGGCGGAAGGGGCCCGGGAGCTGGTGCGCACGGCCCGGGAACGTGCCAGAATCCGGGGAGTGCGCCGTGGGTCGAGGAGGCGCGGCGCGCGGGTGCGGCAGTCGCTCACTCCCGCAACCTGGCGAACATCCTCGCGGCGCCGGCGGTGAAGATCGCCTCCCATCCCGGATCGACGAGGCAGTCGCAGTCCTCCTGGGCGAAGCCGGCGTTGGCCCGCTGCCGCGCGGTGGGGAGGTAGTGGAGGTAGCCGTCGGTGTAGCCGGCCACGAAGGCGGTGGGGGACGCCGCGGCGCGCTTCACGGCGAGTCCCACGCCGGAGACGAGCTCGCCCGGAAAGGTGACGAGGGAGAAGTCGCCGACACGGAGTCCGCCGATCTCGGCGAGCAGCGCCTTCCCCTCCGCCCCCTTCCCCTTGGCCAGGTGCATCTCCAGAAGCGCCAGATTCACGTTCAGCCGGGTGATCCGCTCCATGATGGCGATGTTCCTCCGGTAGGCGGCGACCTCGTCGGCGAGGTGCGCGTCGTGGGTCTCTCCGTCGTCGCTGCCCAGGGAACGGTCGTGCAGCACGCGCTGCCGGGAGCGGCCGGGCGAGTCGGGGAACACGGCCCCCTCGACGAGCGCCGGAAGGAACTGCTCGAAGGAGATGTTCGTGGGGGCGAGGCCGGCGACGAGGGCGTCGCGCTCGGCTTTCAGGCGCTCGATGCGCGTCTCCGCGTCGGTCGCCCGGGGGAGTTCCACCGAATCGTGGAACGCGGCCAGGGGCGCGGCGGGGGTGGTGTGGATCGCCGGCAGCGCCCCCAGCACCGTGGCGGCGTAGAGGGCTCCGAGCGGCTCCGCGTCGGCCGGCCGGTCGACCTCCTTGTAGCGCACCGGGTTGATGTCGCCGCCGCAGCCCTGGACGAAGAAGCTGACGGCCCCGTGGCCGAGGGTCTCCTCGATGACGCGCGCGGCGACGGCGGGGAAGTCGGCGGAGCTGCCGCGGCGCGGCGGATCCATGATCGGATGGCAGGCGAAGCAATGGACGACCGCGAGGACCGTGCCATCGGCACGCTCGAGCTTGAGGAGCCCCACCTGGGGATCGATCGGGGCCACCGCCGCGATCTCCGCGTCGTCGGGCATCGCGTAGGCGCGGCGCATGTCGGCCTGCGTGCCGTCGACGAGGTCGACGCGCCGGTTCTCGCTGATCCGCGTCTCGGTGGCGCTGCCGGCGCCGGCCCGCACCGGCTCGAGCCGCGCGGCCGCCTCGGCGACCGCCGCCACCACGCGGTCGGCCACGTCGCCGCGGACGGCGGCATGGCAGTGGCTGGCGTTGACGAACAGCCGATCGGGGGGGATGCCGTGCTCGTGGGCGAGCCGCGCGCGCACCTCGCCGAGGAAGGTGTCGCCGATCGGGCCGATGCCGCCGATGGCGACGACGTCGATCGTGACCAGCGCCGCCCGCTTCCCCTCCTGCTCGAGGACGAGGACCTTCGCCATCGACGGATCGTGGACCCGCTTCGCGGCCGGATCGGTGACGTCGGCGACGGCCGTCGCGGCGCGGAGTTCGGCGGCGCGGAGGGGGGCGGCGGACGCGGCGAGGGCCGTGAGCAGGGCGAGCGCCGTGCGGAGGGAAGGCATGGTCATGGCCGGTTGGCCCCCGGTGGGACGATCACGGGCGTCGATCGGTGCCATGGTACCGCGGGCCGCCACGGCGCCCTTCGTGGCCGGAGCGTCCCCTGGCTATAACCGGTCGCCTGTGGGATCCCTCCGCCCGAGGACCGACCCGTGGCCGATCCAGTGCTCACGATTCCCGGCCGGCCGATCGGTGATTGCTGCGTCGGCCGTCGGCCTTCCCGCCGCCACTTCATGCGGATCGGCGGCCTGGCCCTCGGCGGCATGTCGATGGGGCGGATCCTGGCGGCCGAGGGGGCGGGGGGGACGAGTGCCGTCCCCACGGGCGGCCTCGGTCACAAGGCCGTGATCATGGTCTACCTCCCGGGCGGTCCCTCGCACCAGGACTCGTTCGACCTGAAAGCCGAGGCACCGGCGGAGATCCGCGGCTCCTTCCGCCCGATCCGCACGAGCGTTCCCGGGATCGAGATCTGCGAGCATCTCCCCCGCCTCGCCGGGATGATGGAGCGGTTCGCCGTCATCCGCTCGCTCCACGGCGGCCCCGACCAGCACTGCTCCGACCTCTGCCTCTCCGGGTATCCGATCGGTCCGCGCGGCCGACAGGACGGCCACCCGTCCCTCGGCGCGGCCCTCTCGCGCCTCCGGGGGCCGGTCGATCGGGCGGTGCCGCCGTTCGTCGGCCTCACGATCAAGACCCGGCACGCCCCCTACTCCAATCCCGGCCTCCCCGGCTTCCTCGGCGCCGCCCACGCCCCCTGTCAGCCCGACGACGAGGGGCTGGCGGCCATGCGGCTCTCCGGCGTGACCCTCGACCGGCTCGGCGACCGGCGCCGGCTGGCCGACGGCATCGACCGCTTCCGCCGCTGGCGCGACGCGGCGGTCACCGCCGGCCACGACGCCTACGCCTCCAAGGCCTTCGACGTCCTCACCTCGAGCCGGTTCGTCGAGGCGCTCGACCTGGAGCGCGAGGATCCGGCCACCCGCGACCGCTACGGCCGGGGTTCGGCCGATCCGGCCTTCGGCGAGGATGCCGGGCCGCACTGGATGGACCAGTTCCTGGTGGCCCGGCGGCTGGTGGAGGCGGGGGTGCGCTGCGTGACGCTCTCCTTCGGGAGCTGGGACCGTCACCACTCGAACTTCGCCCGCCTCCCCGAGCAGCTCGGGCGCTTCGACCAGGCCATCACGGCGCTCGTCGGCGATCTCCACGACCGCGGGCTCGACCGCGACGTGAGCGTGGTGGCGTGGGGGGAGTTCGGCCGCACGCCCCGGATCAACAAGGACGCCGGCCGCGACCATTGGCCGCAGGCCTCCTGCTGCCTGCTGGCGGGGGGAGGGATGCGCACCGGGCAGGTGATCGGCTCCACCAACCGGCTCGGCGAGGTGCCGCAGGATCGGCCCGTCCACTATCAGGACGTCTTCGCCACCCTCTACCACCGCCTCGGCATCGACGTCGCCACGACGACGATCCCCGATCACGCCGGACGGCCGCAGTACCTCCTCGACCGGCGCGATCCGATCGCCGAATTGATCTGACCGACCTCCGGCGCCGCACGGCGTCGTCGTCCCCCGGGGGATCCCATGTCCGCCCGCCCGATCCGCCCCGCGCTCCGCGCCTGTGCCTTCCTCGGCTGCCTGCTCGTGCCCGCCGCCGTGGCGGTCGGTGCGCCGCCGGCGGTTCCCGACGCGCCCGATCCGACCCCCTTCGGTGCCGACCACCCCGACCTCGACGGCTGGTGCACGGGGCGCTGGTGGACGAAGGAGGGCAAGGCGGGGGACGGCAAGCGGGGCCGCCCCTTCGCGCTGGCCGTCCCGCGCGGGGACGTCATCGCCTTCGCCCTCTACACCCTCACCGTGCCGCCGGCCGGGGGCCCGGCGACGCTGAAGATGACGGCGCAGCTTTTCCCCCTCCGGCCCGGCGAGCCGATGGAAGCGCGCCTCGAGGTCGATTCCGGCGACGGGAAGGGCTTCGTCGAGGTGGCCACCGCCGCGGTGCTCTACCCCGGCTGGGACGCCCACTTCCGCGTCGAGGGGTGGGACGCCTCGCGCGACGTCGCCTACCGAGTGCGCCACGGTGCCGAGGCGGCCTTCGACGGAAAAATCCGGCGTGATCCGCGCGGGAAGCCGCGCATCGGCGTGGCGGTGATGAGCTGCAACTCGTCGAACACCACCGGCGCACGCGACGAGATCGTCGCGGGGCTCCGCGCGGCCGATCCCGACCTGCTCTTCTTCGCCGGCGACCAGACCTACCGCCACACCCAGCACACCTTCGGGTGGATCGAGTTCGGGCTGCAGTTCCGCGAGGTGATCCGCGACCGGCCGACGGTGACGATCCCCGACGACCACGACGTCGGCCATCCGAACCTGTGGGGCGCCGGCGGGAAGCGGGCCCTGGAGAAGACCGGCCCCGACGGCGGCTACTACTGGCCCGCCGCCTACGTGAAGCAGGTGGAGCGGCAGCAGACCTGGCACCTCCCCGATCCGGTCGATCCGCGGCCGGTCGGGCAGGGGATCGGCGTCTGGTTCACGCGGCTCGTCGTCGGCGGGCTCGACTGCGCCATCGTCGAGGACCGGAAGTTCAAGACCGGACCGCAGGGGGCGATCCCGCCGATGGGTCCGCGCCCCGATCATGTCACCGATCCCGGCTACGACCGGAGGGCGATCGACCTGCCAGGGCTCGAGTTGCTGGGGCGACGCCAGCTCGACTGGCTCGCGACGTGGGCCGCCGACACGGAGGGGGTGCGGGCGAAGGCGGTCCTCTCGCAGACCGCCTTCTGCGGCGCCGTCCACCTCCATGGCACGCCCGAGAACCGTCTGCTCGCCGACCTCGATTGCAACGGCTGGCCGCAGTCGGGCAGGAATGCGGCGCTGCGCGTCGTGAAGCGCGCCGGCGCCGTCCATCTGTGCGGCGACCAGCATCTGGCCGTCGTCGTGCGGCACGGCATCGACGCCCACGGCGACGGTCCCTTCGCCTTCACGGCGCCGGCGCTCGTGAACACGATCTACGGCCGGTGGTGGCACCCCGAGGACGAGGCGCCGGGGCCCAACGCGATCGTGGGCAGTCCGCTCCCCTGGACCGGCGACTACGAGGACGGCCTGGGGAACAAGCTCTCGATGATCGCCTACGCCAACCCGGGCGACATCCGCGACGAGCGGCAGCGCGGCGACGGATGGGGGGCGGCGGTGTGGGATTTCCCGGAGCGGAACGTGACGTTCCACTGCTTCCCGCGCTTCACGGAGTCGGTCGCGGGGATCCCGCAGGAATACCCCGGCTGGCCGGTGACCGTCCCGCTCGAGGCCCCCGGGGCGAACGGGGCGCCCGCGCCGCCTCCCGCGCGGTGAGCCGCCCCTCGATCTCGGCCAGGAGGTCCGCGGCTTCCGCGCGGATCCCGGCGCCTCCTTCGTTCCGCGCCGCGAGGATCCAGCTCCGCGCGAGGCGCAGGTCGCCCGCCCCGAGCTTGGCGACGCCGCGGGCGAGCTTGGCGCGGGCCACGGCCTCGCGCGCCTCGGCGGGCGTGGCGGCCGCGTCCCGGATGGCGGCGAGTTCCTCGGAGAAGCTCCGGGGCCGGGACGGACGCGGCTCCCGATCCGGCGACGGCACCCCCGGGAGGCCCGCGGCCTCCGCGGCGAGCGCCGCCTCCATCGCGTGGAAGTCGATGATCGTGGCGTGCACCGACATGCCGGCGGCGCCGCCCGCGCGCCCGAAGGCCCGGTTGCCGAGGCCGGGGAAGGGGAGCCCGAACGCCGCCTCGGCGGACGCCGAGGAGGCGACGCCTCCGAGGGACGCGCTGCCGCCGTCGGGGACGAGCACCGTGCCGCCGGCCGTGGTGACGCCGAAGGCGGGCTGCTGGACGGCGACCTGCGCGGCGGCCGGCGACCGCGCCGCGAGGACCACGATGACGGCCAGGAGCGGCCGGCGGCGCCGAGCGGCCGACGGGTCGATCATTGGGCGCCTCCGCTGGTCGTGCCGGCGGGGGTGAAGTCCGGATTCGGCGTCGGCAGCTGGGCTCCGGTCTCGGCGAGCCAGGCGTCGAGGTCGCGCGCGAGGCCCGCCGCCCGCGCGGGATCGGTCCGCGCCCGGTCGATCCGCTCCCCCGGGTCCTCGCGCAGGTCGTAGAGCTCCTCGCGGCCCTCCTCGTGGAAGCGCACGAGCCTCCAGTCGCCCGCGCGGATCGCCGAGAACGGCGTGGCGCCGCCGGGGTGGTAGTGGGGGTAGTGCCAGTAGATGGCGTGGCGGTCGAGCTTCCCTCCGGCGAGCGCCGGCGCGAGGCTCGTGCCGTCGAGGGGCTGGCCCGGCTCCGGGCCCGTGCCGGTGAGGTCGAGGATCGTGGCGGTGATGTCGGGGGTGATCGCCGGCTCGTCGCTCGTCGTGCCGGGGGGCGTCACGCCGGGCCAGGAGACGATGAGCGGCACGCGGACGCCGCCGTCGTACGCCGAGCCCTTGCCGGCCCGGAGGGGCGCGTTGTCGGTCACCGGGAGGAGTCCGCCGTTGTCGCTGGTGAAGACGATCGCCGTCCGGTCGCGGAGCGCCATGCGCTCGAGCGCCGCCACGATCCGGCCGATCGAATCGTCGACGCTCTCCACCATGGCGGCGTAGGTGGCGTTCGACTGGCCGGGCCCGGTGTCGCCGCCGATGCGGAGCCCCTTGCGGGCCTCGCGGTCGGGTTTGGCCCCCGCCGCGACGAGGCGGGCCTCGACGTCGGCCTTCGCCTGGAGCGGCGTGTGGACCGCGTGGTGGGGGAGGTAGAGGAAGAACGGCCGATCGCGGTGGGCCTCGATGAAGGCGACCGCCTCCGTGGCCTCGCGGTCGGTGAGGTACTCGCCCGCCGGTCCGTCGGGGAGGGTGGGGATCGCGTAGGGGGAAAAATAGCTCGGCGGCTGGCCGCGCGCCGTGCCGCCGCGGTTGACGTCGAAGCCCTGCGCCTCGGGCCCGAACCCGTCGCCCCCGAGGTGCCACTTGCCGATCGAGGCGGTGGCGTAGCCGGCCCCCTTCAAGCGCTCCGCGAGCGTCACCACCCCGAGCGGCAGGTGCTTGGTCCAGTCGGGGATCCTCAGGCGGGCACCGGGAACCTCGTGGCCCGCGATCCAGTCGGTGACGTGCAGGCGGGCGGGCCACTGGCCCGAGAGGAGCGCCGCCCGGGTCGGGGAACAGACGGGGCAGGCGGCGTAGGCGTGCGTGAAGCGCGTCCCGGAGGCGGCCAGCCGGTCGATGTGCGGCGTGCGGTGGAAGGGGCTCCCCTGGCAGGAGAGATCCCTCCAGCCCATGTCGTCGACGAGGACGACGATCACGTTCGGGGGGCG
>CAZMOU010000137.1:0-13042 GCA_964567835.1 uncultured Chitinophaga sp. | reverse complement strand
GACCGCCCCCGGCGGCTCGCCCCAGGGTTCGTCGCGGCTGCCGCCGACCGCGCGCCCCGGCCAACCCGCGCCGGCCCGATGACCGCGCCTCCGCCGGGCCCGGTCCCCGTGTCGCCCCAGGCGCGACGCTCGGCCGATCGATTGGTCGCGCGACTCGGCGAGGTCGCTCCCGGAGGACGGGTGCTCGTGGTGGCCGACGTCGTCGCCGTCGACCGTTTCGCCCGGGCCTGGGCCGACGCCTTCGCCGGCGGTCCCTGGGCGCACCGCGTGGTGGCGTCGCGCTTCGAACCACTTCCCGGGGAGGGGGAGATCGCCGACCTCGCCGCCGCGGCGACCCATCCGCAGGCCCGCGCGGTGGTGGTGGTCGGCGGTCCGCCCGCCGTCGGGTTCGCCCGACGCGTCGGCCGGGCCACCGGCCTGCCCGTGGCCCTGTGGTCGATGGAGGATGGCGACGGAGCGCTCGTGGAAACCGCCGCCGACGCGCCGTCGCCGAGCGCTCGGGCCGGGGGTGCGGGCGGGCAGCCGGCTGGTCCCGGCGGCTAGAATCAGCGGCCTGGGAACCGCTTCGTCTATCGGGGAGAACGCGATGCGTCGGTGGTGGGCAAGCAGCTGTGGATCCGCGGGTGGGTGGCGCCTGGCACGCCGGGCGGCGGCGGCGATCCTCGTGGTGATGCCCGCCGGGGCGGCCGCCTGCTCCAGGGCGGCGGCGCAGACGCCCGTGGCGGATCACCAACTCCCGTCGGCATCCCCCTCGGCCCCGGAGCACGTCTTCGTCTCCGGCGTCGCCGACACCTTCGACGATCTCCGCGGCACGATCGAACGTGTCAAGCAGGAGACGGGGCGGGACTACCGCGTGATCATCGTCGGCAAGGGACCGGAGGGGGATCACTCGGCGCGCGTGGTGCTCGACGCGATCCTCGAACGCTGGGGTCGGGGTGCGGCGGCGGCCCCGGCCGCCGGGACCTTCGATCCCTCGCAGGACGTGCTCGTCTACGTCGACGTCGAGCGGAAGCGCCTGGCGATGCACGCGCCCTGGAGCCTGGAGACCGGGAGCGGACTCGATCCGCAGACGATCGAGCGTGAACTGATCGGCAAGGTGTTCAGGCCGCGGGCGCAGGACGGTCGTCTCGACGCCGGCCTGGTCGATCTCGTCAACGCGACCGAGCGCTGGGTGAAGGAACGGCGCGAGGGGGAACTGGCCCGGGAGGAGGCCCGCCGCGTCTTTCGCACACGCACGCTCCCGCTGGCGGCGGCCGCGGTGGCCGGCCTGACGATCCTCGGCCTGCTCGTCGCGCGGCGCGCGCGGCACGACCGGCTCGTGCGCGAGGCCCGGGAGAAGCTCGCCGCGTTCAAGGGGGAGGTGGTGGCCCTCTCCGATCTCATCGATGCCCAGCGCGAGCGGCATCGGATGCTCCCCCACTCCGATCCCGATTTCGGCACGCCGATGCAGGGACGGACACGCGAGGTCTACGACCGCGTGCAGGGGGCCCTCGAGCGCTACCG
Organism: uncultured Chitinophaga sp.; assembly: GCA_964567835.1. Classification (GTDB taxonomy): domain Bacteria; phylum Planctomycetota; class Planctomycetia; order Pirellulales; family UBA1268; genus QWOP01. The sequence goes on along the minus strand of CAZMOU010000137.1, from coordinate 11,539 downwards.
GGAGCGGTGGCTCGCGCTCATGGAGGTGTGGGAGGACGCGGACGCCCGGATCGGGGCGGAGTGGGGGCTGGGCACGGAGAAGGCCGAGGAGGCGATCCGGCTCCTCGACGCCGCGGAGTCGCGCCCGCCGCTCGAGGAGGTGGCCCGCGAGTGCCGCGCACCGCTCGACGAACTCGAGCAGGCCCACGAGAAGGCGCGGGAGATGTCGGTCGACAACGACCGTTTCCTGGCCGCCCTTCGCGAACGCCTCGGGGGGCTCGCCGGCCGCGGGCGTTCCTCGGCCTCGTTCGAGAAGGAACTCTCCGACGCGGCGCGCGGCCTCGACGCGGCCCGCGCCGAGGCCGAGTCCGACCCGGTCTCCGCCCGCTCGCGGCTCGATCAGGCCCGCGTGACGCTCGACGGCGCCTCCCTGCGGCTGGACGAGTTCCTCGCGGACGACGATCGCCGCCGCGCCGCCGCCGCGCGCACCGACGCCCTGGAGGGGGCGATCCGGGCCCGGCGGGCGGAGGGCTGGCTGCTCCGCGAGTCGGGGGCCGATCCCTCCGACAGGGTGGCGGAGGCACGCCAGCACGGCGAGGCGGCCACGCGGCTCCTCGACGCCGGCGAACTCGGGGCCGCCCGACGGCACATCGAGGAGATGGAGAGGCTCGCCGCCGAGGGGCAGGCGCTCCTGGAGAGCGTGGTGGCGGCGAAGGCTCGCGTCGAGGAACTGCTCCCCGGATGCATCGCCAGGCTCGAGGCGCTCGCCGGGCGGCGCGACCCGACGCGGCGGGCGCTCGAGGCACTCTCCGAGGGCTACGCCGCCGACTCGTGGGCCGAGGTCGCCGACAACCTCGTCAAGGCCGACGAGGGCCTCTCCCGCGCGCGGGCGATGGCGGCCGAGGCGCGGGCGGCGTCCCAGCCGGACCGGCAGGAGTATTTCCGCGCCGTGGCGCTCGTCGAGGAGGCGATGCGGCAGGAGGAATGGGTCGAGCGCTGCCTCTCGTCGGTCACCGAAAGGCGCGAGGAGCTCGACGGCCTGCGCGCCTCGCTGCCGGGGAAATGTGCCGACGTGGGGCGGCGCGTGGGGGCGCTCGAGCGCCGGCTCCAGTCCCAGCGCACCGACCGGGTGCGGGCCAACGAGCAATGCCGCGAGGCGGGACGGCTCGTGCAGGTGGCCGAACAGGCGCTGGGGGTCGAGCGCCCGGACCTCCCGCGGACCGGACAGGTGATCGACGCCGCGGCCGCCGCCGCCACCGGCGCGGAGCAGTCCGCCGACGACGACGACCGGCTCGCCCGACAGGCCGTCGAGGGGATCGAAGCCGCCGGGGCCGACCTGCGCCGGGCGGGCGGGTGGTACGCCGAGGGACTGAAGGCGGACGTCCGGGGCGCCGCGTCGGCGCTCGAGGATGCCGAAGGGCTGCTGGGGCGGCAGCGTTACGAGGATGCGATCCGGGCGGCGGCCGAGTCGCAGCGGCTCGCGCGCGAGGCGCTCGCCGAGGCGTCCCGGGAGGCCGATCGACGGCGTCGGGCGCGTCAGCTCGAGGCGCAGCGGCGGCAGATGGAGGATTCGTACGTGCGGATGTCGCGCGGATCTGGTCCCTGGGTGATCCAACTCCCCGGCGGAACCTTCTCCGGGCCCGATCCCTGGCAGAGCGTCGCTCCCCCCACCGCCCGCCCGGGTGGGGCCGGATCGGGCGCGGCCGCGGGGCAGTGGTCGAGCCGGACCGCGGAAGGGGGATGGTAGCGCCGCGCGGGGCGCGTCAGCGGATCTCGATCGGCGCCACGTCGAGACTGCCCACCTCGGCGACGGGGCCGGGCGGGGGCGCGGCGGCGGGCGGGGCGACGGATGGATGGGGTGTGGCGGGAGCCTGCGGAGGTGTCGGGCCGGCCGTGTCGGCGACGGCGGCCGGCACCTGATCGGCGACCGTGTCGAGCATCGTCTCCAGGCGTTCCACCCGGTCGCGCACGCGCCGGGGGATGAGGCTGCGCTGTGCCGGGGTCGCGATCGGCCCGTTGAACACGAGCCAGCCGCGGCCATCGCGGACGGTGAGGTAGGTGTCGCCGTCGCGGTACACCTTGAGCCGACAGTCGCGATCCTCGAGGACCACCGCCTCGGGGCCGATCCTCCTGGCTCCTGCCAGGGGCGGGGGTGGCGGACGCCGCGGCGGCGGGGCGGGCGCGGCTGCCGGCACGGCGTCCACGGGGGGAGTCCCCGTGGCGACGGCGGGCGCCGTGTCGTCGGCGGATCCTGGCGCGGCACCGATCCGCAGGCTGAACGACCGGCCGCCACGGCGGACGTCGAGGACGAGCGGGGCCGAGGGGGGCGCCGACGCCGCGAGCATGGCGAGTTGCTCCGGAAGCACGAGCAACTGGCCGTCGAGCGCCACGAGGAGGTCGTGTCGCTTGAGGCCGGCGCGTTCGGCGGCCGAGCCGACGGCGACCGCGTCGACCACCAGTCCGGCCCCGGATTCGAGGGCGAGTTGCTCGCGGAGCACGTCGGGGGCGCGTGACGTCGTCAGCCCGGCCAGGGGCGAACGGAGTTCGGCGGCGGCGAGTTCGCCCGCTGTCTGGATGATCGACCGGGGTGGCGCGGCGGGAGGCGCGGTCGCCACGAGCGCCGTGACCGAGAGCGTGACCGGAAAAGCGAGCGCGCGCCACCGGCGGCGGGTCGGGCGGCCTCCCGGGAGGGGCGTGCCCGCGGGCCGTGGGGGAGGGGTGGAGGCTGGGCGTGCGCGGGTCATCGAGATGCCACCGTGGACGAGGCTCGGCCGAACGGGGTGTGTAGGACTCCTCCCCGCGAGCCGCCAGAGGGGATTCCGACCGGGGGCCGAGCCGATGCGGCGCGGGAAAAGGGGGGGAGGGGCGAGTCTGGGGAACCGGGATGCGTCGCCGCGGGCGGCGGCCCCTGCGTTGCAATCCCCGGCTCCGGGGCGCCGATGCCAGCGGAGGAAGCGGTGGCACATCGACGCCCTCCCGGCATGGGGCCGGCGTCGCCGGGCAACGAGGAGCGGGGAACATGCGAAGCGTGGCGCGGGGGATCGTGATGGCGGCCCTAGCGATCGGCGGGCTCGTCGGCAGCGCGGAGCTCGCCGCGGCCCAGAAGGGATTCCGCAACCTCCTCCGTCGGCCCCTGCCCAAGGCCTTCAACGGCCCGCCGCCGGTGGCCACCGACGTGCCGTTCGTCCCCGGCACGGGCACCGTCGTGGCCTCGATCGGCGACGACTTCGAGGACGAGAAGTGGACCTGGAACTACCGCCATCCGAAGAGCTCGGAGGAGCAGGACAAGCGGGTCCGCGAGCCGGTGGGACGCTCCGTGAACGGACGCTGGTTCGAGGGGATGAAGCGCGGCACGCCCGACGTCGTGAAGCGCGTCGAATTGCCGGCGCCGGGGCTCGAGGGGAGCACGCACGGCCTGCTCATCGCCACCCTCAACGCCGGCATTCCCGGCCGTCCGAGCTACAAGATGGAGCAGGACGACCTGATCTACAACATGCAGCGGAACTTCGGTCAGGGCATCCGCGTCGGCTATTCGCCGAGCGTCGTGACGCGCGTCTACCTGCCGCCGATGGAGCAGTGGGAGAAGCGCAGCGGCCCGACCTTCGGTTTCCGCGCCGGCTGCTACACGCACGCCGTGATCACCGGCGACGACCATCCCGACAAGGGACGCTTCGGCCTCGAGGAGTACTGGCCCGGGATGTTCGTCTGCTACGAGACCGCGGCCGAGTCGCGGTCGAAGCAGGAGGGGGCCTACCTGAAGATCCGCGGCGGGCGCCACGGCGGCGAGATCCGCGGGCCGCAGATGACCGAGATGTGCTGGTGGACGCTCGGGCTCTCGTTCACCCCCGACGGGCAGGTGCACTACTACGCCAGCCCCGGGGTCGACGACCTCACCGCCGACGACCACATCACGTCGCAGTTTCCCTACAACTACCGCACGGAAACCCTGAAGACGTTCTTCTACAACGTCTGCACGCGGGACGACGGGAAGACGTGGAGCACGCCCTGGGTGGTCGACGACCCCAAGGTGTACGTCGTCCAGCCGCTCCCGGTGGCCCGGGCCAAATCGACCACCACGCGGTGAGCCGCCGCGGCGCCGTCACCGGCGGATCGACGCCTCCTCCGCGGCGGTGGCGGTGCGGCTGAAGTCGCAGGCCGGCGGCAGCGCGTCGGCGAGGGCGTCGCCGGTGCAGCGGTAGGCGAGTTTTTCGGTGCCGATGCGCTCGAGCGTCGCGGTGCAGGAGGTGCCCGCGTCGGCGCCCCTCCCCTCCATCCGCATGAGCCAGCGGTCGCCGCGGCGCGTCCACGTCCCCTCCGCGAACCGGCCCTCGGAGGTGAAGACCCACGAGCGGATCGACGCGGAAGCGGGATCCCAGCCGATCACCTCGGTGATCTCGCGGGGACCCGGGCCCCCCGGCGGCAGCAGATCGGGGATGCCCGCGGCGGCGGCGGCGGGACGGTCGACGCCGTCGGCGGCGGCGGTGTGGCAGCGGATGAGGAAGGCGTGCCCGGTGCTCCAGAAGCAGCGGGTGTGGGCACTGATGCCGTCGCCGGCGTCCTCCCACTCGCCCACGAGCCAGTCGAGGGCGTCGAGCTCGCGCGGGGCCGACTGCGACGATCCGGCGGGGACCGCCGACTCGCGCACGTTCGACAGCATCCACCGCCCCCCCTCGCGCGTCACGACCGCCGTGAGACGGCTCCGCGCCGCCGACCCCGGGTCTCCGGCGAAGGCGAGCGTGGACACGGCGTCGACGACGGCCACGTCGTGGCGGACGAGCCGGATCGACTCCACGTCGATGTCGATCGTCGCCCGGTCGTCGGCGCGGAAGAGGGCGGCGAAGACCTCCCTCACCGCCTCGCGTCCCTCGGTGACGTCGCCGCTGGCCAGATCGACGCTCTGGCAGGCGCCGCTCCAGTGCGCGGCCAGCGCCGCGTCGTCGTGGCGATTGAAGGCGGAGAGATAGTCGCGGAGCATGCCGCGGATCGCCGCCTCGGGGGCGTCCGCGCCGTCGCCGCCGGGGGCGGCGGGAAGCGTTCGTGGTTCCTCCGGCGCCAGGCGGCGCGGCGGAGTCGTGGTGGCGGTCGCGACGGTGGAGGGGTCGAAGGCCTTCGAGCGTCGCACCACGACGGGGACTCCCGCGGGGCCGGATGGCAGGCGACGCGGCTCGGTGGCGGGCGTCGCGCCGCGCGAGGATGCCTGCCGGGCGGCGGCGACCTCGCGCACGAGCGCCGCGCCGTCGGCGGCCGGAGGCGCGACCAGCGGCGCCATCCGTGTCGCGACCCGGAAGTGGGGCGCCGCGGCATAGAGACGCAGCCCGTCGTCGCCGTCGTCCGCGGTCGCGGCCCGCGTGGCGCGCGTCGGTTCGGCATGGGTGCCGGACAGCGGAAGAGAGGCCACCGCGAGAAGCGCCGCGGCCGACGTGCGGACGGTACCCGAGACCGACGTTCTCGCTGCAGCCATCGCTGTTGCCCTCCCTGTGCACGCGTCGCGGCCGTGACCATGGCTCCCCGTCCCGAGGGGGATGCGACGCGTCGAAAAGGCTACCCCATCGGCTGTTTTCTGCCGAGAGCGGTTCGGCGCCACCCGGCGGAGGGGGGTGGGGAGGGACGGTGGCCGGGACATGGCGGCAAGAAAAAAGGCCCGGTCGCCCCGCGGCGACCGGGCCCCGTGCGAACGATCACCGCCGGGGGCTGCCCCCGCGGCGGGGTGGGCGTCAGTTGGCGTCCGCGGTCACCCCCTTGAAGTCGTCGGTGCGGAACGGCGTCAGCGGCAGGCCGGCCCCCGAGTACATGTTGCAGCGGGGGTTGTCGGCCCAGGCGTAGCGCACCGCGACCGGGTCGGCGATCCCGTCGGCCGACACCTCGATCCGGCCGTCGGGGAGGATCTTCCCCTTCGCCGCCACGAACTTCTTGTCGGCGCCGGCGATCGTGAAGCCGATCGGCTCCGGGACGTCGAAGGGGCGCCAGCCGCCGTCGACGTGGTCGAAGGCCAGGACGATCCGGTTGCCGTCCTTCTCCATCGACTTGTAGAGCGGGCTGTGGCACGGGATGCCGGCCACGCCGTAGGTCTGGGCGAGCGCCCAGCGGGCCAGCCGCTTGGCGACGTCCTGCTTGTTCTTGGGGTGGATGTCCTTCCCCTCGCCGATGTCGATGATCACCGCCTCGCCGGTCTGCGGCAGTGCCTTCATCGTCATCGTCTGCGCCTCGCGCAGCTCGGCCCAGTCGCTCTCGGCGGGCTGCGGCTGCTCGTTCTTGAAGTCGGCGAGCTGGACCCAATAGAAGGGGAAGTCACCCTGCCCCCACTCGTCGCGCCACGACTGGATCATGAAGGGGAAGAGCGCCCGGTACTGGTAGGCACGGCCGGCGTTCGACTCCCCCTGGTACCAGATGGCCCCCTTGATCCCGTAGCCGATCGACGGCGTGAGCACGCCGGAGTGGATGTTCCCGGGACGGTGGTTGCCGAACATGTTCCCGTCGGGATTGCCCGGCTGCGGGGGGGCCTGTTTCCCCTCCGCCTTGGCCTTCTCGGCCGCCGCCTTCCACTCGACGATCGCCTTGTCGTAGGCCGCCTTGGCCGCCGGATAATCCGCCTCGACCTTCTCCCAGCGCTCGAGGAGCGGCTTGAACCGCGCGTCGGCGGCGAGCTTGTCGCGCTTGACCCAGGCCTCCGCGGCGCTGCCGCCCCAGGCGTTGTTGACGAGGCCCACCGGCACGCCGAGCGTCTGGTGGAGCTGGCGGCCGAAGAAGTAGCCCACCGCGGAGAAGTTGCCGACCGACTCGGGGGTGCAGGGTTGCCACTTGCCGTTGAAGTTCCACTGCGGCTCCTGGGTGCCCACCTGGGGCACGGAGATCAGGCGGATCTGCGGGAACCTCGCCGCCGCCCGCTCCAGGTCGGGATCGGTCGAGGCGTTCACGCTCCACTGCATGTTCGATTGCCCGGCGCAGACCCACACCTCCCCCACGAGCACGTCGTGGAAGGTGACGGTGTTCTTCCCCTTCACGGTCAGCTCGTGCGGCCCGCCGTATTCCGTGAGGGGATCGAGCTTCACCTCCCACCTGCCGTCGGCGCCGGCGGTGGTCTGGTGCGACTGGCCGTTGATGGTGACGGTGACGTTCTCCCCGGCATCGGCCTTCCCCCACACGCGGTTGCGGATCCCCTGCTGGAGGACCATGTGGTCGCCGAACATGTTGTTGAGCGAGACGTCGGCGCGGGCGGACCGTTCCGCGGCGAGGAGGGCGCACAGGGCGGCCGCCGCGAGGGCGTGCTTCATCGAGAGTCGCATCGGTGGTCTCCGGGAGCGGGCCGCGGGCGGCGCACGATCCACCTCGCACGTCCCCCGACCCGAGGGTGGAGAGGATACCAGACCGCGCCCCCGGTCGATGCCGCAGGGGTGACGTGCGGCGCTTGCCGCCGGGGCGGCGATGGCGCGAAGATGGCGCACGCCGCGGCCCCAAGGGTGCGTCGGCGACAGGTCGTCACGTCAGGAGCGAGCGCATGGCCACCCCTCGCCGCGGTCTCCCCCTCATCCCGCTCACGCTCGTTGCCTGCCTCCTGGCGGGGGGTGGCTGGGTGCTGTACGAGTCGATCCCGCGACCGGTCGCCGAGATCCCGGCGCGTCCGGGCGAGGGACCGGTGAAGGTTCGGCTGATGGGGCCGGAGACGATGGAGATCGACGTCGCGATCCCGCCATCCACGCCGGAGTCGTCGACGACCGCGGCGGCGCCCCTGCCCGCCGCGACGTCCGCACAAGCGCCCACCACGGACGCGGGAACCAGGCCCGACGCGGGCCGATGGGAGGAGGAGATCGCCCGCTACGAGGCCGCACCGCGGCCCGCCGCGGGGGGCGTGGTGCTCGTCGGGTCGTCGAACATCCGGATGTGGGAGACCCTCGCCGACGATCTCTCGGGCTTCGTGGTGGTCAATCGCGGGGTGGGCGGCTGCCGCCTCGCCGAGCTGGCCGATTTCGCCCCCCGGCTGATCGACCCGGCGAGCCCGGCCTTGATCGTCGTCTCGGCGGGGAGCAACGACATCCACGCCGGTGCGGAGCCGGAGGACGTGCTCGCCGCCTTCGAACGCTTCCTGGCCACCGTCCGAAGCCGGCATGCGACGGTGCCGGTCGTGTTCCTGGGGATCCTTCCGGCGAAGTCGCGGTGGGACGAGCGCGCCGCGCAGGTGAAGGCCAACGAACTCGTCCGGGACGCGATCGCCGCCCTGCCGGCGGACGGCGCGCCGGTCGAGTATCTCGACTGCGGGGCCGCCTTCCTCGGCACCGACGGTCTGCCCGACCCGGAGGCGTTCCTCGACGACGACCTCCATCCAAGCGCCGCGGGCAACGCGCGCCGGGCGGCCGCGCTGCGGCCGGTCCTCGAGCGGCTGCTGGCGGCCGGCGGACCCCATCCGTGACCTCACTCCCGCCGGGGACAGCCCGGAAAGCGGCGGCTTTCCCGGCTGTGTCTGCCGTCGCATCGGGCGGGGGGGGCCGCTCCGCAGCCCCGGGGTGAGCGACGCTGCGGGGAGGGGGTCTCGACCTCCAGACGCCCCCGGTCGTCGTCCCGAAACGCGGATGGTGTAGTCCTTTTGAGGGGGCTTTACCAATAAATAGGTATCTCCCTATAAATCCTCCTTCCGAAGCCGTAAGGGAAGGAGTTGGGGATATGCGATTCGATCGGGGTTTTCGCCTCGCCCTCTGGACGGTGATCGCGCTTGCGTGGCATTCCGCCTCGAGCGCCGACACCATGACCATCATCGCCGACGAGGTGACGACCCAAGCCACCGTCATCACCCGGACCAACAACAAGGGGTACAACGTCGTCTTCTGGAACTTCCAGCTGCCCGCGTCCTACACCGGCTCGTCGGTGACCGCGCTCAACTTCCAGTTCTTCCAGAACACGCCGCAGGGTGGCCAGGGGGTCCTGCCCCAGAACATCGCGATCTACAGCGGGTTCTTCGTTCCCGGCAAGTACTCGACCACGCAGGGCTCGAACCTGTTCAAGCCGGTGGGGAACTCCTACTCGACCCCCGTCAGCGTCAACGGCGTCACGCCATCGGACGGCTTGAACACCGTGCAGGTGGCCGATGCCGCGAGCGGGCAACTCAACATGGGGACCTTGACCCCGGGGGTCAACGAGCCCTACGGAAGCCATCTGTTCTCGATCCCGACGACGCAAAACCCGTTCAACGGGACCGTGGGCAACGCCCAGGGCGAGTACAGCCTCGTGATCTGGACCGAATCGCCGCAGAACTTCCAGTGGAAGGGGGGCGGCCAACTGCGGATCGAGATTCCGGGCGTGACCGGCATCAAGTCGTCGCTGACGCCTGGGTATCTCGACGGCTCCGGAGGGGGGGCCGGGATCGTGACGAACGCCGGGAATCTCGACTTCGTGCCGGTGCCCGAGCCTTCCACGTACGGCATGGCCCTGGCCGGCCTGGCACTGTCGGCGTACGTGGCCTGTCGCCGCCGCACACGGGGCAGCTGAGGCCGGTGCGGGAGGCCGACCGGGCCTGGCGGATCGTCCCTTCTCGGTCGCTTCCCCGGCCTTGTCGCCGCTCGCGTGGCCATGCGCCATGCGACGTGACCGATCCCCCACGCGGGGGTCGCGTAGGATGGGAGCCGGCTCGCTGACCGAGCCGGTCCCTCCGCCGCGCAGGAGTGCCACGCATGGCCTCGTCTTCCGGTGCACCCGACCCGGCGCCGTCCGCCGCCGGTCAGGCCCCGACGGTGTCCCCCGCCGGGCCGGGGCCCCACTCCGACGGCTTCGACCTGTTGACGGTCGCCTGGAGCGGCCGTTGGCTTCCCTTCCTGCCCGCCTTCCTCCGCGAGCCGGTGGCGCGCTTCCTCCTGCTCGGGGCCGTGGCGCTGCTCTCGATGTTCGTCTTCGCCCCGGCGGCCGACGAGAAGGGGGAGGCCTACATCGAGGCCGCCTTCGCCCGCACGCTCGCCGCGCTGGCGGCGACGCGGGGGCTCGACAGCGCGATCTCGCTGGCCCAGAGTTCCGAGGTCAGTTTCAGCTTCGGGCCAGGAGGCAGCCTGGGGATCGGCCAGGCGCTCGATCCGGTCAACGATCTGGTCGAGCAGTACGGTGCCCTGCTCCTCACCAGCACCACGGCGCTGGGGACGCAGCGGGTGGCGATGCAGATCGGCCGGGCGCTGGGGTGGTGGCTGTTCCTCCCCTCGCTCGTCGCGGTGGGAGCGTCGATGCTCGTCGGCGGGCGGACGCGGCGCTCGTCGCTGGCGTGGGGATCGCGGCTCTTCGGTCTCGCGCTCTTCGCCCGTCTGGCGATCCCCACCACCGCCTGGATCGATTCGATCGTCGCCGAGCGTTTCCTGGAGAGCGGTTACCAGCAGGCCGCCGCGGCGGTCACCGCCACGACGCAACGGATCGAGGCGGTCGAGCGCGAGGATGCGGCGGCGGCCAAGGCCAAAGGCTGGCTCGACCGCTACAACCCGGTCGACTACGTCGGTGAACGCGCCCGACGGCTCTACGACACGCTGGCCCAGGTGGGGGAGTCGATCGTGAATCTCGCGATCTACTTCACGATCTCCACGATCATCCTCCCGCTGGGGACGCTCTGGGTGCTCTCGCGCCTCTCGGCCGCGCTGTTCGCGTCGCCATCCCCCCGAGAGGGCGGGTGAGCGGCCACCCTCCCCGGGCCGCCCGCGGCGCTCGCCCGGCGGGACGGAGCAGCGGCGCGGCGTTCCGTCCCCGCGGGCCCCCCGGAACGTCATCGATCCGAGTCGGCAGCCTCCCGATATGCCTGGCCAGCGCGTCCGGTGGGTGACCGGAGCGTCGCGGGGGGGCGACCAGGGGCCGTGAGTATCCCTCGAGAGTCAATTCGTCCCTGAAAAAAAGACGTTTTCCGCGTCGGCGAGCAGGGAGACACCCTGGTGCGTGGCGGCGCCTGGAAAAAAAATCGCCGGTCCCTTGAACGCCGGTCAAGTCAACGTAATCTATCCAGCTTATCAGGCGGCCGAATCGGTTCGGTCGTTCGCGAGAGAGGGGTCTCTTCGACAGACCGCCCGATCGGGCCGGCTCGAGAAAAACCTGCTCGGTCCAAGGGTTTCTAGTTCCTTCCCGGAGGTGTCAGTGATTCGCAAACTGGTGTTTCGAATCCTCCCCGCCTTCGCCGTCGCCACGGCGTGCGTGAGCACGTTCGCTGACGATTGCGGCAATTGCGGTGGTGGGTGCGAGGGTGGCTGCGGCGGTGCCGTGGTCGCCGATGGTGGTGTGGTCGAGGGGGGCGCGATCGTGGCCGGTGGCTGCGGTCCGTCGACCAAGACGGTGTACCAGCGTCAGTACGTGACGGAGATGAAGACCGTCACGTCGACCGAGTACACGACGGAGCAGCGCGAGCGGACCTACACGGTCAACAAGCGTGTTCCGCGGACCGAGGAGCGGACCCGCACGGTCACCGTGCAGGTTCCCGAGACCCGGAGCCGCACGGTGAACTACACGGTCAACAAGCCCGTGACGGAGACCAAGACCTCCGAGTACACCGTTCAGGTTCCCTACACCGAGACGGTCGAGCAGACCTACACGGTGAACGTGCCGGTGCAGGAGG
>CAZMOU010000136.1:0-13140 GCA_964567835.1 uncultured Chitinophaga sp. | reverse complement strand
GCGAAGGGAGATGAGCGCCCGCCGCCCATCCTTCCCGGATTCGGTGGCTGGTACCGTTTCCCGCCCTGGCACCGTTTCCTGCCCAAGGCGACGGAGTTGATCGCGTTCTTCACGGGCGCCGGCGCGAGGGTGTCGACGGTGCGGGCACGGTCGTAGCCGTGCCCGTTTCGTCCCAACGACTGCCCGCTTCGTCCCTTGTGAAGGTCCGAGGCCTTGCGGAAATGACAGCCTCGCTTAGAGTGCCGGGCACAGCGGTCTCCCCTCTCGCCCGCTCGCCTCCAAAACCTCCCCCTCGGAGACCGCAACCATGACGTTTCTCGCTCGCTCGCACGCCGCCCGTCGCCGGGCCGCTATCGCCGTCGCCAGTGTCGCGGCCCTGTCGATCGCTTCCTCGTGTTTCGAAGGGGTCGCGACGGGCGCGACGATCACCTACATCAGACCGACAAACGCCGCGAACTCGAATGCCAATTGGCCCGCCCTCAACGGAACGTACCTCCAGAACTTCGGAATCGCCTTCACGACGGGGAGCTCCGGCCCGTTTGACATCGACTGGATTCGTCTCGGACTGAACACTTCCAGTGTCACGTCGGGCACGGCCTCGCTCACGATTGCTTTGCGCAACACGACCAACACGACCGCGTACAGCGCGGCTGCGGGCACGACGGCGTACGCGACAGACACCGTGACCTTTTCAAAGCCGACGACGACGTCGACGGCCTTCTCTCTGGATCTGACCTCGGCTCAGCTCACGAATATCAGCGCCTATTCGCTGCTCGCGAATACTTCTTACGCGCTGATCCTTTACGCGCCGTCGCTCAATATCGGCATGCAGCGCACCACCGGATTCCTCGACGGGACCACCAACGGCCAGTACACCGTCACCAACGGCTTTACGATGCTGAACACCTTCCGGAACAATTCCAAATATTCCAACAACGCCAACAGCTTTCCCTCATTGGATATCTCCTTCGGCGCAACGGTGACGGCCCCCGTCCCCGAGATCGATCCCGGCAGCCTCGCGAGCACGATGTCGCTCGTGATCGGCTCGGTGGCGATGCTCGAGCGGCGGCGGCGGAAGCGGGCGGCGGCGGTGACCGTGGCAGCCGCCGTACCAGCCTGATCCGACGGCGGAGCCAGCCCCGGCCGGCCAGACTCCCGATTGGTTTCCGAAAGCTCCCGATCACTACGCACCCGGGCAGCGCGACAATGAATACCAGGCCCTGCGCAGAATCATCCTCAAGGCGGGCGACACCGACGGCAACGGCTGTCTCAGCGAGGCCGAGGCCCGAGCGCTGTACGACGCGATCAGGGGCACGGGTATCCCGATGGGGTTCCGACGATTCGACGACTGGCTGGAAGGGCAGGACTATCTGCGATCGAATCCGACGCGGCGCAAGGAAATCATCGACAGCATCTTCAGGAAGTTCGGAACGAAAAACGGACTGGGCTACGAAGGATTCAGGAAGTTCCTTTACTGGCTCGGGCTGATGTGCTCGTGAGGCGGCCGCGATCCCGGTCACGTTCGCCACCCGGACCTCGGGCGTCCGCTCACACCTCGAGCGTTGATCCGGCACGGATGAACGACACGCACGGGCCCGCCGCAGGATCACCTCGGCGGGCCCGGCCGCGCGCGGCCCACGCGCTTCCCCGGTACTCGCCCCGCGGGCGACCCGTCGGCAGACTGCGGGTCGAGCCTCCCGGCGCTCGATGCGGCGGAGGACACTCCCGAAAGCCACCGGCTGTTCCGGGGTGTTCGGGTGAAAAGGGCATGGATCACTTGATCCACCCCCTCCTACCGCCCGCCGCGGTCGAGGGCCTCGAGGAAGCGGTGGACCGCCTCGAGGTCGATCTCCGCCGGGGCCGTCTCGAGGAGGCGGAGAGCGTCGGCGCGCGCCTCGTCGCGCCGCCCCAGCCGGTTGGCGACGAGCATCCGCATCACGCGCTCCCGCGCCGCGTCGGGATCGACCGCGATGATCGCGTCCAGGTAGCGGTGCATCGCCGGGGCGTCGTCGGAGCGCGTGGCGATGCCGAGGAGGTTGTTGATCATCCGTACGAGGATCGCCCGCGGGCCGACCGGCGCGAGGAGATCGTCGGTGAGTTCCGCCCCCTGGAGCCCCCGGTAGAGCGCCGCCACGCCGTCGCGGTCGAGGATCGTGGCGCCGTCGAAGACGTCGATCCAGCGCGGCTCCGCGCCCGCCGGCGCGTGGCGGACGATGAAGTGCCCCGGCAGTCCCACCCCCTCCATCGGGAGCCCGAGGCGCTTCGCGATCTCCATGTAGACCAGGGCCAGCGTGATCGGGATCCCCTCGCGGTCGTCGAGGACCTCGTTGACGTAGCTGTTGGAGCGGTTGTAGTAGTCGCCGCGGCTGCCGTGGAATCCGAGCTCCGTGAACAGCACCCGGTTGAGCGTGGCGAGCTTCGCGCCGTCGTCGGCCCCCTCGGGCAGCGCCGCGGCCACCTCGGCAGCGAGCCGGTCGAGATCGGCCCGCGAGCCGGCGACGTCGAGCTCGGGATTGTCGAGCGCCGAGACGAGTAGCGCCGCGTGGAAGAGATCGACCGGCTCGGCGGCGGCGGCGGTGGAAAGCGCGCCGATCGTGCGCCGCGTCTGCACGGAGGCCGCGAGCGCCCGCACCCGCTTCGCCTCCCGCTCGAGCGCGTCGGCGCGGGCGGCGAGCGCCGCGTCGCCGGTGGCCCCCTCGGCGACGAGCGTCGCCACGAGATCGGCGGGGGGCGGGGCGCCGAGATGCTCGACCAGCCCGGCGATCCGGGCGAGCTGGTCCGCCGGTGGCCGCGAAGGGGGCAATTCGGCGCCGACCGCGAACCCGCGGAACTCGGCCTTCGTGTCGCGGAACTTGGCGAGCCCCACGCGCCCCGCGCCGAGGCCTGTGTCGGTCGATTCGAAAACGCGCGCGTCGTTGACGAAGCAGGCGAAGCCCTCGGGGGTGCGGCGGACGCGGAGGTGGTTCCAGTCGCCGGGGCGGTAGTCGGCGCTCGCCGTCTCGTCGAGGATCTTCCAGGAGAGGACGTCGGGGCCGTCGAAGCGCGTCAGGCGCAGCTTCCCGGCGGTGGGGTAGAAGCCGTAGTGGCGATCCTGCCCGTCGGCGGCGAAGACGAGCCCCGCCGCGCCCGCCTCGTCGTCGAGCCTGACCCAGGTGGCGATCTCGAAGGGGGCCGCGGGGGGCTCGGCGACCGAAAGGCAGAGCGAACGGCCCCCGAACCCGCCGCCGACGCCGTCGACGACGATCCGCCCCGCGCGCTGCCGCCACTTCGCGCCGCCGACGGTCGTCCACTCCTTCGGGTCGAGCGTGCCGATCGTCAGCCAGCGATCCATCGCCACCGGATTGGGCCGCTCGAGGAGCGGCCGCAGCTGGTCGACGCCGACGGCGAAGCCGAGGAACGGCGTGACGAGCGACTTCATCGTCACGATCCCCTGCACCCTCCCCTCGAGATCGAGGAGCGGCCCGCCGCTGTTGCCCGGCTCCACCGGGATGGCGAGCTGGATCATCGTCCGGCCATCGATCTCGCGCCGCCCCGAGACGCGCCCCGAGACGACGCTCCGCTCGAGGCCGTGGGGATTGCCCATCGCCACCACCTCGCGGCCGTCGGCGAGCGTGGCCGGGTCGCCGAGCTCGAGCGGCACGAGCCCCTGCTTCGCGATGCGCACGATCGCCAGGTCGGCCGCCCGGTCTGAGGCATGGATCTCGACCACGTCGTGGCGCGTGCCGTCGGAGAGTTCCACGCTCACCGGCCGCGCCTCGCCGATGACGTGGTAGTTGGTGGCGACGAGGCCGTCGGGGGCGATGACGAAACCGGTGCCGAGCCCCGCGTCGTCGCCGCTGCGGCCGGTGAAGCGGATGGTGACGATCGAGTCGCGGGCCTCGGCCGCGATCCGCTCCACCGCGTCGCTCCGCGGCACGGGCGTCGCCGCCGGCTCGTCGGCCCGGCCGGGGATCCCGCCGAGGGCCACCGCGACCGCGAGCCACCCGCCCCGCGCGGCACCGCGTCCCGACCGACCGCTCGACCCGTGCATCGGCTGCTCCTGACTGTGGTGGCACCGGACCGGCGCGGGCACCGATCCGCGACGGGGACCGAGGTCACGGATCGGGTTCGACGACCCACGCCCCGGGCGTCCTCCCGGGAAGGCGCGGAGGGGGCCCGCGTCAGCATAGACTCTTTTCCCGTCTCCCGGTCCCGCGGAGGGGTTTCGATGTCGGTCCTGGGTTTCCGCCCCGCGCTCGCGCTTGGCACCACGGTCGCCATGGCACTCGCTGCGCTCGCCGGCGGATGCGGCCGCCCCGCCCCGGTGTCTCCGCAAAGCCGCGCCCAGCGAGCCGGGGAGCATGCCGAGCGTGCCGCCGCGGGCGTCAGCGCCGCCGCAGATCCGCAACGCGCCTCCGCCACGGCACCGCCGCCTGTCTGGTCGGAGGACCTCGCCGCGGTCGCCGCCGGTTCCGACCGCTTCGCCCTCGCCCTCCACCGCGCGCTCGCCGGCGAGAAAGGCAACCTCTTCTTCTCCCCCTTCTCGATCCACGCGGCCCTGGCGATGACGGCCGTCGGCGCCCGCGGGGACTCGCTCGGGCAGCTGCGAGCGACGCTCCACCTCCCCGACGGCGACCGCCTCGCCGCCGCCGGCGACCTGGCCCGGTTCTACGGCGCCGCCGATCGGCCCTACGAGCTCGCCGTCGCCGCGGCGCTGTGGGGCCAGAAGGGGGTGGCGTGGGACCCGACGTTCGTGTCGACGCTCGCCGACCGCTTCGCCGCCGGCTTCCGCGAGGCCGACTTCGCCGCCGACGCCGAGGGGGAGCGGGCGACGATCAACGCCTGGGTGGCGAGTCAGACGCGCGGCCGGATCGGCACGCTCCTCCCACCCGGGGCCGTGAACGACCTGACGCGCCTCGTGGTGGCAAGCGCCATCGCCTTCAAGGGGAACTGGGCGACGCAGTTCTCCCCGGCGGCCACCGCCGACGAGCCCTTCCACCGCGCCGACGGCACCGACTCGCCGGTGCCGCTCATGCGCCGCAAGGGGCGCGAGCGGCACTTCCAGGGGGACGGCTTTCAGGTGCTCACGCTGCCCTACGTGGGCGACGACCTGGAGATGGTGGTGGTCCTTCCCCGGGAGCGCGACGGCCTCGCGGCCCTCGAGGCGGGGCTCGACACCGACACGCTGGCCGCGTGGCTCGGTGACGCGGAGCCGGTGGAGGTGGAGATCCGGCTGCCGCGCTTCCGGCTCGACCACGGCTTCGACGCCGTGGCGGCGCTCGAGCGGCTCGGGGTCGTCGACCTCTTCCTTCCCGGGAGGGCCGACCTCTC
The DNA here is from genome assembly GCA_964567835.1 of uncultured Chitinophaga sp. Taxonomy (GTDB): domain Bacteria; phylum Planctomycetota; class Planctomycetia; order Pirellulales; family UBA1268; genus QWOP01. The sequence goes on along the minus strand of CAZMOU010000136.1, from coordinate 7,830 downwards.
GGGGATGACGGAGGCGGAGCCGCTCTCGGTGGCGAAGGTCCTCCACAAGGCCTTCGTCGAAGTGAACGAGGAGGGGACCGAAGCCGCCGCGGCCACGGCGGTGATCTCCAATGCCCCGGGCCCGCCGCCACCGAAGCCGGTCGACTTCCACGCCGACCGCCCCTTCCTCTTCCTGATCCGCGATCGCCCCCACGGCACGATCCTGTTCGTGGGCCGCTACGCCGGCCCCTGAACCCGGCCTCGACGGCGACGGCGGCAGGTCTGGCGGCCACGACCCCGTCTGCGACCGCGGCTTCCCGATCCTCGCTTGGCTCCACGACGGGGGGGATTGCTCGAACTCGGTCGCCTCCGCTACCTTAAAAAAGTGTCAGACCGAAAAGTTATCGCATCCCCTGTTCGAGGGGTTATCTCGGCGGGGTTGCCCCTCGACAGCCTTTTTTCGCCATCGTTTCCGCCGCTTGGCCAGGAGTTTGCTCCATGTCCGCCCGCCGATTCCTCCTGCCGCTGCTCGTCGCCCTCGCCTCCGGAGTCGTCGGTCGGATGGGCCAGGCCGCTGCCCCCCCCATCGCCATCTACGGCACCACCGCCGCGAGCAACGGCGGCCAAACCTACACCGTGGGGACGATCGCCAGCGGCTCGACCGTGCAGTTCGACGACGGTGCGATTCTGTCCGGCGCCGGCGCGCTCACCAACAACGGCGTCCTCCAGTTCAACCAGACGGCCGGCAACACGCTCGTCATCAGCAACACGCTCTCCGGCACCGGCACGCTGACGCTGATGAACACCGGCACGCTCCAGCTCACCGGCACCACCTCGAACACCCTGCCGCTGAACATGACGATCAATGCCAATGCCGGTGCGCTGATCGGGCCGGCGACCTCCGGAACCCAAAATGGCGTCGTCCAACTCGGCAAGGCCGGCACCGGCACGCTGAACGTCGCCGGGGGTCTCGTCGCCACCGGCAGCTCCTGGCAGGTCGGCGTCGGGAGCGGCACCGGCACGATCAACGTGTCGAGCGGCACGTTCGCCCCGCGCAGCCACCTGATTCTCGGCGGCACCGGCGGCGGCAGCGGCACGCTCAACGTCACCGGGGGGGTCGTCACCAGCGGCACCGGTTCGACGCAGGGGCTCACCATCGGGCTCCAACTCGGCATGTCGGCGAGCAGCAGCGGCCTGGCGACGATCACCAGCGGGTCGGTGTTCGTGATCGGAAACACGACCCAAATCGGCGAAACGGGGACCGGCACCGTCTCGGTCAATGCCGGCGGCTTTTTGAAGCTGGGCGAGGCCCGGCTCGGTGTCGCCAGCACCGGCGTCGGAACCCTCAACATCAATACCTCGGGAAGCGCGGATTTCCTGAGCATTTTGACCGTCGGCGGCAGCGGCCAGGGCACGTTCGCGGTCAACGGCGGAATGATCCAGACCCGTGGCGGCTCGATCGGTGCGTCGGCCGGGTCGCTCGGCACCGTCACGGTCACCGACGGCACCTGGTTCAACAATGGCTCCGGAAGTTCGGAAGCTGCTGGACTCCTCACCGTCGGCGCCAGCGGCACCGGCAGGCTGACGATCAACAACGGCGGTTACGTCGTCGTCACCGGCACCTTCTCCAAGAGCACCTCCAACGGCACGCTCACGCTCAACCAAGGGGGCACGCTCCAGATCGGTGGCGTCGGTGGCAACGCGAGCGCGTTCACGGTCGCCACCACCGGCTCCCTCGGCAGCGGCGCCTCGGGCGCCCTCACCGGCGATCTCGACTTCGCCGGCACGCTCAAGTTCGCCCATGGCGGCGCCTTGGCATCCGGGACGGCCACCTGCAACGGCACCCTGAGCGGCGCGGGCAACCTCGTGAAGACCGGCACCGGCGTGCTGACCGTCGGCGGAAACAACTCCTACAGCGGCGGCACGACGCTCGTCGCCGGAGCCCTCGTCCTCAACTCCGCGAATGCCATCGGCACCACCGGCACGATCGGTTTCGAGGGGGGCACGCTCCGGTACACCTCGTTCAACACCACCGACTACTCCTCCCGCTTCTCGAACGCGGCCAACCAGCAGTACAGCATCGACAGCAACGGCCAGAACATCACGCTCGCCTCCAATCTCACGAGTGCCGGCGGCGCCTTCACGAAGATCGGCAGCGGCACGGTCTCGCTCACGGGCGTCAACACCTTCACGTCCGGCTCCATCGCGACAGGCCTCCTCGTCGGCAACGCCCAGAGCCTCGCCACCAGCGGCACGTTCGGCGCGAGTGCTTCGACCGAAGTCCGCTTCGACCAGACCGCGAGCGAAGCCTGGGCCGGCGCGATGGCCGGCACGGGCACGTTCTCGAAGTATGGCGCCGGCACGCTCACGCTCTCCGGTTCGGCCTCCGGCACGGCCGGCACGCTCGTCGTCTCGGAGGGGGCGATCAAGGGCACGACGAACAGCATCAAGAGGAATGTCGTCAACAACTCGCAGCTCACGTTCGATCAGGCCTTCAGCGGCACCTACTCCCGCATCATCTCCGGCACGGGCAACATGCTGCTCATCAACAGCGGCACGATCACCTTCTCGGGCACCAGCAGCCTCACCGGCACCACCACCGTCATGGGTGGCCAACTCGTGGCGACGAGAGTCGCCGCGATGCCGGCGATCGTCGTCAACCAAGCGTCGGTGGCTTTCGACAACACCCAGGACGGAACCTATACGGGCGTCATTTCGGGTAATGGCTCGCTCGAGAAGCGCGGCATCCGCAGCATCACCCTCACCGGCTCGAACACCTACACCGGCCTGACGACCGTCTCGGAGGGCACTCTCAGCGTCAGGACGACGAGCCTCCCGGGCAACGCGCACGTCGCCGGCGCCGGCACCCTCGAGTTCGATCAGTTCACGAACGGCACCTACGCCGGCAAACTCGCCGGCAGCGGCACGTTCAAGAAGACGAACGCCGGCGACTTGACCCTCACCGGCACGGGCAGCAACACCGGCGGCTGGACCGTCTCCGCCGGCCGACTCATCGGATCGGCCGGCAGCCTCCGCGGCGACATCGCCAACAGCGCCGCCGTCGTCTTCGATCAGGCCACGAGCGGCACGTACTCCCAAGCCATGAGCGGCTCTGGCACCCTCACGAAGTCCGGCGCCGGGGTCCTCGAGCTTTCCGGCTCGAACTCGTATTCCGGCGGCACGACACTCGACGACGGCACGCTCGTCCTCGGCAGTGCCAACGCCATCGGCTCGACCGGCACGATCAGCTTCGAGGGTGGCACGCTCCGCTACTCCAACGCCAACGCGACCGATTACTCGGCCCGCTTCTCGAACGCCGCCAACCAGAGCCTGAACATCGACACGGCCGGCCGGGACGTCACCTTCGCCTCGAATCTCTCGAGCGCCGGCGGCACCCTCACCAAGTCCGGTTCCGGCACGCTGACGTTGAGCGGAAGCAACAGTTACTCCGGCCCGACGACCGTCTCGGTCGGCAAGCTGCTCGTCAACGGCGACCTCACGAACTCCGCGGTTACCGTGGCGGGCGGCGCCACGCTCGGCGGCGACGCCTTCATCGGCTCGACGCTCACCGTCCTCGCCTCCGGCACCCTTTCCCCGGGAAACAGCCCCGGCACGATCACGGCGGCCGGGCTCGACCTCCAGGCGGGCAGCACGACCGTGATGGAGATCGACGGCTCCGGCAGTGGCGCCGGCACCGCCGGCACCGATTACGACCGGATCGTCGTCACGAGCCCCGGCGTGCTCGATTACGGCGGCACGCTCGATCTCGTGTTCGGCAACCTCGTTCCCTTCGCCGACGGCACCGTCTTCGACCTCTTCTCCTTCGGGTCGAAGTTGAACTTCTTCGACCAGGTGATGAGCTCGGGGATCGGGAGCTATGCGGGCTTGAACTTCTCCGGAAGCGGCGGCGTGTGGACCAGTTCGGCGGCCGGCCAGACGATCACCTTCAGCGAGTCCACGGGCCAGCTGCTCTTCACCAACTCGAGCCCCACCCCGGGAGTCCCGGAGATCGATCCCGCCAGCCTGGGGAGCGTCGTGGCCCTCGTGGCCGGGGCCCTCGGCTTGGTCGAGCGGCGCTCGCGCCGGCGGCGGGCCTGATCGGCCGACGGTATGATGCGGTCCGGTTCCCACCGGATCGTCACCCCCTCCCGGCCTCCGATGCGATCGCCCCGGCGACCACCCTCCGCGCCCGCCGCACCGGCGGCGGTGCCCTTGACGGGGGATGCATCGACGGCCGGAGAGGCGTGGCGGCCGTTGGCCGACGTGCTGCTGCGGGGCGCCGCCATCCTCCTGGCCGTCCTGTGGATCTACTCCCCCGCCCTCCACGGCGACTGGCTCTGGGACGACGACTCGCTCCTCACCGCCAATCGGGTCGTGCAGTCGGGCACCCTCGAGGGCCTGGCGAAGCTGTGGTTCAATCCCGACGGGGCCGACTATTTCCCCCTCTCCTATTCCGCCTTCTGGGCGCAGTGGCCGTTCTTCGGCACCGATCCGGCCGGCTACCACGCCGTCTCCATCCTCCTCCATGCCGCCGGCAGCCTGCTTCTGTGGCGCTTGCTCGTGGTGATGCGGATCCCCGGTGCCTGGATCGCCGGGCTCCTCTTCGCCATCCATCCGGCCTGCGTCGAGAGCGTCGCCTGGGTGTCGGAACTGAAGAACACCCTCTCCCTGCCCCCCTTCCTCCTCTCCGCGATCTGCTTCGTCCGGCATGACGACGCGTCCCGGGAACCGGGCCCCGACGCGCGGCGGCGTTCCACGCTGTTCCTCGGCGCGGCGCTCGCCTGGTTCCTCGTGGCGATGCTCGCCAAGACGTCCATGGTGATGTTCCCGGTCGTGCTCCTCCTCCACGCCTGGTGGCGGCGCGGCCGGATCGGGTTCCGTGACCTCCGCGCCGCCGCCCCCTTCTTCGTCGTCTCGCTCGTCCTGGGACTCGTGACGATCCACTACCAGCACGGCCGGGCGATCGGCGAGGAGAAGATCCCCGTCGCCGATCTCTTCACCTTCGGGGGCTTCCTCTCCCGGATGGCGATCTCCGGGATGGCGGCGCTCTTCTACCTCTGGACGGCGCTGTGGCCGGCGAACCTCCTCCCCATCTACCCGCGCTGGGAGGTCGAGCCGCCGCAGCCGTGGCAACTGCTCTGCTGGCCGATCGTCGCGTCGGTGGGCGCGTGGCTGTGGACGGCGCGCGGCACGGCGGAGCGCCCGACGCCGGCCCGCCATGCCATCTTCGCCCTCGGGTTCTTCCTCCTCATGCTCCTGCCGATCCTCGGCTTCGTCACCATCTCCTACATGCGGATCACCTGGGTGGCCGACCACTTCCTCTACCTCCCCCTCGTCGGCCCGCTCGCGCTCCTCGCCGCCGCCGTCGCCACGCGCTTCGCCACGATCCCGGCGCGCTACCAGCCCGCCGCGCTCGTGGCCGGCGGAGCGGTCCTGACGCTCCTGGCCGTCGCCTCCTTCCGCTACGCCCACGCCTTCGCCGGCGAGGACGCGCTCTGGACACACACCCTCGCCACCAACCCCGACGCCTGGCAGGCCCACAACCGGCTCGGGGCGCGGAAGTTCGCCCGCGGCGACCGGGCGGGCGCGATGTCCCACTTCGAGAACGCCACCCGCCTGCGCCCCGATCTCGGCGAAACGCACAACAACCTCGGCACGTCGCTGATGCAGGAAGGGCGGATCGACGAGGCCCTGGCGCAGTTCAGCGCGGCCGCCGAGCGACAACCGCACGTGCTCCAGTTCGCCGTCAACCTCGGCAACGCCCTGATCGCGGCGAACCGTCTCGACGAGGCCGAGGCCTGCTTCCGCGGCATGATCGACCGCTTCCCCGACGCGGTGCAGGGCTGGAACAACCTCGGCTTCATCCGGCTCAAGCGCGGCGACCCCACCGCCGCGGTCCAGACGCTGCGCCGCGCGGTCGAACTCCAGCCCGATTCGACCGACGCCCGCGACAACCTCCGCGCGGCGCTCCGCGCCGAGGCCGAGCGACTGGCGCGCGAAGGACAGATGGAGCCGGCCGAACGGATGTACCGCGAGCTCCTCGACGTCCTGCCCGACGACGTCCAACTGCTCACCAACCACGGCGTCGTCCTCTACCAGCTCCGCCGTGTCGACGAGGCGGTCGCCGCCTTCCGCCGGGCCCTCGAGATCGATCCACGCGCCAAGGAGGCGGGGGAGAGTCTGGCGGTGGCCACGGGCCAGGTCGTTCCCGCGCCGCCGCCGCAGGTGCCCACGCCGGCGACGCTCGCCCCGCCCACGATCCCGCCGTAGTGGGCGGACCGCCTCCATGCCCTGGATCCACACCCTCCGCCTCCACTTCCTCGTCCTCCTCTTCACCGCCACCGCCTTCCTCGGCCAACTCATCTCCCTCCCGGCCCCGGCGGTGGTGGTGTGGCGCACGGGGCTGGCGGCCCTCGGCGCCGGGGCGTTGGCGCTCGTCGCCTCGCGCGACGACACCGTGCCCCCGCCGCGGGTCGCCGCGGCGCTCCTCGGCGTCGGCGCGATCGCGGGGCTCCACTGGATCTGTTTCTTCGGCGCCGCGCGGCTGGCGAACGTCTCGGTCTGCCTGGCGGGGATGGCGACCACCTCCCTCTTCACCGCCTTCACCGAGCCGCTCATCGAGCGCCGTCCGGTGCGGCGGCTGGAGGTGGCGCTGGGGTGCGTCGTCGCCGCCGGCGTGCTCCTCGTGGCCGGCTTCGAGCGCGGCCGGCTCGTCGGCTTGGGAGTCGCGCTTCTGGGAGCGCTCCTGGCGGCGATCTTCCCGGTGCTCAACCGCCGGCTCGTCCGTGGCGACGAGGGGGGCTGGCGGCCCCGACCGATGGTGATGGTGGCCTGGGAGATGGCCGGGGCGTGCCTGGCGGCGCTCGTCGCCCTGCCGCTGCTCCCCGGGCAGGGGGGCCTGCCCTCCCTCCTCGTCTGGCAGGGGCGCGACTGGCTCTGGCTCCTCGTGCTCGCCTGGGCCTGCACGGTGTGGGCCTACGCCCTCCACATCGACATCCTCCGCCACGTCACCGCCTTCGCCTCGAACCTGGCGGTGAACCTCGAGCCGGTCTACGGGATCCTCGCCGCGGCCTTCCTTCTCGGGGAGCACCGCGACCTCCACCCCGGCTTCTATCTCGGCGCCGCCACCATCGTCGCGGCCAACTTCCTCCATCCGCTCCTCGCCCGCGGCGCGGCCGGCGACTGAAGCCCGCCCGCTTTGCGGGGGCGACGGCGGAGCCGTATCCTGACCGGCCGCCGCGGCCCCCGGGGGGCGACGCGGCCCTCCGCCCGATTCCTCCGGGATCCTTCCCATGCGCACCGCGATCCTCCTCGTCCCCTGCCTCCTCGCGCTCCTCCTCACCCCGGTGCCCGCGCTGGCCGTGCCGGGCGAGACGGCGATCACCGAGGTGGCCCCCGGGGTCTTCTTCCGCAAGGCGCAGACGGAGCCGGTGTTCACCGGCTGCAATCAGGGCTTCGTCGTCTTCCGCGACTACGTCCTGATCATCGACGCCAACTTCCCCGGCCAGGCGGAGAACGTGATCGCCTCGATCCGCGAGCGCACCGACAAGCCGATCAGGTTCGTCTTCGACACCCACTACCACGGCGACCACGCCGACGGGAACGTGCAGTACGTCAAGCTCGGGGCCACGATCGTCGCCCAGGAGCGGAGCCAGCCCCTCTTCGGGACCAAGGGGGCCGACGGCTTCGAGGGGGCGAAGAAGAACCGGGCCGCCGAGTACGGGGCCCTCTCCTACGAGGTCCCCTCCCTCTACTTCTCGCACAAGCTCGTCTTCGACGACGGCGAGCAGCGCGTCGAGCTCCTCTTCCTCGGCCACGCCCACACCGCCGGCGACGCCGTCGCCTGGCTGC
>CAZMOU010000135.1:11067-13202 GCA_964567835.1 uncultured Chitinophaga sp. | reverse complement strand
CCGTCGTGCCTCGAGGTGGTTCCCAAGCCGGAACCGAAGCCGGAGGGAGAAAAAGCGGCGTCGAAGACGGCCGCGAAGGCTCCGGCCAAGCCGGCCGCCGAGGCGGCGAAGGCCGCACCGGCCACCGGGGGCGCCACGGGAAAGCCCTCCACCGCCGACATCCTCGCGGCCGCCCGCGCGAAGGGGGGAGGCGCCGCCGCGGCACCGAAGCCGGCGGCCGGCGCGAAGCCCTCCACGGCGGAGATCCTCGCGGCGGCGCGAGCCAAGGGAGGGGCCGCGGCGACTCCGCCGGCACAACCCGCGGCGACCCCTGCCGCCAAGCCCTCCACCGCCGAGATCCTCGCCCGTGCCCGCGCCGGCAAGGCGGCGGCGGTGCCCGCGTCCGACACCGCCGATCCGGCGGAGACCCCCACACAGGAAGCGTCGGTCGACGCCGACACGCCGGTCGCATCGAAGCCGGCCTCTTCGCCCCCCGTCGGGGGCAAGCCCGCCGCGTCCGCCACGGGGCCGCTCCCCACCTCGACCGCCGACAAGATCGCGTGGTGCCGGGCGCACGACGCGAAGGGCTGACGCCGATGTCGGGCGACGCGCCCGCCGACACCCGCGCGATCGCGTCGGACCTTCGGCACGCGCTCGGTCAACCGGCAGCGTCGCCGTGACCGCTCCGGTCGATGGTGGGTTTTTCGGCCTGTTTTCCCGAAGCGGAAGACACTCGAAGAATTGTTTGACTCACGCTCGGGTCGCTCCATAATGTCGTCGTGACGGCGTGTCGCGGAGAGGGTGGGCACTTCCTCGTGCCCTTTCCGCCGAGCGTCGGAACACCCCGGTCGCCCCCGCCCGCCTCCCGTCCCTCGCGGTCAACGGCCCGTTTCTTTCCGAGTGATCGTTCCGGCTGCGGCCGGGCCTTCGCCGGTTCGTGAAGCGGATCAGCCCCGTAGCCGTTGGCCTTCCTCGCCCGTTCGCTTTCGCCGGGAGTGATCCGGCTGCGGTCGATCGTCTTCGCATCCCATCACCCACCCCCTTTCCACCTCTGGAGTTGCCCAGTTCCGATGGCCCGGATCCGCAACGTCTTCGAAATCATCGAGCTGTACGGTCACGACGAGAACTTCGAGCCCCAGGCGACGCCGGAGTTCATTCCCACGAGCGCTCCGGCGGGCTCGCGGCAGAAGCTGGACATCCTCGCCGAGCGGATCCAACGTGGGATGCCGCTGTGGCACCCGGAGGATTCCACGGAAACGTCGGCGGCGCTGCTCGTGGGCGCCGGCGACGAACGTTGAACCTGTCGCGCGGCCCTGGCCGCGCGAGGGGTGATCACGAAGAAACGGGCCGCCGCGACGACTCACGGTGTCGCGGCGGCCCGCGTCCTTTTCTGCCGGGTGTCCGGACGCCGAGGCACCCCCTCCCTCGAACGGGGTCGGTCCGGGATGGGATTTCAGCCCCCGCGCCGGGCCTTGAGCCCCGCCTCGATGTCCCGTCGGGCCGTCTGCGCCTTGAGTTTCTGGCGCTTGTCGTGGAGTTTGCGGCCGCGGCCGATTCCCATGAGCACCTTCACCCGGCCGTTCTTGAAGTACATCTTCAGCGGCACGAGCGTCAGCCCTTTCTCGAGGGCCTGCGCGGCGAACTTCTTCATCTCCCGACGGTGGAGGAGCAGTTTCCGCGGCCGCTTCGGCTTGTGGTTGAGTTGGTTGGCCTTCTCGTACTCCGGGATGTCGCAGCCGAAGATCCAGGCCTCGTCCTTCTCGATCCTGCCGTAGGCCTCGTCGAGCGACATCCGTCCCACGCGGAGGCTCTTCACCTCGCTGCCGACCAGCGCGATCCCGCACTCGAGCGTGTCGACGATCTCGTACTCGTGCCGCGCCTTGCGGTTCTCGGCGACGACCCGCTCGGCCGGCTTGTCGTCCTTCGCGCACCCCTTGGCACCTCCCTTGGAGGCGGCAGGCTTGCCCCCGGAGGCCTTTCCCTTGCCCTTCGGCGAGCCCGACGCGCTGGCGGATCTGGATGTGGACACGACGTGGAAGCTCCGTTCGGGGACGGGAGAGCCGACCGATCCTCTGCGCCTCGGTTTTCCGACCCGACCGTTCCCAAGCTACACTGAACGGCTCCATCCCGACCCCCCGGATTCTATCGATCCACCA
>CAZMOU010000135.1:0-11057 GCA_964567835.1 uncultured Chitinophaga sp. | reverse complement strand
CGATTTCCTCCGTCCCGCGACCCGGGCCTGGTTGCTCGTCGTCCTCGTCTGCCTGGCGCTCGCCGGCACGTCGTCCGGGGAGGAGAGCGCCGGCTTCGTCGCCGGCGACGCCAAGCCCGACGTCGAGGGCCCCGTCGTCCGGGTGCCGGGCGGGTGGATGGTGCCCTACGACGAGCCGATCCCCGGCTCGGACGTCCGCTTCCGCATGGTGCCGGTGCCCGGCGGCACCTTCCGGATGGGAAGCCCCGCCCCGGAGAGCGGCCGCAGCGACGACGAAGGACCGCAGTTCGAGGTGGCGATCGAGCCCTTCTGGATCGGCGCCCACGAGGTCAGCTGGGGCGAATACAAGGGCTTCATGGCGGCCTGCGACCTCTTCAAGGCGGTCGAATCGGCCCGCCTCCGTCCGGCGGTCACCCCCGACAACGAGGCCGACGCCGTCACCGCCCCGTCGAATCTCTACGACCCGACGACGACCTTCACGCACGGCGAGGAACCGGAACTGCCCGCGTCGACGATGACCCAGTACGCCGCGCGGCAGTACACGAAGTGGATCAGCCTGCTGACGACGCGCTTCCACCGCCTTCCCAGCGAGGCGGAGTGGGAGTGCGCCTGTCGCGCCGGCACCGACACCCCCTGGTCGTCCGGCAGCGACCCGGGAGCGCTCGAGGAGGCCGCTTGGTTCGCCGACAACGCCGACGACACCACGCACCCCGTGGGGGGCAAGAAGCCGAATGCCTGGGGCCTCCACGACATGCACGGCAACGTGGCGGAATGGGTCGTGGACCAGCTCGTCGCCGGCGGTTACTCCCGGCAGGCGGGGCTGTCGCAGCCGGTGCCGGCGGCCGAGGCGATCCAGTGGCCGACGAAACTCCAGCAGCGCGTCGTCCGCGGTGGCTCCTACTACGACGACCCGGAACGCCTCCGCAGCGCCGCCCGACGCGGGTCGGAGGACGTCGCCTGGAAGGAGGTCGATCCGAACCTCCCCAAGAGCCCCTGGTGGTACACCGAGGATCCGGCGCTCGGTGTCGGCATGCGGGTGGTACGTCCGTTCGTCGCCCCCGACAAGGAGACGCAGCTGAAGTGGTGGGAGCCCGACATCGAGAGCATCCGCCTCGATGCCAAGGACCGCCTCCTCCAGGGGCGCGGGGCCCGCGCCGTCGTCGATCCGCAACTCCCGGCCGACGCGAAGGCCAGGGGGATCGCCAACTGACCCGTGGGCCCGGCCCCGGCGTCGCCCGCGCGGTGACGCCCGACCGGGACCCCGCATCCTCGAGACCAATCATCCCGGCGGAGGAACCATGACCCGTATCCGGACTCGCCCCGCTCCCTGGCGTCTCGCCGGCCCCGTCCTCGCGGCAGCCGCGCTCGTTCACGCCGCCGCCGCCCGGGCCGACCAGTGGCCCGATTGGCGCGGACCGAACGCCGACCGCCACGCCGCCGGCACCGGGTACGTCGATTCGTTCGATCCCGAGAAGGGGACGAACGTCCTCTGGACGAGCGAGGAGGCAGGCGGCATCTCCACGCCGGTGATCCTCGACGGCAAGCTCTACACCCTCGTCCGCCACGCCGCCGGCACGCCGCAGGAAGCGGAGAAGGTCCTCTGCCTCGACGCCGTCACCGGCGAGAAGCTCTGGGAGAACGTCTTCAACGTCTATCTCTCCGACGTGCCGAGCGAGCGCGTCGGGTGGTCGGCGGTGGTGGCCGATCCCGCCTCGAAGACCGTCTATGCCCATGGCGTCTGCGGCTACTTCGCGGCGATCGACGCCGAGACCGGGAAGACCAGGTGGAGCCGCTCGCTCCACGAGGAGTTCGGCTTCCTCTCCACCTACGGCGGCCGCACGAACATCCCGGTGGTGTTCGAGGATCTCGTCATCGCCAGCGCCGTGGTCACCGGCTGGGGCGACACCGCCCGCCCGGCGCACCGCTTCCTCGGCCTCGACGCCAAGACCGGCGAGGTGCGCTGGATGAACGGCACCAAGGAACTCCCCGAGGACACCACCTACTCCACCCCCTCGATCGCGAACTTCGGCGGCACCGCGGCGCTCGTCTTCGGCTCGAGCGACGGCAGCGTCTGGAACTTCCAGCCGCGGACCGGCAAGGCGGTGTGGAACTTCAAGCTCTCGCGCCGCGGGCTCAACGTTCCGCCGCTGGTCGACGGGACGACGATCTACATGGCGCAGGCCGAGGAGAACCTCGACAACACCACGATGGGCTCCGTCACCGCGTTCGACGGCACCGCGGTGCCACCGCCGGCCGAGGCCAAGCCGGCCGCTCCCGCCGCCGGTGCCGCCCCCGCCGCTCCGCCGCCGCCGAACACCGACATCACCACGGTGGCGGTGAAGTGGCAGAACAAGGGCGTCATGGACGGACGGGCGATGCCGGTGATCGTGGGGGATCGGATCTACTTCATCGACGACGGGGCCAAGGTCTACGTCTTCGACAAGAAGACGGGCGAGGCGGTCGGCAAGCCGCAGAAGCTCCTCGGCACGATCGTCCGCGGCAGCCCGCTCGTGGCCGACGGCAAGCTCTACGTCTGCTCCACCGGCGGCTGGCACGTCCTCGAGCCGACGGAGACCGGCCTCAAGTTCGTCAACCGGATGCGTCTTTCCGACACCGACGAGGTCACCGCCTCGCCGATCGCCTGGAACGGCCGCATCTATCTGACGACGGGCGAGCGGCTGCTGTGCATCGGCAAGACCGACGCCGCGGGGAGCGACGCGACGATCGAGACCGCGGCCGCGAAGGTCGCCGCCGCCACGGCCGGCAAGCCGGGCGACCCGGCCTGGGTGCAGGTGGTGCCGGCCGAGGCGCAGATCGCCGCCGGGGCGAAGGTCAAGCTCCGCGCCCGGCTCTACGATGCCGCCGGGCGATTCGTGAAGGAGAGCCCGGCGGAGTTCGCGGCCACCGCCGGCACCGTGGCCGCCGACGGCACCTACACCGCCCCCGCCGGCGCCCATGCCGCGTCGATCGTCACGGCCAAGGTCGGCAAGCTCGCCGGCAAGGCCCGCATCCGCTCGATGCCACCGCTCCCCTGGAAGTTCGACTTCGACGAGATCGCGCTCGAGAAGGACGCCAAGACGGGTGTCGTGAAGGGAGAGCCGCCGCTGCCCTGGATCGGCATCCGTCACCGCTACGTCGTGCGCGAGGTGGACTCGAGCAAGGTGCTCGTCAAGATCACGACGATCCCGAAGGGGACGCGGTCGCAGGGCTGGATGGGCCCGATCGACCTCCACGACTACCGCATCCAGGCCGACTTCCGCGCCGCGGAGAGCGGCGTCGGCAAGCCGGGCGATCCCGCCACGCCCGCGGCCGGGGACAAGGGGGGCAGCGACGCCGACGCCTTCGCCAAGGCGTTCGGGAATCCGGCGGCGCTCGAGAAGGCGCGCATGCCCGACATGGGTCTCATCGCCCAGCGCTACACGCTCGACCTGATGGGGGCGAGCCAGCAGCTCCAGCTCCGCACCTGGCCGCCGCAGGTGGCGACGCACTTCTCCAAGACGGTCCCCTTCGCCTGGGAGGCGGGGAAGTGGTACACGCTCGTCCTCGAGGCCCGCACGGCGCCCGATGGGGCCGTCCTCCGCGGCAAGGTTTGGCCGCGGGGCGAGGCCGAGCCGGCCGAGTGGACCATCGAGGGGACCCACGCCGACGGTAATCGTCAGGGGAGCCCCGGCCTCTTCGGCCAGTCGAAGGACTCCGAGATCTACATCGACAACGTGTCGGTGACCCCGCTTTCCGAGTGACGCTCGTCCACATCGTCGGCGGCGTCCGTCCGACCCTCACGCCATCACCCTCGTTCACAGGGACCTGAAGACCCATGAGCTTCCTCTTCGCACGCACCCGTCGCCGTCTCCCCGCGGTCGCGGCCGTGGCGCTCGCCGCGGCGGCGCTCCCGGCCCTCGCCGAGAAGGGGGACTGGAACCAGTGGGGCGGATCCCCCGCGCGGAACAACACCCCCGAGTCGGGTCCGCTCCCGACCGACTGGGATCCCGGTCAGTTCGACGCCAAGACCGGTGCCTGGAAGCCCGAGACGAGCCGCAACGTCGCCTGGGTGGCGCAGCTCGGCAGTCAGACCTACGGCAACCCGGTCGTGGCCGGCGGAAAAGTCTACGTCGGCACGAACAACGGCAAGGGTTGGGTGCAGCGCTACCCGTCGAGCGTCGACCTCGGCTGCCTGCTCTGCTTCGACGACCGCGACGGGTCCTTCCTCTGGCAGGATTCGAGCGAGAAACTCCCCACCGGTCGCGTGCACGACTGGCCGCTGCAGGGGATCTGCTGCTCGCCGCTCGCCGAAGGTGATCGCGTCTGGTACGTCAGCAGCCGTGGCGAGGTGAAGTGCCTCGACACCGAGGGCTTCCGCGACGGCGAGAACGACGGACCGTTCACCGGCGAGAAGGTGCAGGCCTCGGAGGAGGCCGACGTCGTCTGGGTGCTCGACATGATGAAGGAACTCGGGGTTTCGCAGCACAACATGTGCTCGTGCAGCGTCACCGCCGTGGGCAACATGCTCTTCGTCAACACCTCCAACGGCGTCGACGAGGGGCACATCAACCTCCCCAACTCGGCCGCCCCGAGCTTCCTCTGCCTCGACAAGCGTGACGGCAAACTGCTCTGGGCCGATGGGTCGCCCGGGGCGAACGTGCTGCACGGCCAGTGGTCGAGCCCGTCGTACGGTGAGTTCGCCGGGGTGCCGCAGGTGATCTTCGGCGGTGGCGACGGCTGGGTCTACGGTTTCGACGCCCGCGGAGAGAACGGCAAGGCGAAACTGCTCTGGAAGTTCGACTGCAATCCGAAGGAGTCGAAGTACGTCCTCGGTGGCCGCGCCGACCGCAACCACATCATCGGCACGCCGGTGGTGCACGACGGCCAGGTCTACGTGGCGGTCGGCGAGGACCCGGAACATGGCGAGGGAGTTGGGCACCTGTGGTGCATCGACCCCACCAAGCGCGGCGACACCAGCCCCGAGTTGGCGTTCAGCCTCAAGGACCCCTCCACCCCCCTTCCCCACCGCCGCAACCAGGCGGTGATCAAGGAGGAAGGGGAGGTGGCCCGTCCGAATCCCAACTCGGCGGCCGTCTGGCACTACCCGGGCTTCGATGCCGACGGGAATGGCAAGCTCGGTTTCGAGGAGACGATGCACCGCACCTGCGGCACCGTGACGATCAAGGATGGGCTCCTCTTCGTCGCCGATTTCAGCGGCCTGTTCCATTGCCTCGACGTGAAGACGGGGAAGCCGTTGTGGACGCACGACATGCTCGCGGCGAGCTGGGGTTCGCCGCTGGTCGCCGACGGCAAGGTCTACATCGGTGACGAAGACGGTGACATCTCGGTGTTCGATCTCTCCCGCGAGAAGAACCTCCTCGGGGAAGTGAACATGGGCAACAGCGTCTACTCGACCCCGATCGCCATCGGCGACACGCTCTACATCGCCAACAAGAGCCACCTCTTCGCCATCCGCGAAGGGGCGACGCCCGAGGCGAAGTGATTTTTTGATTCCGCCCCTCTGGCGTCGCCCGGATCCGGGCGACGCCCGGGGGGCGCGAGACGCTCCGGCCATCCCGGGGTGGGGATGGCACCGCTTTTTCCCGGGGGGACTTCGTCGATGAACGCTTCGCCGTGTGGCTTCGTGCGCACCGTGGCCCGCTCCCTGCTCGTCGCGGCCGCGGCGTCCCTTCCCGTTGCGGCCGCCGACCCCGCGCCGGCAGCGGAGCCCGCCGCGGCGGCGAAAGCGCCGTCGCCCCTCGAGATGCTCGCCGAGGCGAAGCGCGTCTGCATCCTCGGCGACAGCATCACCTACGACGGCCGCTGGGCGGCGGCGCTGTCGGCCTGGATGGAGTCCCGGGGGATGGACGCCGAGGTGATCGCCGTCGGCCTCCCGAGCGAGACCTGCTCCGGCCTCTCCGAGGAGGGCCATGCCAACGGCCAGTTCCCCCGCCCCGACGTCCACGAGCGGCTCGCCCGCGTGCTCTCGGTCGTGAAGCCCGATCTGGTCGTCGCCTGCTACGGGATGAACTGCGGCATCTACCTGCCGCTCGACGACGCGCGCTTCGCCGCCTACCGCGCCGGGATGGAGAAGCTCCACGCCGAGGTCGAGAAGACCGGTGCGAAGATCATCCACCTCACGCCGCCGGTCTACGACGGCCGCCCCGGCGAGAAGCACCCGGCCGGCGACGTCGACTACGACGCCGTGCTCGGGAAGTACTCCGAGTGGCTGCTCACGAAGCGTGCCGACGGCTGGACGGTGATCGACGTCCATGGGCCGATGCGGGCGATCCTCGACGCCAAGCGCGAGGCCGATCCGGAGTACACCTTCCTCCCCGACGCCGTCCATCCCGACGACGCCGGCCAATGGGCGATCGCCCGGTCCGTCCTCGCCGCCCTCGGCGACGCGAAGGGCGCCGCCGAGGAGACGCCGGCCACCCTGGCCCATCTCCTCCCCGAGGCGACGGAGCGGATGAAGATCCTCCGCGACGCCTACCTCTCCGGCGCCGGCCACCTCCGCCCCGGCATCGCCCCCGGCCTCCCGATCGGCGCGGCGGAGGCGAAGGCGAGGAGGATCACCGAGTCGCTCCGCGCCAGGCGGAAGTACCTCCTCGGGAAGAAGTTCCCCTCGAGCGAATGGAAGTCGGCCCTCGCCTGGCCGCGGCCGAAGGTGGTCGATCCCGGCCCGGCCCCCGAGGAAGCGGCCCCCATCCCCTCCGACGCGATCGTCCTCTTCGGCGGCACGGACCTCGCCGCCTGGGAGGGGGGCGAGAAGTGGACCATCAAGGACGGGATCGCCACCGTCTCCGGCGGCTCGATCACCACGAAGCAGGGCTTCGGCGACTGCCAGTTCCACGTCGAGTTCCGCACGCCGAAGCCGGCCGTCGGTGCGGGCCAGGGCCGCGGCAATTCGGGCGTCTATCTCATGGGGAGGTACGAGATCCAGATCCTCGATTCCTACGAGGACGGCACCGACGGGCCGCTCACCTATCCCGACGGCCAGTGCGGCGCCCTCTACAAGCAGCAGCCGCCGGCGGTGAACGCCTGCCGGGCCCCGGGGGAGTGGCAGACCTACGACATCTTCTTCACCCGCCCCCGCTTCGCGGCCGACGGCTCGCTCGAGAGCCCGGGCCGCGTGAGCGTGCTCCACAACGGCGTGGCGATCCACTCCGACACCGTGATCCTCGGCACGACGAGCTGGGCCGATCCGCCCCGGTACGAGCCCCACCCCGACGCCCTGCCCGTGTCGCTCCAGGACCACGGCAACCCGATGCAGTTCCGATCGGTGTGGGTGCGGCCGTTCGAGAAGATCGAGCCCACCCGCAACGACGACGCCAAGCCGGGGCAGTGACGCGAGTCACACGCGGAGGTGTCGTCACCGCACCGCGGAGTCGATCCGCTCGGCGACCTTCGCCGCCACGTTCCGGAAGATGGCGTTTCCGGTCTCGGTCGTGGCGGCGACGAAGCGCTCCGAGAGGACGACCTCGGCGGGCGCGTAGGCGCTCGCGTCACCCTTCCGCCAACCAGCCACGAGCCAGCCGTCTTTGCGGGCGACGAGTTCGTTCATCGGCAGCGGGCCGACACTGGCGAGCTCGCCCTGGAGCGGCAGCGGCTCGAGTTCGACCACGTCCTTGAACACCTTGTCGAAGCGCTTCTGGAGGATCCGCCGCAACGACGTCTCCTGCATCGTCAGCTTCCGGTCGCCGCTCTTGAAGCCGGGGGGATTGATCTGGACGTTCCCCTCGCGGACGAGCACCGGGCCCTTCGGCCCCCGGCCCAGGCCATAGACCGCCGCGATGTCCATGCCGGGGAAGGACCGGTCGCCCGAGACGAACTTGTCGCCGCGGACGGTCACCTTCACGCGGCCGTCGTCGGTGGCCACCGTCACGGGACGGTACTTGGCGAAGGTGATCTGCCAGGTCTTCTGTTCGGCGTCGGGATCGCTGCCGAGCGACTCCGGCATCGTCACGCCCCGCTCCTTCGCGATCCGGGCGACGTCGTCCTGCGTGACGATCCGGCCGCCGAGCTTTTCCTCGAGGATGTTGTTGACGGCCGTCTCGTGGACCGTGGCGGTGATCACGTTGTCGTGGGCACCCGTGGGGGGCGACGAGAAGGCGGCGAGCTGATTGCCCCGGGACTTCCGCGCCACGATCCGCAGGTCGCGGTCGGTGGTGTGCATGGAGAGCGACTCCGGGTAGAGCCCCTGGGCCTCGAGCGGCCCACGCACCTTGTCGCGGAACTGACCGCGCATCTGCCCGATGGCCGGCTCCGTCTGCTCGGCGAACTGCCCGCGGAGGCGGGCGGTCGCCTTCCGCTCGGCCTCGGCCTCGGCGCGGGGCTTCGTCTCGGCGATCTTCCGGCTGGCGATCTTCCTGATCAGCCGCTTGCCGAAGCGGGCGTTGATCCCCAGACCGGTGACGGTGGAATCGGTGTCGGCCGAGGCCTCGACCGGGCCGGAGGCGACGTCGTTCTCGTCGAGGTAGATGCGGCGGCGGGCGTCGAGCGTGGTGATCCCGCGCGTGTGGACCGTCACCGGCCCCTGCGTGCCGCGCGTCCGGGAGACGTTCGTGGCGGCGAGGAGGATGTCGAAGACAGCCCGGTCGCTGGAGGGGACGAAGTCGAGGCGGACGTTGCCGGTGGTGTGGCCCGTCCCGCGGATGCGCGTGCCGAGGACGACGTCGTCCACCGGCTGCACCTGGTCGACGGGGCGGTTCACCGCCGGGGCGAGGAGATCCTCGGCGACCGCGAGATGGATGTTGGGGCGGGAGGTGGCCCCGCGGATGGCGGCGACGACGCCCGCCGCCTGCCCGGATTCGGTGAGCCGGTCGAGGAGCGCGGGCACGGTGGAGAGCGCCTCGGCCTGCCCGCTGGCGCCCGCCGTGAGGAGGGCACTCGACACCTTGTCGAGACGCTCGCCGAGGTGTCTGGCGCCGTCGCCGCGGGCGGCGTCGGCCACCTCGGCATACTTCGTCACCGCCTTCCTCACCCTGACGAACTCGGCCATCTCCAGCCCTGTCTCCGTGGCGTCGAACTTCTTCTCGAGGTCGCGGAGCACCTTCGGGTCGGCCGCCAGGCCGGAGGAGGCCTGGGCCTGGAGAGCCGGCCAGTCGAGGTACGTGCGCCAGTCGGCGCCGCTCTTGCTGCGGGAGAGGAGACGGTCGAGGGGCCCGAGGGCCGAACGCAGATTCGCCGCCGCGGCGTCGAGCGCGCCGTCTCCCGCCGGCCGGAACGAACCGGCGGCACGGGCCGCGTCACCCGCGATCGCCTCGAAGCGACGGGCCGCCTCGTCGGCCCGAGAGGGGAGCGCGAGCGTCGCCAGCAGCGCAGGGACACCGACCGTCGCTCCGACGCGGAGCCAACGGGAACGCAGGCCGGGGCGGTGCGAAAGCTGCATGGTTTTGACGCCTGGGGAAGATGGGGTGACCGTGCCGTTCCGGAGTGTAGTCACTCGGGGGATCGGCCTCTACACCAGCTTCCGGGCCGGCGCTCGGCGCAGGCAGGGGCATCGCCGCCCCATGTGCAGGGCTTCGGCATGATGCGGGATCGCCCAGGTGTCCCGCCGGGTGTGGCCGCCAGGGCGCGGCCCCCGGCCACCGCCGCCAAGGCTGCGGGCAGGCGACCGGATCAGCTGAAGAAGTTCTCGCCGAAGAGATTCATCGGCGGGCAGGTGGTCACGGTGATGTCGCCGTTGACGCGCGTCTGGCAGGCCAGGCGCATCGTCTCCTCGTTCCCGATGTAGGCCAGCGACACGCCGAGGCGGGTCTTCTCCATGAACCCCTTGGGGCTGCAGTTCTCCATCCCCTTGGTGACCAGCACGCGACAGGCACCGCATTGCCCGAGGCCGTGGCAATTCACCACCTTGTGGATGCCGGGATAGAGGGCGACGCCGGCCTGGAGCGCCTCGCGCCGCAGGTTCGCCCCCTCGGGAACCTGAATCTCTTTTTTCTCGTTGGCAAAAGTGATCTTCGGCATGGAGAATTCCCGCTGGAGGCGACGCCCGGCCGATGACTGCCGGCCGTCCGGTACGCTGACGATACTGTAGCCCGCCCGCGCCGGTCGTTCCACCCGTCCCTCGTCCCGGAGCCCTCCGAGGAAGCGTTCCCATGGCCGAACTGACGAAGTACCAGCAGAAGGTGATCCAGAACTATTACGCCAACCTCGACACCGCCCTCCTCCAGCGGCTCGGCGAGCAGGTCACCGACCTCTACCTCGCCGAGGGGAAGAAGCGGGAGAAGCTCTGGACGACGATCACCGGTTCGCTCGCCAAGCTCGGCGTCCCTGCCTCCCGGATCGAGAAACTGCGGGCCTCCGACGACGCCAAGCAGCTCGCCAAGCTCCTCCAGGAACTGCTGGCCAAGGACTGATCCGCAGGGGCCGACGGCGTGCACCCCGGAGGCGGCACCCGCCCCTTGCGACGGCCGGAGTGAGGGACGATCCTGACGGACCCGCGGGGCGCTGCGTGCCCCCTCCCTCCCCGGGTCGTCGCCACATGTCCACGCCGCCCACCGATCGCCCGCGCCTCGTCGACTCGCTGCGCTGGCGGAAGTTCCCCGTCCTCGACGACGGCCACGTCGCGCTCGTGGACGTGATGGGGGACGACGCGGCGGTGGTGCAGGCGGCGCGCGTCAGCTACGGCGACGGGACGCGGAAGGTGAGCGACGACCGGCAGCTCATCCGCTACCTCCTCCGCCACGCCCACACCACCCCCTTCGAGATGGCGGAGTTGAAGTTCGTCGTCCGGGTGCCGATGGACTGCTGGCGGCAGTGGGTCCGCCACCGGACGGCCAACATCAACGAGTATTCCACGCGGTACTCGCTGGCCATCGATTCGATGCAGGCCACGCACGACGACGAGTGGCGTGCGCAGACCACGAGCAACCGGCAGGGCTCCGAGGGCTGCCTGCCGCCCGTCGCGGGCCACCGCTTCACGCAGACCGAGACGGAGCTGCAGAGCTTCTCTCGCCGCGTCTACGAGGAACGCCTCGCGGCGGGGATCGCCCGCGAGCAGGCCCGCAAGGACCTGCCCCTCTCCACCTACACCGAGGCCTACTGGAAGATCGACCTCCACAATCTCCTCC
>CAZMOU010000134.1:0-13233 GCA_964567835.1 uncultured Chitinophaga sp. | reverse complement strand
AATGTTGTCAAGATAGTTATCCACAGACTGACAGCCGTAGGTGCAGGGCGCCCTCGAAGGCGGGCGGCGTGCGCGGGGGAATTGGGGCGCCATCGCACCCCGTTGCTCGTGATCCACAACGATCTCGACTTCCGTTGCCCGATCGGCCAGGGGCACGAGCTGTTCGCGGCGCTGCAGCGGCAGGGGGTGCCGAGCCGGTTCGTGAACTTCCCCGACGAGGGGCACTGGGTGAACAAGCCGGCCAACGCCCGCCGCTGGCACGAGGAGGTCTTCGCATGGCTCGACCGCTTCTGCCCGCCGGGGCCGCGGTGAGGATCCCCGACGTGCCCCCGCTCACGACCCCAGGAGTTCGACCGATGCCCAACTGTCCGAAATGCCACAAGGAAGTGTCCTGGATGAACCTCGATCTGTTCGGCGGCGGCTGCTCCGCCTGCCTGAACATCGATCCCGCCGCCTACGAGGGATTGCTCGACGCCCCTTGCAACCACTGTGGCAGCCGCGACGTCTATGCCACTGCGGCCCCCGCGCTGGCCTACATTCGCACGCAGGACGGCAATGTGCCGACGAAGGTCGCCCCCGGACTGTTCGTTCTCGGCTGTGCCTCCTGCGGCGCGGCGTGGTGGCGATTCAACGACTTGGGAAGGAAAGCCTTGCCAGCGTCCGCAGGCTGGGTCGGGCACGCCGACGTCGCCCGCCAACGATCCGGGGAACCGGGCCCATGATCGCCCCCCACCGAGCATCCACCGCCGAAAAGGCGATCGTCCGGACGACCGGAAAGAACGCCCCGCTGTTCCTCCGCAAGCCCGCGACGACGCCACGCGGATGGAGCGGCTGATCGAAAGGGCGATCACCGACGGGATCCTCGGCCGCTGACCGATCGTGCCCCTCGGGCCGTCAGATGTCGGCCAGTCGCCCCGTGCTGTCGCCGAGCTTCTCCACCTGGCAGCCGAGGCCGGCGAGCATGGCGAGGTAGAGGTTCGTCAGCGGCGTGTTCTTCTCGTGCACGACGTGCCGCCCCTGCTTCACCGCGCCGCCGCCGCCGCCGGCGAGGAGGATGGGGAGGTCGTTGTGGTTGTGGCGGTTGCCGTCGCCGATGCCCGAGCCGTAGACGAGCATGCAGCGGTCGAGGAGCGAGCCCTCCCCCTCGCGGGCGGCGTCGAGCTTCTCGAGCAGGTAGGCGAGCTGCTCGGCGTGGAAGCGGTTGATCTTCTGGATCTTCTCCTGCTTCGCAGCGTCGTTGCCGTGGTGGGAGAGGTCGTGGTGACCCTCGGGCACGTCGATGAAGGCGTAGCTCTTGTTGCTCCCCTCGTTGGCGAAGACGAACGTCGAGACGCGCGTCGAGTCGGTGAGGAACGCCAGGACGAGCATGTCGGCGAGGATCCGCAGATGCTCCCGGTACTGCTCGGGCGGCCCCTCCGGCCGCGCCATGCCGAGGTCGCGCTGCGACGCGGAGGCGTTGAAACGCTCGAGTCGCACCTCGAGTTCACGCACCGCGGTGAAGTACTCGTCGAGTTTCCGCCGATCGGCGGTGCCGACGACGCGCTCCATCCCCCGGGCCTCGTCGCGGACGTAGTCGAGGATGCTCCGCGACCGCTTCTCCCGCCTCGCGCGGGCCTCCTCCGACTCCCCCGGGCGGCCCGCGGCGAAGAGCCGGTCGAACACCAGCCGCGGGTTGCTCTCCTTGGGGACCGACTGCGTGTCGCTCCGCCAGGCGATGTTCGAGGAGTAGACGCAGCTGTAGCCGGAGTCGCAGTTCCCCGACTGGCCGCCCCCTTCGGAGCCGATCTCCAGCGACGGCAGCCGGGTGCGCCTGCCGAGGTGGGCGGCGGCGAGTTGGTCGACCGAGACGCCGGCCCGGATGTCGGCGCCGGAGGTCTTGCGGGCCTGGACCCCGGTGAGGAACGTCGCCAGTGCCCGGGCGTGGTCGCCGGGCCCGTCGCCGTTGGCCTCGGCCTTCCGCTGCGCCAGGCCGGAGTGGATGGAGAACTTCCCGGCGACGTTCCGCAGCGGCTCGAGCGTGGGGGGAAGTTCGAACCCGGCCCCCTCCTGCTTCGGCGTCCAGGCGTCCATGTGCATGCCGTTGGGGACGTAGAGGAACGCCGCCCGGAGCGGGGCGAGTTCGGCCGCCTCGGCCGCCGCCGCACGCCCCGCCGCCCCGGGAACCACGCCCCCCGGAATCATGCAGTCGAGGAGCGGGAGGGCCATCGCGGTGCCGGCACCGCGGAGGAGGGTGCGGCGCGAGACGGGCGTGGTCATCGGTGTCTCCAGAAGTGGCGGCAGCCGCCCGGGAACCTGTTCAATCGTCGGTCGCCCCACCACGCCAGTCAATTCCTGCCCGCGAGGGAGCCCCTTCCCTACCATCGGCCGCCCCCGCCGGTCGCCGTCAGCGACTCCGCCCGATCGGGGCCGGAGAGGCGACGTTTCACGAATCCGACGACATCCCTCCCTCCGGATCGCCGGGGCCGGCCGTCAGCGGGGCGATTCCGCCTCCCGCTCCCGGAAGGCGGGGCTCGTCACGATCTGCTCCACCAGGACGGAGAACCGGTCTCCCCCCCCCTCCGTCGCCGCGGCGATCCGCTCCACGGCGCAGGCGTCGTAGTACTCGAGACCGCGGCCGAGGGCGTAGGTGAGGAGTTTCTCCGCCAGACAGCGCCGGAACTCCCCCGCGCGCGAGACGAGCACGGCCCGCAACTGCTCGGGGCCGCTGAAGGTGCGCCCGTCGGGCAGCTCTCCCGAAGGGTCGATCGGCGCCCCGCCATCCTCGCCGCGCCAGGCACCGACGGCGTCGTAGTTCTCCAGGCCGAATCCGATCGGATCCATCAGCTTGTGGCAGGCGGCACAGGAGGGGTTGGCACGGTGCTCCTCCATCCGCTGCCGGAGGGTGCCCTGGAGGGCCTCCCCCGACGACGGCAGTTCGGGCACGTTGGGCGGCGCCGCGGGGGGGGGCGCGGCGAGGAGATTCTCGAGCACCCAGCGCCCGCGCTTCACCGGGCTCGTCCGGGTGGGATTGCTCGTCACGGCGAGGATGCTCGCCTGACCGAGGAGGCCGCCGCGCTGTCGCCGGTCGACCGCCACGCGGCGGAACTCCGGCCCGCTCACCCCATCGATACCGTAGTGCTTGGCCAGGCGCTCGTCGACGAAGGTCGAATCGGCGTCGAGGAACTCGAGGATGCTGCGGTCCTCCCGGACGATGCTCGCGAAGAACTCCTCCGTCTCGCGCCGCATCGCCGTCCGCAATTCGTCGTCGAAGCCGGGGAACCGGCCACGGTCGGGGGAGAACGAGGCCAGCGAGCGCAGCTGGAGCCACTGTCCGGCGAAGTTCTCCACCAGTGCCCGCGCCTTGGGATCGCGGAGCATGCGCCGAGCCTGGGCGACCACCTCGCCGTCGGCGGCGAGCGCGCCCCGGTCGGCGGCGGCGGCGAGTTCGTCGTCCGGCATGCTGCTCCAGAGGAAGTAGGAGAGCCGTGCGGCGAGTTCGTGGTCGTCGAGCCGGCGCGTCCCGCCGGGGGGCGGATCGGCCTCGACGAGATACAGGAAGGACGGCGAGACGAGCATCCCCGTCACCGCCACCTGCATCGCGCGCTCGATCCCCTCGCCGTCGGCGCGGGCGGCCGCGTAGAGATCGACGAGACGCCCGACCTCGGCCTCGGTGGCCGGCCGGCGGAAGGCGCGCGACACGAGCGGACGGAGGTTGCGGGAGACGATGTCGCGCTCCGCGGCGGGATCGAGCCCCGGAGGGATCGGCGTGGCGAAGATCCGCCGGTGGCTCGCCGGCAGCGCGGCGTCGACGATCCCCAGCGGACCCACGACCTGGATCCCGGCGACGTGGAGGTTCCGGTCGCGGGCCTTCGGATTCTCCGCCGCCGGATCGTAGTAGTCGTTGAGGAAGGCGGCGGCGAAACGCCGCTTCCCCGCCGGGACGCGAAAGGTGAACTCGTAGTCTTTCGGGTTGCGCGGCCGGTTGGGCACCTCGACCACGTGCTCCTCGCGCCCGTCGATGCGGAAGCCCATCCGCGCCGGATCGGGCCCCGCCTGGTCGCCCGCGGCCCGGACGCGGAACAGGTAATCCCCCTCCGCGGGAAAGTCGAACTCGTGCCCGATCTCGCCCGTCGTGGCCAGGGTTCCCCCGGCGCGGGATTGCACCGGGGCGTCCTCGGGGGCGCCCGTGCTGATCGCCGCGCGGGCCACCCTCTCCCCCGCCTCGAGCACCCGCTCGAAGAGCACGGGGGGCATGGAGAGCACGTCGCCGATGTTGTCGAAGCCGTAGCCGACGTCGTCGGTGGGGAAGTCGGCGGCGACGCGCTGGTCGATGCCGAAGAGGTCGCGGACGGTGTTCTCGTACTCGGCGCGGTTCAGCCTCCGCAGCGTGACGCGCCCGGGCCGTTCCCCCAGGGAACAGTCCGGGGTCAGCGCCACCTCCTCGATCCAGGCGAGGATCCGTTTCCGGGCCCCCTCGTCGAGCGGCGGGGCGTCGGCCGGCGGCATCACACCCCCCTCGATCTGCCGCTTCACCCTGATCCACAGCGCCCGGTCGGTGGTCTTCGCCGTCTCGAACCGGCGGTCGTCGAGCGTGACGCCCGCTTCGGCCCCGTCGCCGGAATGGCAGGCGTCGCAGTGCGCGGCGAGGAGGGGGCGGACGTCCCGCTCGAACGCAGCCGCGTCCGCGTCCGCCGCGGACGACGCGCGGGGCTGCCCGGCGAGGAGACCCACGGCCAGCACGAGCGCGGCGACGGGCAGGCCGGTGCGCCGGCGGGGCGACGGTGCCCGGTCGGGGCAGGGCGTCGGGACGGGGATCGACATGGGACCTCCGGGGATGGACCCGGCAATTCTAGCCATCGACGTTCACCGCCGCGCCGCCACCGCGCCGCGGTCGGCCGCGGCGAACGCCGCGGCCGCCATCCTGGCGATCCTCCGCCCGGGAGCCGTCATGGCGAGCGATCCCAGCCGTGACCAGGCGATCCACCGGGCGCCGCGGCGCCGCGGCCCCGCCCGCCGCGCGTCGCAGGCCACGATCTCCACCTGCACGCGGTGGTGGGTGACGGTGTAGGCGAGGCTGCCGAGCCTGCGCGGCCGTCCCCCTCCGAGCCGGGCGACGAGTCCGGCGGCGGGAAGACGGGGGAAGTCCCACAGCCCTTCCCACCATTCCCCCGGCCCCCGGCGCACCACCAGGACTCTGCCCCCGTCGCGCGCCACGAGGACCCGCTCGCGGCGCTCCTCCACCCGGCGCCGCGCCGCCATCGCGGGGATCGCGGCCACGCGCCCGGTGGCGTGCGCCCGGCAGTGCCCCGCCACCGGACAGCGCGCGCATGCCGGCGCACGCGGCGTGCAGACGATCGCGCCCAAGTCCATCAGCGCCTGGTTCCAATCGCCGGGAGCGTCGTCCGGCAGGAGCCCGGCGGCGATCTCCCACACCGGCCCGTCCCCGGACGTGCCCCCGAGCGCACCCTCGTACCCCGCCAGTCGCGCGAGGACGCGGCGCGAGTTGGCCTCCACCACCGGGAAGGGCTTGCCGAAGGCGATCGAGAGGATGGCCGACGCCGTGTACCTGCCGACGCCGGGCAGGGCGCGGAGGCCCTCCTCCGTGGCGGGAAGCCGACCGTCGTGCTCGGCGACGACGCGCCGCGCGGCGGCGTGGAGTTGGCGTGCCCGCCGGTAATACCCCAGTCCCTCCCAGGCACGGAGCACGTCCGACTCCGCCGCGGCGGCGAGGCGGTCGACCGTGGGAAAGCGGTCGAGGAAGCGATGGTAGTAGTCGACGACCCTCTCCACCTGCGTCTGCTGGAGCATCGTCTCGCTGACCCACGTGCGGTACGGGTCGGAGATGTTCCTCCAGGGCAGCTCGCGTCCCACCCGTGCGAACCAGGCGAGGAGGTCGTGGTGGAGCCGTTTCCGGGCCTGCGGAGGGGGGAGCGACGTGGCGCCGCCCGGCACCGGGGGGTTCCCGGCGGGGGGGCGTCCACCGCGGCGGCTGCCGCGACCGACGGGCGGCGGGTCGTCCGGCCGTGCCAACTCGCCCATGCCCCTTGCCAAGCACCCCGGGATCGTTTCCAACGTGACGGACCGCCGTGCGACGATTCTAGCCGAACGCCGCGGCGGAGCGCGGCGCCGCCGGGTGGGCCGGCGGGGAGCGACCGATGGGCGACGACTCACGACCCGACGAGGCCCGTGGCGGGAAGCGCGGGAAACGTGCCCGACGGGAGGAAGGGCTGCGGCTCGCACGGCGCGACGGGGTGGTCGCCGCCGCCGGCGACGTCGTCACCCTCCCCACGTCGGCGGCCCCGGTGTGGGAGTTCGTCCACCCGCGCTGTGCCAGGAAGCGCCGCGACGATCTCGAGGAGGTCGAGGCGATGCTCGAGGCGGGGGAGACGGAGGTGGCGCGCGAGGAACTGGTGTGGCTCCTCTCGGAGTGCCCCGACTTCCTCGAGGCCCATCTGCAACTCGGCCTGCTCGCGCTCGAGGAGGACGACCCCAAGCTCGCCCGTGGCCATTTCGGCCGGGCGGTGGAGATCGGCCTCCGGGCCCTCGAACAGGCCGGCAACCCGCGGCCGCTGCCCGCCCTCCTCGCCGGCAACCGCGCCTTCTTCGAGTCGGCCAAGGGACTCGTCCACGCCCTGGTGGAGGCGGGCAAACGGGGCATGGCCGCGGAGACGGCGAAGCGCATCGTGCACCTCGATCCGGGTGATCCGCTCGGCATCGCGGCCGTCGCCGCGCGGAAGGAGACCGATCGTGGCTGACGGCGGATCGCGATTCATCGTGCTCGAGGGGATCGACGGGTCGGGGAAGTCCTCGCAGGTCGGGGCCCTCGTGACGTGGCTGCGCGGCCGCGGCCGCGAGGTGGTCGCCTGCCGCGACCCGGGGGCCACGGCGGCCGGCGACGCGGTTCGGCAGATCCTCCTCCACCGCCAGGAGATCCCCCTGGCGCCGGCCGCGGAGATGCTCCTCTACATGGCGGCCCGGGCGCAGCTGGTGGCGGAGGTCATCGCCCCGGCGCTCGAACGCGGCGCGTGGGTGGTGTCCGATCGCTTCCTGCCGGCCAACGTCGTCTACCAGGGCCACGCCGGCGCGATCGATCCGGCGGCGATCCGCGTGGTGGGGAACGTGGCCACCGGGGGCGTCGCGCCCGATCTGGTGATCCTCCTCGACGTCGACGTGGAGATCGCGGCGCGCCGCCTCGACCGCCCCCTCGACAGGCTCGAGAGCCGGGGCGAGGGCTACCGGCGCCGGTTGCGGGAGGGGTATCTGCTCGAGGCGTCCGCCGATCCCGCCCGCTGGGCGGTGGTCGACGCGGGAGCCGATCCGACGACGGTGGAACGCGCGATCCGCGGCGCCGTCGAGGAACGACTCGGCTGACCCGCCCGGGGTGGCGGCACGGGGAGAGACGCGACATGGCATGGCAGGGGATCGAAGGGCACGACGACGTGGCGGCGCGTTTCGTCGCCGCCGACGCCCGCGGCCGCATCGCCGGCACCTATCTGTTCATCGGTCCCGACGGCGTGGGGAAGCGCACCTTCGCGACGGCGCTGGCCAGGGCGCTGGTCTGCCTCGCTCCGCGCCCCGGCCTCCTCCCCTGCGGTGCCTGCCCGTCCTGCGTGCAGGCGATGGCCGGCACCCACCCCGACATCGACGTCGTGGCGAAGCCGGAGGATCGGGCCACGATCCCGCTCGAGCTCCTCATCGGCGACCGCGAGAACCGCATGCGCGAGGGTCTGTGCTGGAGGATCCTCCTCAAGCCGGCGCTCGGACAACGCAAGGTGGCGATCATCCTCGACGCCGACAGCCTCGCCGAGGAAGGGGCCAACTGCCTGCTCAAGACCCTCGAGGAGCCTCCGGACGACGCGGTGATCGTCCTCGTGGGCACCGCCCTCGAGCGCCAGCTCCCCACCATCCGCTCGCGCTCGCAGATCGTGCGATTCGCTCCCCTCCCCGAGAAGGTCGTCGCGGAAGCGCTGCGGGCCGGGATCGCCTCCGGGGCGATCGGGAACGCGGACGAGGCGACGATCGCGACCGCGGCGGCGCGGGCCGCCGGGAGCATCGACCGGGCCCGCCTCCTCCTCGACGCCGACACCGGGCGCTTCC
This sequence comes from uncultured Chitinophaga sp., assembly GCA_964567835.1. Lineage (GTDB taxonomy): Bacteria > Planctomycetota > Planctomycetia > Pirellulales > UBA1268 > QWOP01. The sequence continues at coordinate 5,157 of CAZMOU010000134.1, read as the reverse complement.
GCTCCCGGCTCGTCTCCATGCTCTCCGCGGCGCCGCTCGACGGCGTCGGGCTGTCGCGCGAGGTGCAGGCCCTCGTCGAGGCGGCCGGCAAGGATGCCCCGCCGAGGCGGGCGCGGCTCAGGGTCGTGCTCGGGGGAGCGGTCGACTTCTACCGCGCCGCGCTCCGCCATGCCGCCGGGACGGGAGCGACGCCCGGGACCCGCGACGAGGAGCTCGCCGCGGCGGCTGCCCGCTTCGGTGGGAGTGCCGAGGATGCGGCCGAGGCGCTCCGCTTCTCCCTCGATGCCCTCGACGGCATCGACCGCAACGCCCACCTCCCGACCCTCGTCGACGCCTGGACGGCGCGGCTGGAGTCGCTGGGCAGGACCGCGGCGCCACGCTGACGCGGGCCGGGCCGGTGTGAAGCTGCGGAAGCTGCGGAATGTGCAGCCATCGTCCCGACCGGATCGATTTTTCCCGCCGCGCCTGTCGATCTGACGACGAGGCCCGGGGATGGAGTCTGGAGTGGCGGAGCCGGGATCTCCCGAAAGGTCCGAACGCGCATGGCAGCCTGGACGGCGGGAAGGGGGATCGCGGCGGGATTCCTCGGCGGCCTCGTCGCCGTCGCGGGGGCCGGTCTCGTCGGCACGGCGATCCATGCCGGCTCCCCCGCGTCGGTCCTCGACGCCACCACCCGACCACGCCCCCCTGCCCGGGCGCCGTCCATCCCCGCCGCCCCGGGTCGGGGCGGCACGGTGGTGCCCGGCGCGTTCCCGCCGCCCGGCGCCGACGCGCCGCCGCGTCCCGTGGCGCGGCGTCCCGCTCCGGGCCCCGCCGCCATCCTCCCCGTGGCCTTCCACGCCGAGGCGGATGACGACGGCGGCGACGAGGCGATGGTGGTGCCGCTGATCGAGGCACGCCCCGCCACGGAGCCGCGCGGTCTCCTCGCCGGCGACCGCGATCCCGACGCCGACACGCTGGAGGCGACCAGCGCCGCCGTCCCGCAGCTCGAAGGCCCGTCCCCGCAGCGTCGCGGCCCGGTCGCGGCCTGGATCCGCGAGTCGTTCGACGAGCTGCGCGCCACCCGCGGCGGGGTCGTCCCCTTCCCGCAGCGTCAGGCGGGCGGCGGGCGGCTGCTCGACCGGATCCGCTCGGGGGAACGGATCCTCGGACGCGAGCGGGTCGAGGCCAAGGCTCCGCGTGAGGCCGCCGCTCCGCAGGGCTGGCCCGCGCCCACCCCCCTCCTCCAGCAACTCGAACAGGTCGCGAAGACCGAACCGGCCCCGTCGGCGGCATGGGCCTCGGAGACCACCGCCTCCCTGCGCCGTCTCCTCGCCACGGCGGGGCCGGCCGATCCGGCGGCCGCAGGGGCGCTGCAGGCGTTGCACGACGGCATCGCCGCCGGGTTGACGCTCGCCGACCTCTCCTCCGCGAAGGCGGAGGCCAACGAGGCGGCGACGCTCCGCCGGGTGGTGCTCGCCGCCCAGCGCCGGGTGGTGGTGTGGAAGTCCGCGGCCGACGCGCTCGCCATCGGCTCCCCGGAGGCGTCCCCGTCCGCCGACACCACCGACGCCATCCACCGCCTGCTCGAGCGGCTCGAACGCTACGAGGCGGCGCCGACCCCCGCCGAAGGCGCGGCGATCGTCGCCACGCTGGCGGCGCTCGACGAGGCCGGCCCCGCCGCCGCGGCGCTCGCGGGGGTGGTGCGGGAACACTACGCGGCCGCCAACGTCCGGGTCGCCGTCCACCAGAAGTTCGTCGAGCGCGTGCTCCCCCCCACGCAGATCACCTCTGCCCCGGTCGTCGACACCGTCCTCGGGCGCCAGGTGCGGGGCACGAGCAGGGTGGCGCAGAGCACGGCGGTGCGCTTCACCCCCGACAGCGACGGGATCTCGGTGCTCCTCGAGGTGCGCGGGCAGGTGGCGTCGCGCACGGTGACGGAGACGGGCCCGGTGGCGCTGGTGTCGCGCGGCAACTCGTCGTTCACCGTCCGCAAGCCGCTCACGGTCGACGGCCAGGGACTGTCCCTCGGACGCTCGAGCGGCGCCGCGGCGTCGCGCTCGCAGCTCGCCGACATCCAGACGAGCTTCGACGGCGTGCCGATCATGCGCTCCCTGGTGCGCGGCATCGCCCGCAACCAGCACGACGAGAATCTCCCCGAGGCGAATCGGGAGGTGATCGACAAGATCGTCTCCCGCGCCTGCCGCGAGGTGGACCAGCAGGTGGAGCCGCGCCTGCTCGAGGCGGCGGAGCGGGTGCGCACGCAGGCCTGGGGGCCCCTCCTGCGCCTCGGACTCGACCCGACTCCGGTGAACCTGGAGACGTCGGGCGGGATCGCCATGGCGCGGCTGCGGCTGGCGGCGGAGGACCAACTCGCCGCCTTCACCCCGCGTCCCCGGGCCCCGGTCGGCTCGATGCTCTCCGTGCAGGTCCACGAATCGGCGGTCAACAACGCCCTGGAACGCCTCGATCTCGCCGGGCGTCGCGTCCCGCTCGAGGAGCTCGTGGGCATCCTCTGCCAGCGCGCCGGGGTCGAGCCGCGCACGCCGGAGGATCTGCCGGAGGACGTCGTCGTCGGATTCGCGTCGCACCAGCCGCTCCGCGTGCAGTACCGCGACGGCCTCGTGCACGTGCGCGTGGCGCTCGAGTCGCTCGAGAGCGGCCGCCGCGAGTGGCGCGACATCGTGGCGAGCGTCACCTACCGCCCGAAGGCGGCGGACCCGCAGCTGTTCCTCGAACGCGAGGGGCCGGTGCACATCGGCGGCCCCGGCAGACAGGGCCGGGCGGAGATCGCCCTCCGCGCGGTCTTCGGGAAGATCTTCCCCAAGGAACGTCCGCTGCCGCTCCTGCCGGAGGCGTTCGTCACCGATCCGAAGCTGGCCGATCTCAAGGTGCTCCAGGCCGCCGCCACCGACGGATGGCTGGCGATCTCGGTGGGGGAGCAGCCGCCGGCGACGGCACGTGCCGCGGCGCCGGCGAAGGTCGCCACCACCCCATCTTCGGGGACGCGCCGCGCCCAGCGGCGCTGACGCCTCCGCCCCGCCTCGGGCCGGTCGCGCGCGACGGCAGGGACGTGTCCCCCCGGTCGTGGGGACACGCGGCGCCGATCCACCGCTGATTTGGCGGTTTTCCGTCGATTCCTTGCGACCGCAGTTTTCCCGGGTGTATCTTCCAACGTGCTGCCGCAGCGACATGGCGAGCGGCCAATCCGCGTCGTAAATCCAATCCAAACAAACACTTCCACACCTTCCGGGCAGCAAGTCGCCTTGCCACCCACGGGAACGGAGTCCGCGCTCGGACGACCCGATGCCTCTCCTCCCCCGTCAGAGGGATTTGTTCCCGGACGATCTGCTCGAGCCCGGGTCCGGCGCGGGTCGGGAGGATGCCGGTTGGGTCGCGTTCTACACGCTCGCCCGGCGGGAGAAGGATTTGATGCGGAAGCTCGCCGCGGTGGCGATCCCCTTCTACGCGCCGCTGGTGAGGCGACGGCTCAAGTCGGCGGCGGGACGCACGCGGGAGTCGTTCGTGCCGCTCTTCCCCGGCTACGTGTTTTCGAAACTCGACGACGACCAGCGGCGGACGGCCCTGGCGACCAACACGGTGGCCCGCTGGCTGCCGATCGCCGAGGGGGCGGCGCTGGTCGCCGACCTGCACGCCATCAAGCGGATGATCGACGCCGGCGTGCCGCTGACCCCGGAGGCCCGCCTCTCCGCCGGGCATGCGGTGCGGGTCCGGACCGGTCCTCTCCGGGGGCTCGAGGGCACCGTGGTGGAGAGGCGGGGCAAGCAACGGCTGCTCGTGGCGGTGCGATTCCTCAACCAGGGCGTCTCGGCCGAACTCGAGGACGTCGATTTGGAACGCCGGTGAAACCTCCTCACGACCGGCTCGGGTGGCGCGGCGAAGACGGTGCGACCGTCGCCCCTCCCGTCACGGAGCCCCCGTCCGAACGATGAAGACGATCGCGAAACTCTGGTCGATCCTCGAGCCGCGCGAGAAGGCGGCGGCGGGCGGCCTCGTCTTGCTGATGATCGTCAGCATGGTGCTGGAGATGGTCGGCCTCGGACTGGTGGTGCCGGGACTGACGCTGATGACCGGCGGGACCGACACCGCGATCTTCCGCCACCTCCCCGAGTCGCTCGCCTGGATCGCCACCGCCGACCGTTCGACCATGCTCCTCTGTGGGCTCGGTGCCCTGCTCGGGCTGTACGTGTTCAAGGCGGCGTTCGTCCTCTTCGCGACCTGGCGTCAGCTCAAGTTCACCGAACAATTGCAAAACCGGCTCGCCGAGCGTCTCTTCACGGTCTATCTCGGCCAGCCCTGGACCTTCCATCTGCAGCGCAACTCCGCCACCCTGATCCGCACGATCACCGACGTCACCCCGATGTGCGGCGCCGTCACCGCCCTCCTCGGCGCCCTGGCGGAGGTCCTCGCCGTCCTCGGCATCATGGCCACGCTCGTCTGGTTCGCCCCGGTCGGGGCGATCACGGTCGGGATCCTCGCGGCGGTGGCCACCATGGTTCTCGACCGCATCACCCGCAAGCGGCTCGTGCGCTGGGGGGCGATGTCCCACAAGCACAACGCGCTGGGGTACCAGCACCTGATGCAGGGACTCAACGGCGTCAAGGACGTGATCGTCTACGGCTGCGAGCGCGGGTTCATCGAGCCCTTCGTCACCCATCGCAACAAGTTCGTCCAGTTCCTCACCCGGCAGTCCTTCGTCGGCGCGATCCCGCGGGTGTGGTACGAGATCCTGGCGATCGGATCCCTCTGCGTGCTGACGGTCGTGCTCCACCTGCAGGGGCTCGATCCGCAGGCCATGATCCCCACGCTCGGGCTCTTCGCGGCGGCGTCGTTCAAGATGCTCCCCTCGATCAACCGGCTGGCCCAGGCGGCCCAGGCTCTGCGGTTCAGCCAGGCCCACATCGACGTCATCCATTCCGAACTCGGACTCCAACCCCGTCCCCTGGTCGACCGCCCCGCCTCGCAGCCGATGCACTTCGAGCGGTCGATCGCCGTCGAGGACGTCACCTGCCGGTATCCCGGCGCCGATCGTGACGCGCTCGAGGGGGTGTCGTTCACGATCCGTCCCGGGACGTCGGTCGGCATCATCGGCGGGGGCGGCGCGGGGGAGAGCACGCTGGTGGACGTGATCCTCGGTCTCATCACCCCGCGTCGCGG
>CAZMOU010000133.1:0-13252 GCA_964567835.1 uncultured Chitinophaga sp. | reverse complement strand
TCGGGCTGGATGCCGATCTGCCGCAGCAGGCCCACCGAGTGCTGCGTGGGCTTGGTCTTCAGCTCGCCGGCCGCCTTCAGATAGGGCACGAGCGTCAGATGGATGAACATGCAGTTCTCCCGGCCGGCCTCGAGGGGGATCTGCCGGATGGCCTCGAGGAACGGCAGGCTCTCGATGTCGCCCACGGTGCCGCCGATCTCGGTGATCACGATGTCGGTGCCGGGGGAGGCGAGATCGAGGATCTTCTGCTTGATCTCGTTGGTGATGTGGGGGATCACCTGGACGGTCTTGCCGAGGAACTCGCCGCGCCGTTCCTTGTCGATGACGGAGAGGTAGATCTGGCCGGTGGTGTAGTTGCTCTCGCGCGTCAGGGCGGTGGAGGTGAAACGCTCGTAGTGGCCCAGGTCGAGATCGGTCTCGCTGCCGTCGTCGAGGACGTACACCTCGCCGTGCTGGTAGGGGCTCATCGTCCCCGGATCGACGTTGATGTAGGGATCGAGCTTCTGCATCCGCACGGTGAGGCCGCGGGACTCGAGCAGCATGCCGATCGAAGCGCTCGTCAATCCCTTGCCGAGCGAGCTGACGACGCCGCCGGTGACGAAGATGTGCCTGGTCACGTGCGCGAGTTCCTTCCCGTCCGCCCGGTGTGTCGAGGGTCCGCGGGGCGATTCCTCCGCCGCCGGACGCCGGATTGAACACTCGACGGGCGCGACGGTCAATCGACCGTCCCGCTGCCCGACGGAAGCCCGCGGAGGCGTTCCGGGCGACGGGGGCTCAGCCGCCGCCGTCCACCGCCGACCGGGACGAGCGGCCGATGGCCTCGATCAGGTCTCGTGCCGCGGCACCCACCCGCGGATCGCCCTCGACGGCGCCGGCGGCCCCGAGGGCCGTCTCCCGGTCGCCTGCGGCGAACGCGGCCTTGGCGAGATAGAGCATGCGGTCGGGCCGGGTTTCCGCCGGCACGAGCCCCATCGCCTTGTGCAACTCGTCGACCGCACCGGCCGGGTCGCCCAGGGCGGCGAACCGCAGCCTGGCGATCTCGGCATGGGCGCCGGAGGCGACTTCCCGGATCAGGTCGCGCGGCGTCCCCCCGTCGACCCACGGTCGGAGCGTGGCGACGATCTCGCGGAGGTCCTCGATCGCCTCCGCCGGGCGTCCCGCGCGATCGTGGAGGAAGCCGCGGGCCTGGAGTGCCTTGGCCAGCCGGAAGACGTGCCGCATGACCACCGGCTCCGCGGCCACGGTGCGACGGGCCATGCGCACCGCCTCGTCCATCCGCTCCGCCGACTCGTCCGGCCGACCGAGCGCCGTCGTGGCTTTCGCCACCCGGATCGCCGCTTCGATCTCCTCGTCCCTGAAGAAGCCATCCTCCCCGTCCGCCCCACGCATCTGACGGGCGAGCGTCTCCAGCCGCAGCGACGTGGAAAGCGCCGCCTCGTGGTCCCCCGTCTCCCCCTGGAGGTCGGCACCGGCCGCCAAACCGAGGATCTGGACGCGCGTGAACGCGACCACGTGCGCGGGGAAGCGGCGCTTCGCCTCCTCGGCCCGTGCCACGAGGACATCGAGGCGGGCGCGCCGCAGGTCGACGGCGGCGGCAGGGGTCGAGACCGCGCCGGCGGCGTGGAGCGACGACAACTCGTCGAGCGCGACCAGATGATCGTCGGGCCAGGCCCGGCGCACGTCGATCCACCGCAGGAGCGCGTCGTCCGTGATCCGCTCCGATTCCGCCTGCCGGTTCTGTCGGGAGACGGCCACGGCGAGATCCATCATCGCCGTCGGCCAGCATCGATCGCGCGACGCCGACACCCCGATCTGCCACGCGGACGCGATCCCGAGCGCCCGGCGCAGTGCCGCCTCGGCCTCGGCGGCGCGGCCGACGTCGAGGAGAAGGCGCGCCTCATCCCGGAGCACCTCGAACCGGGCGCGATCCGCCTCGTCGCCCTCCGGCGCCGTCAGGCGGAGGGCGTCGCAGTCGGCGAGTGCCCCGCGATAGCAGTCGCGGGCGTCGTCCACCTGCTGGAGCGTGCCGAAGATGCCGGCCAGACGGCGCAGGCCCTCGATGCGCGTGACGAGCGCGGTGCGCCGGTCACCCTCGATCGCCCAGTCGCGGTAGAGCCCGCGGACGCGCCGCAGGTAGGCGAGGTCGGCGGCGTCGAAGGCCGGTCCGCGTGCGATGATCCTCCGCACCGATTCGTCGGTCAGGCCGGAGAGCTTGTCGATCGAGACACGGTGGGCCGCCGCCGCCCGGACGTGGGCCACTGCCTGCGTCGAGGCATGCCACCGCAGGCCGGCGAACAGGGCGAGCGCGAGCGCCGCCGGGAGGATCATGACGAGCGCCCTGGTCCGCGGCGACGGCGCCTGGAGCGCGAACGGCACCGTCCACGGCCCCCGCCGAACCCGCGGCGCCCGCCCCTCGAGATACCGGGAGAGTTCGTCGGCGAGCGCCTCGGCCGACGCGTAGCGCCGCGCCGGCGACCGCTCGAGGCAGGTCGCGAGGATGGCGCGCAGTGGCGGAGGGATCCGCCGACCGGGAACCGGAGTCCAGGCGACGGCGCCGGTGGCGGAGCGGGCGAAGGATTCGGCCGTCGTCCTCCCCCCGTACGGCGGCCGGCCGTAGAGCAGGTAATAGAGCGTGGCGCCGAGTCCGTGGATGTCGGTGGACGGGGTGGGGCCGAGCGGACCGTCGCCCGCCGCCTGCTCAGGGGCCATGAAGCCGGGCGTGCCGACGAAGCTGCCCGACGGAGGGGAACGCTCGTCCCGATGGGCGCGCCGCGCGAGACCGAAGTCGATGAGTTTGGGGACCACGGCCCCCTGGCCCGGAGCGAGGAGGACGTTCGCCGGCTTGACGTCGCGGTGGACGACGCCGATCGCGTGCACCGCGGCCACCGCGCGCGAGAGATCGCGGACGATGCGCACCGCCTCGTGCACCGGCAGCGCCCGGGAACCGTGCCGGCGCTGGAGCGTGTCGCCGGGGATCCACTCCATCACGATGTAGGGCTGTCCCCCGGGCCGATCCGGGCGCGACGGCAGCCTGCCGAACGACTCGAGTCGGACGATGTTCGGATGCCGCAGCGCCGAGAGGATCCCCGCCTCGCGCCATGCCCGGGAGCGGGCCGACCGCGAGGCAGCGGCGGACTCGGGCACCACCTTCACCGCCACGTCGCCGCCGGTGACGGTGTTCGTCGCGCGGTAGATCACCCCGGAACCCCCGCGCGCCACCGCCACCATCCCGCTCAACCCCGGAATGGAGGGTGAATGGGCCGCGCCGGATTCGTCCCTCGCCGGTCCGCCGACGATCCTCGCCGGGTGAGCCGAAGGCCCAAGGCGTGGTGACGGGGATGCGGGGGCTTTCGTCGACTCCCGTGTCGGGCCGTCGCTGTTCGGGGGAATCGCGTTCAGGGAATCTCGGCCGAGGGGTTGGCGGCTCGACGGCTCGTGGTGCAGGGATTCTCGGTTCAAGGACGCCTCTTCGCTGGACGCTGTCGATCCTCCGCCGGTGGAGCCGCACGGGGCATCCCGGAGCCTCGACCACCGGACCCGGCGACTGGTGTGCCGGGAAAGGCTTCGGCGTGCGGGGGCGCGGAGGATGACGTTTTCGAAAGCCGGGCAGTTTAGCACGCCGTTGGCGGCGTTGATCCGCCACTGGATGCGGCGGCAGACACCCCGGAAAAGCCTCGGCTTTTCCGTGGGTATCCGCCGCGGAACGGTCGTGGATGACGCCCCCGGCGAGCGAGCCCGAAGCGCCGACGGCTCCCGTCCACACGGCCCGGCTTGCAATCCCGAAGGGAAACACCACGGAGCGGAAAGAGCGGGCATCATGGCGGCCGGTCCGAAAGGAAGGAGCGAATGGCGGCGCTCGGTTCGGACGGCTTGTTCGTGACAAATCATTTGCCCGAACGAAGGTGATCGAGATGCACGACGCTCCCTCCGCAGGACGGCACGTCCCCCTCGCGCTGTCGGTGTTCCTCGCGATCGCGAGTGCCACCGCCGTGACGTTCCTGCCCGCCACCGAGACCGACCTCCGCACGCGCGAGCGGATCGTCGCCATGTCCTCGCGGAACCCCGACCGCGCTTCCGCAACCGGCACCTCGTTCGCCGGCGACCTTTCGGACGCCCGGTTCGCCGGTCGGCAGACCGCACGCTGACCGTCGGCCGTGGCGGCGGGCCGATCGCGACGGTGCGGGGCTGGCGGCGGAACGGCGGATGACCCGCCGCGTTCCGCGGTCCGCGGCGACTACACTGCATCCGTGCCCCCGTCTCCCGGATCACGGCCGACCCCTTCCGGACCGCCACCGCGGCTGGCCGGTCTGGCCGCCACACTCTCGTCGCATGGCGGGTTCGCCGACGTCGTCGCCAGCCTCCGCGGAGGTCACGGCGCCACCGTGGGCGGAACCTGGGGATCGAGCTCCGCGCTCGTGACGGCGGCGCTGGCCCGTGAGGTGGGTGACGGGATCCTCGTCGTCGTCCTCCCCCACGCCGTGGATGCCGAGGTCTTCGTCGACGACCTCGACCTCTTCACCACGCTGCCGGTGGCCCTGCTGCCGGCGCTCGAGTCGTTCGCCATCGAGGGGGAGTCGCCAGCCGACGATCCCGCCGCCGCCGCACGGCTGGCGTTCGTGAAACGGCTGGCTGGCCCGGAGAGGGCGCGGCCGCGGATCGTCGTCACGTCGATCCAGGCGCTGCTCGCGCCGCTCTCCGACCCGCGCACGATCGAAGCCAGCACGCGCACGCTCACCGTGGGGGGCCGACTCGACCCCCAGGAGCTCTCCGACTGGCTCGGCGGCCGCGGCTGGAGGGCGGTCGACGCGCTCGAATCGCCGGGGACGTTCGCGCGCCGCGGCGGCATCGTCGATCTCTTCGCCCTCGACTGGGACAGGCCGGTGCGCGTCGAACTCGACGGCGACGAGATCGAGTCGCTGCGCGCCTTCGACATCGTCTCGCAACGGAGCGTGGCGTCGCTCGAGGCGATCGACCTCACCGCCCTCGCCGCCGGCGACACGCCGGGGAGGCGCGTGCAGCTGGCGGACATCCTCCCGGCCGGTTCGTGGTGGGGGCTCGTCGAGCCGGGCGAGCTCGCAGACGAGGGACGACGCTGTTTCGAGCGGCTCGGCGCCGACGCCGGGCTCTCGACCCCGGAGGAGGTGTTCCGGAGGATCTACCGCTTCCCCAGCGTGACCCTCGCCGCGGTGGCCAGCTCGAGCCTGGAGGCGACCGCGACGCTCGCGGTGGAGAGCGTGGAACGCTTCACGGGCGTGCTCGACCGCGTGCGCGACGAACTCGAGACGGTGGGCCGCGACCAGGAGGTGTGGGTGGTGTGCCCGTCGGATGCGGAGGAGACGCGCCTCGCGGAGCTCCTCTCCGCCAGCGCCCCCGCGCGGGACGGCCGCCTCTCCTTCGCCCGCGGCCATCTCTCGGCGGGCTTCCGCCTCGTGCCGGAGAAGCTGGTGCTCGTGTCGAGCGCGGAGCTCTTCCGCCGCGAGGACGTCTCCGCCCGGGCGCCGCGCCAGCGGCTCTCGCGGGCCATCGACACCTTCCTCGATCTCCACGAAGGGGACCACGTCGTCCACGTGGCCCACGGCATCGGGCGCTACCGGGGCCTGCGCCTCCTCGAGAAGGAGGGGCGGACGGAGGAGTTCCTGGAGATCGAGTTCGCCGAGGCGACGCGGATCTTCGTGCCCGCCTCCTGCATCGAGCTGGTGCAGAAGTACGTGGGGGGCACGAAGTCGGCGCCGAAGCTCGCCAAGGTGGGCGGGAAGACGTGGGAGAAGCAGAAGCAGGCGGTGCGCGACGCGATCGCCGACATGGCCGCCGAGATGATCCAGCTCCAGGCACGGCGCGAGAGCCGGCCGGGGATCGCGTTCCCGCCCGACACGCCCTGGCAGCGGCAGTTCGCCGATTCGTTCCCGTTCGACCCGACGCCCGACCAGATCTCGGCGGCCGCGGCGATCCGTGCGGACATGGAGCGGCCGCGGCCCATGGACCGTCTCCTCTGCGGCGACGTCGGCTTCGGCAAGACCGAGATGGCGATGCGGGCGGCGTTCAAGGCGGTCGAGGCGGGATTCCAGGTCGCGGTGCTCGTTCCCACCACCGTGCTCTGCGAGCAGCACCGGCGCAGCTTCGCCGCCCGGTTCTCCGAGTTTCCCTTCACGGTCCGCGCCCTGTCGCGATTCTGCTCGCCCGCCGAGGAACGCGAGACGCTCGAAGGACTCGCCCGTGGCACCGTCGACGTCGTCGTCGGCACGCACCGGCTGGCGCAGGCCGACATCGCCTTCGCCAACCTCGGACTGCTCATCGTCGACGAGGAGCAGCGCTTCGGCGTCGACGTCAAGGAGCGGCTCAAGGCGCTGCGGGCGAGCATCGACGTGCTCACGATGACGGCCACCCCGATCCCGCGCACGCTCCACATGTCGATGCTCGGGATCCGCGACATCTCGAGCCTCGCCACGCCGCCGTCCAACCGGATCGCCGTGGAGACGCGCGTCACCCGCTGGGATCCGACGCTCGTGCGCCACGCCATCGACCGCGAACTCGCCCGCGGAGGGCAGGTGTTCTTCGTCCACAATCGGATCACCGACATCCGTCTCGTGGCCCACCGCATCAACCAGCTCGTGCCGGACGCCCGCATCGGCATCGGCCATGGCCGGTTGTCGGAGACCGAACTCGAGGACGTGATGGTCGACTTCATCTCCGGTCGCACGCAGATCCTCCTCGCCACGACGATCGTGGAGAGCGGTCTCGACATCCCCAACGCCAACACGATCTTCGTGGACGAGGCCGACCGCTACGGCCTCGCCGATCTCCACCAGCTGCGTGGTCGGGTGGGCCGGTCGCACCACCGTGCCTACTGCTACATGCTCGTCGACGAAGCCTCGCGGCTCACCCCCACCGCCGCCCGCCGGCTGCGGGCGATCCAGGAGTTCTCCAGCATGGGGGCGGGGTTCTCCCTGGCGATGCGCGACCTCGAGATCCGCGGCGCCGGCAACCTCCTCGGCACCCAGCAGAGCGGCCACATCGCCACCGTCGGCTACGAGCTCTACTGCCGCCTCCTGGAGCAGGCGGTCCGGGGCTTGAAGCGGATGCCTTCGGCCGAGCCGCCGACGGCGACCCTCGATCTCCCCGGCGACTCCTGGATCCCACGGGAGTACGTCCCCGACCTGCGCGCGAAGCTCGACCTCTATCGGCGGCTCTCCCGGGCCGCCACCGAGGGCCAGATCGACGACCTGGGCGCGGAACTCGCCGACCGCTTCGGACCGCATCCCGACCCGGTCGGCAGGCTTCTGGCCAAGGCGAGGCTGCGCGTGGTGGCCCAGGCGGCCGGGGTCGACTTCCTGGGGGTGGAATCGAGGATGGCGGTGATCCGCCACCACGACCCACGGCGGATGCGGTCGCTCAAGGAATCGGGGAAGGGGGCCGCCGGCCGGCTCCGACTCGTGGACGACACGACCGCCTATCTTCCCCTCGATCCCTCGGTTCTCGGGACGCCCGACAGTCTCATCGCCGCGCTCGCGGTGGTCTTGCGGCGGGAGACGAAGCCTTCTACCACTCCGCGCACCGCCCCGGGTGCGGCACCGCGCGAGCCGACGCCGTCGGCTGGGGCGGCGCCACCCGATCGACCGCCCCTGGCCGGGCGGATCGGGCGGCGACGGAAGCCCGACCCGGGCGGCCGCGACTGAAGCCACCGCCGCCAGCGGTGGCCGGAGACACCGATGCCGCCGCGTTCCATCCACCCCATCCCCGCCTGCCGGTTCGTGGTCTCGGCGGTCTGGCTCGCCGTCGGACTGGCGCCCCTCCCCGCCGCGGCGCAGCGACTCGCGCAGCAGTTCGACGAGCAGGCTGCCGGGGCGACCGAAGCCCCGATCTCCACCAGCGGTCCCCGATCGACCACGGCACTCGACGCCACCCCGACCGTGCCAAGGCCGGTGTCCCGTCCCGAGGGGTGGGCCGGGGGGAGGAAACGGGGGCCGAGCGGCGACAATCACGTCCTCTCGAGCATCCGCACACGCCCCGGCGACCCGCTCGACCCCGTCGGCGGGGCGGACCAGGCGCCGGTGCATGCCTCCGGCCACGACGTGCCCGACGGCGCCGGGGTGGCGCTGACGGCGTTCGCCGTGCCGGCGGGGGACGACGACGCCACGGGCGATTCCTTCGACAGCACCACCGTGGTGGCCCGCGTCGGTCCGGAAGTGGTGCTCGAGGGGGATCTGCTCACCCCCACGGCGCTCGAGTGGCTGGCGAAGGTGACACCCGGCATGAAGCCCGAGCAGGTGCGCGAGCTGCGCCGGCAGATCTGCCGGCAGGTGCTCCCGCAGCACGTCGACTCGATGGTGGTCTACGTCGACGCCTGTCGAACGATCCCCGAGGAACGTATCCCGGAGATCCGCAAGAAGGTCAACGAGGCGTTCGACGCCCAGCAACTCCCCCAGATGGTGCGCCAGGCCGGACTCGACTCGCCGGCCGAGTACGACGCCCTGCTGCGTTCCCGCGGCCAGTCGCTCGACCGCGTGCGGAAGATGTTCTTCGAGCGGGCGCTGGCGCAGCAGTGGGTGCAGCAGAAGGTGAACACCGACGCCGAGATCCCGCACGCCGACATGATCGCCTGGTACCAGAACCACCTCTCCGAATACGACTTCCCCGCCAAGGCCCGCTTCGAGCAGCTCACGGTGCGGTACGGCGCCTCCCGGACCCGCGACGAAGCCTGGAACATGCTCGCCGCGATGGGTAACGACGTCCTCGAGGGGCAGGCCTTCGCCGACGTGGCCCGGGCACGATCGGAGGGGCCCGCCGCCTCGCGCGGCGGCACCTACGACTGGACGACGAAGGGGAGCCTGGTGTCGAAGGTCGTCGACGAGGCGGTGTTCCGGCTGCCGGTGGGGCAGCTGAGCACGATCCTCGAGGAACCGGGCGTGCTCCACATCGTCCGGGTGGTGGAGCGCGTCGATGCCGGCCGTGTGCCGTTCATCGAGGCCCAGGTGGGGATCAAGGAACAGCTCACCCTCGAACGCCGCAAGAAGGAGATGGACGACTACCTCGCCAAACTCCGCGAGCGGACGCCCGTGTGGACGATCTTCGACGAGGAGTCGGCGGGGGTGAAGACCGCCTCCGCCGAGCTGGCCCCGGGGCGTGCCGCCGACGGCGCGACCAGCGCCGCGGGCGCGCGGAGATAGCCGCCGCGATGCCGGCGGGCCGCGGCGCGGCGGCCGTTTGCCGCTCCTCCACCGGCGGGATAAACTCCGCCTCGCCACGCCGCCCTCGCGGTCCGCGTGCCTGCCCGCACGCCGCGGCGCCCCCGGAACACCATCCATGAGCGACTCCGCCCCGAAGCCCGCCGCGTCCCCCTCCCCCGCCGGTCCCGGGACCCGCTCCGGAGGGGTGGCCAAGCTGGAGATCGACGGCAAGACGATCGAACTTCCCCTCGTCGTCGGCACCGAGAACGAGCGGGCCCTCGACATCGCCAAGCTCCGCGCCCAGTCCGGCGCGATCACGCTCGACGAGGGCTACGTCAACACCGGCTCGACCACCAGCTCGATCACCTTCCTCGACGGCGAGAAGGGGATCCTCCGCTATCGCGGGTATCCCATCGAGGTGCTGGCCGAGAAGTGCGACTTCGTCGAGGTGAGCTACCTGCTGATCTACGGCAAGCTCCCCACGGCGGACGAGCTGGAGACGTTCCGCCGCTCGCTTTCCCACCACACGATGATCCACGAGGACATGCGCGCCTTCTACGGCGGCTTCCCGCGTGACGCCCACCCCATGGCCACGCTGGGGAGCGTGGTCGGGGCCCTCTCCACCTTCTACCAGGATTCGCTCGACGTCCGTGACCCGCGGCAGGTGGAGGTGAGCGTCCACAGGCTCCTCGCCAAGCTCCCCACCATCGCCGCCTACGCCCACAAGAAGTCGATCGGCCAGCCTCTCATCTACCCGCGGAACGACCTCAACTACTGCGAGAACTTCCTGCAGATGATGTTCGCGGTGCCGTGCGAGGAATACCACGTCGATCCCGACTTCGCCGACGCCCTCGACATGCTCCTCATCGTCCACGCCGACCACGAGCAGAACTGCTCCACCTCGACGGTGCGGATGGTGGGGTCGAGCGACGCCAACCTCTTCGCCAGCATCTCGGCCGGGATCAGCGCCCTGTGGGGCCCGCTGCACGGCGGGGCCAACCAGGCCTGTGTGGAGATGCTCGAGCGGATCGTCGCCGACGGCGGCAACGTGAAGAAGTACGTCGACCTGGCGAAGAAGAAGGACTCCGGCTTCCGCCTCATGGGTTTCGGGCACCGGGTCTACAAGAACTACGACCCCCGCGCCCGTCTCATCAAGGCCACCTGCGACCGGCTCCTGGCCAAGATCTCACGCCACGACCCGATCTTCGACATCGCCCAACAACTCGAGGAAGTGGCGCTGGCGGACGAGTACTTCGTGGAACGGAAGCTCTATCCGAACGTCGACTTCTACTCCGGGGTGATCTACCGGGCGATGGGCATCCCGGTGCAGATGTTCACGGTGCTCTTCGCCATGGGACGGTTGCCCGGGTGGATCGCCCATTGGATCGAGATGCACCACTCGCCCACCAAGAAGATCTGCCGTCCCCGGCAGGTCTACACCGGCGAGACGCTCCGCGACTTCGTGCCGATCGGCGAACGCGTCTGATCGCGGGCGGGCGGCCCCGCCCTCACCCCTTCGCCCGTTTGCGCCGGAAGAACTCGGAGAGGATCCGGCCGCAGTCGTCGGCGAGGATCCCGCCCACGTGATCCACGCGGTGATTGAGGCGCGGATCCTCGAAAAGCCGGTAGAGCGATTCCACCGCCCCGGCCTTCGGATCCGGCGCCCCCCACACCACCACGGGCACCCTGGCCTGGAGGATGGCGCCCGCGCACATCGGGCAGGGCTCGAGCGTGACGTACAGCGTGCACCGCTCGAGCCGCCACGACCCCAGTGCCGCCGCCGCCTGGGTGAGGGCGATCATCTCGGCGTGGGCGGTGGGATCCGCGAGTTGCTCGCGCTGGTTGTGTGCCGAGGCGACGATCCGTCCCGACGCCACCACGACCGCCCCCACCGGCACCTCGTCCTCGGCCTCGGCGGCCCTGGCCTCCTCGAGGGCCAGGCGCATCCAGCGTTCGTGGGGCACGCTGCCGGGGAGGATGAGGTCGTCCATGGATGACTCCGCGGGCAGGACGCGTCGGCTTTCCCCGCCGCGCGTCGCCGCGGTACGATTCTGCCGGGAATCACCCCTCTCCGCCACCGCTCCCCAGCCCCCCGCACGCCGCGCCCGAAAGGACTCCCATGGAAGATCTCGTCAGGCAGTTCCAGGAGCCGCTCGGCCTCCTCCTCCGCTGGGGCCATGTCCTCGCCGCGATCGCCGCGTTCGGCGGATTGCTCTTCTCGCGCTTCGCCCTCCTGCCGGCGCTCGAGGACGTGGACGAGGAGACGCGCGACCGGATCCACGAGGGTATCCGCCGCGCGTGGCTCAAGTGGGTGATCGGGGCGATCACGGTGCTCCTCGTCACCGGCCTGGCCAACTACCTGCTCACGATCCAACGGGCGAGCGCCGAGGCCTGGGGGGGGAACGGCCGGGCGTGGATGCGGTTCCACGGCTACCACGCCTACATGGGGACGAAGATCCTCTTCGCCTGCGTCGTCTTCTACCTCGCCAGTGCCCTGATCGGCCGCGGCGAGTCGACGCAGTGGGCCCGTGACGACCGTCGCAAATGGCTCACGATCACGATCGGGGCGGCGCTGGCCGTCGTCATCCTCTCCGGCGCCCTGCGCCAGATGCACACCGGTCCCAACACCGTCGCCCGGCCCGACGACAACGGCGAACGGCTCGGGGGCGGCGGCGAGGAGGGGGGTGGAGGCCGTGGCGGCTTCGGCGGCGGCGCGATGATGGATGAAGACTTCGGCGGCGGCGGCGGCTTCGGCGGGGCAGGCTTCGGCGGGGGCGGCTTCGGCCGCGGACGCGGCCCCCGGGGCGGCGACGCGTCCCCGCCCGACGAGGGCACCCCGGAGCCGGGTGCCGACGCGGCGCCGCCGACGACCGTCGAGGCGTCCCCGGCCGCGCCCGAGGCCGCTCCACCCGACGAGGGGAATCCGGAACCGGGGGCCGATGCGGCGCCGGCCGGCAACTGATCGACCACGCACCCTCCCGGAGCCGCGCCGATGGACAAGAAGGACAAGAAGCGGATGGAGGTGCTGCAGCAGCGGATCGCCAAGCTGCAGCAACTGCTCGCCGCCGCCAAGAAGCAGCCCGACGACCCGACGGAGGCGCCGCGGCTGGAGAAGGAACTCGCAGCCGCCCACGCCGAACTCGCGGGGCTGAAAAAAGCCTGACCCCGCGGTCGTCCCCCCACCCGCCGCCGAGGCCCTCCGTGACCGCGATACCGGCCGCCGTCGCCGCCGAACTCGACGCCCCCTTCCCCGTCGACGCCGCCGTCCGCACGCGTTTCCGTGAGGATGGCTACGTGAAGATCCAGGGGGTCTTCTCCGCCGCGACGCTCGCCTGGATCGACGGGGTCGTCACGTCGATCGTCGAGGCGAGGAATCCGCTCGCCGGCGTGCCGATGGAGTCGCGCGACACCTACGGCAAGGCGTTCATCCAGGTGTTCAATCTCTGGCGTGAGGATCCGGATGCACGGCGCTTCTGCTGCAGCCGGCGATTGGCGCGGATCGCGACGGAACTCCTCGGCACACGTGGTGTGCGGATGTGGCACGATCAGGCGCTGTTCAAGGAGCCGGGCGGTGGTTTCACCCCCTGGCACGCCGACCAGCAGTACTGGCCGATGGCGACCGGCCTGTGCGTGACGGCCTGGATCCCGCTGCACGCCGTCCCGCTCGAGCAGGGACCCCTGGCGTTCGCCCGCGGAAGCCACCTCCGCCGCATCGGCCGTGACCTGGAGATCTCCGACGACTCGGAACGGCTGATCCGCGAGGCGATTGCCGCCGAGGGGATCGTCGAGGTGACCGAACCCTACGCCGCCGGCGACGTGTCGTTCCACCTCGGGTGGACGCTCCACCGCGCCGGTCCCAACGTGACCACGGCGCCGCGGCGCGTGCAGACGGTGATCTACATGGATGCCGAGATGCGTTTGGCGGAGCCGCGGAACGCCAACCAGCGTGCGGACCACGCCGCCTGGACACCCTCCACGCAGGTTGGCGAGGTGATGGACGACCCGCTCAATCCGCTGCTCTACGCGGAGCAGTCGGTGCCGGGGGCGACGGGGCGGTAGGATGGAGAGAGGCCGCCACGGGTGATGCG
>CAZMOU010000132.1:12427-13418 GCA_964567835.1 uncultured Chitinophaga sp. | reverse complement strand
GACCTGGCCTTTCTCGTGGCCCTCACGCGGCACCCGACGACGGAGGAGCGGGCCGCTCTCGAGACCCTCCTCGGCGCGGCGCCGACGAAGGGGCGGGGGGTCGAGGACGTGTCCTGGGTGTTGGTCAACTCGCCGGAGTTTTCCTGGAATCATTAGTTCGCCGTGGAAAAAGGCATCCCTGCCCTTTTTCCACTCGTGTCGCCCGGGGGAACGCCGAGGGTTCCCGCCGGTCGACGGCCGCCGCGGAGCCCACTTTGCCATGCCACCCCTCCCCTGCCCCGCTACCGCCACCACGACGCGCCGCGGAGTCCTCGCCGCCGCGGCGGGGGTCGGTCTCTCCTTCGCCCTGCCGCCGCTGGCCGCGCGGGCAGCGCACCTGCGGGGCGTCGAACGGCCGCGATCGCTGCTGGTCGTGTGGCTGGCGGGGGGGCCGAGCCAGCTCGAGACGTTCGATCCCCATCCCGGATCGCGCGTCGGCGGGCCGACCACGGCGATCGACACCCGGATCCCCGGCGCTCGCATCGCCGCCGACTATCCGCGTCTGGCCGGGGTGCTCGACCGCTTCGCGCTGGTCCGGTCGCTCGTTTCCAGGGAGGGTGACCACGAGCGCGGGCAGTATGCCGTGAAGACCGGCTACCGGCCCGATCCCACGGCCGTCCATCCGGCCCTCGGCGCCATCGCGGCCCACGAGCTCGCCGCGCCGGGCCTCGCCATTCCTCGGTTCGTGTCGCTCGGCCCGTCGGAGTTCCCCTCCCGGGCCGGGTATCTCGGGCCCGAACTCGACCCCTACCGCGTCTACCACCCCGGGGGCCGCGGGCAGAATCTCGTGCCGCACGTGGACGCCGACCGCCAGGAACGGCGTCTCGAGGCGCTCGACGCGATGACGCGCTCCTTCGAGCGCGGCCGGAGCGAGGCGGTGCGCCGCACCCTCCACGAGCACGTGGTCGGGGAGGCGCTGCGGCTGATGGACTCCGAGCAACTCGACGCCTTC
>CAZMOU010000132.1:8479-12417 GCA_964567835.1 uncultured Chitinophaga sp. | reverse complement strand
GACTCCGAGCCGGAGGCCGTGCGGGCCCGCTACGGCGAGGGTGACTTCGGCGCGTCGTGCCTCGTCGCCCGCAGGCTCCTCGAGGCGGGCGTGCGCAGCGTCGAGGTGACGCTGGGGGGCTTCGACACGCACGTCGCCAACTTCGACGGTCACGCCGCTCGTGACGCGGCGCTCGACCCGGCGCTCGAGGCCCTGGTCCTCGACCTCGAGGAGCGCGACCTCCTCCAGTCCACCACGATCCTCGTCACGGGCGAGTTCGGACGGACCCCGTCGATCAATCCCCTCGACGGCCGCGACCACTGGCCGCACGGCTTCTCCTGCCTCCTCGGCGGCGCGGGGATCGCCGCCGGCCAGGTGATCGGCGCCACCGATCCGGAGGGGGTGGTGCGGGCCCCGTCCGACCCCGTCGAGATCCCCGACCTCGCCGCCACCGTGCTCGCCGCGGTCGGCATCGACTTCGCCCGCGAACTGGTCACGCCGGTGGGGCGGCCGCTCAAGCTCTCCTCGGGCACGCCCCTCGGCAGGCTCGTCCGGCACGCGATCTGACCGCCGCAGGTCGCCTCCCCCCCGCCGCCCGGGCCGGGTAGACTCCCGGCGGGAGGACCGCACCATGCTCACGATTCCGGCCCGGGTGTCGCCCGGCCGCTTCTGCGACGGCCTCCCGAGACGCGACATGCTCCGCGTCGGGGCGCTCGCCGCCCTCGGCGGCGCCGGATCGGCCTGGTCGCTCCCCGCGCTCCTCGCCGCCGAGGCCGCCGCCGGGAAGGGGTCGAGTCCCCGATCGGTGATCATGATCTACCTCGTGGGCGGGCCACCCCACCAGGACATGTTCGACCTGAAGCCCGACGCGCCGCGCGAGTTCGCCGGCCCGTGGCGGCCGATCCGCACGAACGTCCCCGGCGTCGAGATCTGCGAGGCCTTCCCGAACCTGGCCAGGATCGCCGACAAGTACACGATCCTCCGCGCGATCGGCGGCAACCAGGCCGATCACGACGCCGCGCAGGTGTTCCACGGCCGCGATCCGCGCCAGGCGAAGCCCGCCGGGGGATGGCCGCAGTTCGGCTCGGTCGTCTCCGGGCTCCTCGGTCCCGCAACGCCGCAGGCGCCTCCGTTCGTGAGCCTCTGCTATCCGTGCACGCACGGGCCCTACAACGAGCCCGGGCCGGGGTTCGCCGGGGCGGCGCATTCGCCCTTCAGCCCCTTGGGCGCCGGCCGCGACGATCTCGTGCTCCGGGGGGTGACGCTCGACCGTCTCCATGACCGGCGCCGCCTCCTCGCGGAGGTGGACCGGCTGCGCCGGGATCTCGACGCCGGGTCGTCGATGCGCGGCATGGACGCCTTCACGGAGCGGGCGGTGGGGCTCCTGACGTCGACGCGCGTGGCCGACGCCCTCGATCTCTCGCGCGAGGATCCGCGCGTCGTCGAGCGCTACGGCACGGGCGACCCGACGGTGTTCATGGACGAGAACGGAGCGCCGCGCGTGCCGCAGAGCATGCTCGTGGCACGGCGGTTGATCGAGGCGGGCGTGCGCGTCGTGACGCTGAACTACTCCAAGTGGGACTGGCATGGCGGCCCCGGCAACTCGATCTTCAAGCGCGAGGCGGAGGACTTCCCCGTCTTCGACCGGGCCCTCTCGGCCCTCGTGGAGGACCTCCACGAGCGCGGCCTCTCCGACGACTGTGCCGTCGTCGTGTGGGGGGAGTTCGGCAGGACGCCGAAGATCAGCGACATCGTCGGCCGCGACCATTGGCCGCAGGTCAACCAGGCCTTCCTCGCCGGGGGCGGATGGCGCCACGGCCAGGTGATCGGGGCCACCGACGCGAAGGCCGCCGAGGCGGTCGCGCGTCCCGTGACCTTCGGCGAGGTCTACGCGACCCTTTTCCACCATCTGGGCATCGACGCGGCCGCCGTCACCCTCACCGACAACCAGGGACGCCCGCAGTACCTCGTCGACGGCGGGGGAAGGCCGATCGCCGAGCTGCTCTGACGAGCCTCCCGTCACCCCGGCCCGGTCCGGTTTCCCGACGCGGTCACGCCAGGGGCCACGCCGCCGCGAGCACCATCGTGGTGGCGAGCCCGACCACCCCCTCGATGGCCACCATGGTGCTCGCCGTCCGCAGCGTCTCGCTCTCGGTCATCCCCGTCATCCGGGCGATCACCCAGAATCCGCTGTCGTTCATCCACATTCCCGGCTTCGATCCACAGCCGATGGCCAGCGCCACGTAGACCGGGTGATAGGGCAGATCGGCGGACAACGCGATCGGTCCCACGATCCCCGCGGCGGTGATCATCGCGACGGTCGCCGATCCCTGCGCGGCCCGCACCAGGCAGGTGACGAGGAACGCCACCGGCACCAGGAGGAGCGTGTCGCCCGGGAGGACGGAGGCGGCCAGTTCCGCCATGCCGGCCTGACGCAGGCTGGCGCCGAGTGCGCCCCCCGCGGCGATCACGAGCACGATCTCGCCCCCCTCCACCACCGCCCCGCGCACGGCGCGCCGCACGGCGTCGCCGTCGCCGCGCCGCTGCCAGACGAGCAGTGCGAGCGCCCCGAGCGCGGAGATCGTGAGGGCGAGATTCTTGTCGCCGGCCACGCGGATCGCCGCCACGAGCCACGGCGGCAGCCCGGACGAGTCCCCCACCGCCGAGTCGGCGCTGATGAGGACCACCGGGAGGAGGATGGGGAGGAGCGCCGCCCAGAGCGGGGGCAGCGGCCCGGGATCGACCCGGGTCTCGAGCGTGTCGGCCGTGCGCAGCGGGATGCCGAGACGCCGGTCGGCGCGGCGCGCGAACGCGTAGCCGGCCAGCGCCGCGACCGCCCCCACGATCGCCCCCTGCCGCATCATGACGGCGATGTCGACCTCGAGCGCCTCGGCGACGAACAGCGGCCCCGGCGTCGGGGGCACGAGGGAGTGGGTCATCGTCGCCCCGGCCACGATCGAGAGCACCAGGAGCACCCCCTGGCGGCGCGTCTCGCGCCACGACGCCTTCGCCAGCGGGAGGAGGAGGTAGAAGACCGCCTCGGCGAACATCGGGATCCCGAGGAGAAAGCCGGCGCCCAGGAAGGCGAGCGGAGTCCGCTCGCGTCCCAACGCCCGTCCCAGGCTCGCCACGATCCGCTCCGCGCCGCGCGCCTCGAGCAGGCACTGGCCGAGGATCGACGCCATGGCGATGAGGATGCCGACGTCGAGGGCCGTCTTCCCGAAGCCCTGCGCCACGCGCTGCCCCACGGGGAGCGCCGCCGCGTCGCCGAGCCGTGCCGCGGGGGTGAGCGCCGCCACCGCGAGCGCCGCCACGACGAGGACGAGGAAGGGGTGGAGCTTCGCCCGGAGCACGCCGCCGACGACGACGACAAGGGCCACGATGAGGATCGGCAGCGGCGCCATGGAGGGCTCCCTCGCTCCCGGCCTCCGCACCGGGTGGCGGGCAGACTACACTCCCGGCTCGGCTTCCGGGACCCTCGTGACTTTCGACCATGACACCCCCCCCTTCCAGTCCCGTTCCCAAGACGCCCGGGACGCTGCGCTCGGCGCGCTGGTTCGCCCCGGACGACCTGCGGAGCTTCGGCCACCGCAGCCGGATCGCCCAGATGGGCTACCGCGGCGACGACGTGCGCGACCGGCCGGTGATCGCGATCCTCAACACCTGGAGCGACCTCGCCCAGTGCCACACGCACTTCCGCGAGCGGGCCGAGCAGGTGAAACGCGGCGTGTGGCAGGCCGGCGGATTCCCGGTCGAGATCCCGGTGCTCGCGCTCTCGGAGATGTTCGTCAAGCCGACGGCGATGATCCACCGCAATCTCCTCGCGCTCGAGACCGAGGAGGTGCTCCGCAGTCAGCCGATCGACGGTGCCGTGCTCATGGGAGGCTGCGACAAGACCGTGCCCGGGCTGCTCCTGGGGGCGATCTCCGCCGACCTGCCCGCCCTCTTCCTCCCCGCCG
>CAZMOU010000132.1:0-8458 GCA_964567835.1 uncultured Chitinophaga sp. | reverse complement strand
TCGTCTCGGCAGCGGCACCGACGTGTGGAGGTTCTGGGCCGAACGGCAGGCGGGGTGTCTCTCCGAGTGCGCCTGGAGGCGGATCGAGGAGGGGATCGCCCGCTCCCCGGGCACCTGCATGACGATGGGCACCGCCTCGACGATGGCGGCGATCGTCGAGACGCTGGGGCTGTCGCTGCCCGGCTCGGCGACGATCCCCGCCGTCCACTCCGCCCACGCCCGCCTCGCCGCCGAGTGCGGCCGGCGCGCCGTGGCCATGGTCTGGGAGGATCTCCGCCCCGCCACCATCCTCTCCCGCGCCGCGTTCGAGAACGCGATCGTGGCCGACATGGCGCTGTGCGGCTCCACGAACGCCATCGTGCACGTCGTCGCCCTCGCGCGGCGTGCCGGCATCGACCTCTCGATCGACGACTTCGACCGCATCTCGCGCGACGTGCCGGTGATCGCGAACCTCCGTCCCGCCGGCGAGTATCTCATGGAGGACTTCCACGAGGCGGGCGGGGTGCCCGCGCTGCTCTCGCGGCTCTCGTCGAAGCTCGCCCTCGACTGCCCGACCGTCACCGGTCGCACGCTCGGGGAGAACATCGCCGGCGCGGAGATCCTCGACGAGCGCGTCATCCGTCCGCTCGAGCAGCCGCTCTCCACCGCCGGCGGCACGTTCGTCCTCCGCGGCAACCTCGCCCCCGACGGCTGCGTGGTCAAACCGACCGCCGCCGACCCGCGGCTCCTCGTCCACGCCGGGCCCGCGCTCGTCTTCGAGGACTACCCCGATCTCAAGGCGCGGATCGACGCCCCCGATCTCGACGTCACCCCGGACACGATCCTCGTCCTGCGGAACGCCGGCCCGGTGGGGGCTCCCGGAATGCCGGAGTGGGGCATGCTCCCGATTCCGAGGAAGCTCCTCGAGGCGGGGGTCCGCGACATGGTGCGGATCTCCGATGCCCGCATGTCCGGCACGAGCTACGGCACCTGCGTCCTCCACGTCGCCCCCGAGTCGGCCGTCGGTGGAACGCTGTCACTCGTGCGCACCGGCGACCGGATCGAGGTGGACGTGCCCGGTCGCCGGATCCACCTCGCCGTCGACGACGCCGAACTCGCCCGCCGCCGGGCCGACTGGCGGCCGCCGCCGCGACGGCACGAGCGCGGCTGGGGCCGCCTCCACCACGATCAGGTCACGCAGGCACCCGACGGTTGCGACCTCCGCTTCCTCGAGCACGGGCCGCGGCCCCCCGAGCCCGACATCTTCTGAGGCCGCGCCGGCGACCGGTCAGCGTGCGGCCCCCGGTGGCTCGCCCGGGCGGACGAGGAAGTCGAAGAGCTCTCCCCGCCGCTCGCCGTCGAGCGTGATGTCGAAGGGGATCATGCGCACGCCCGATCCGGCGCCGTCGGCCCGGAGCCGGACGGCGAACCGTTCCCGCGACTCGGGGCCCACCACCCCCTCGAGTACCGCGGGCTCCGCCGTCACCCCCTCCGGCAGCCGCAGGCGGATCGCATGCCGCTGCGGCCGGTCGCGGAAGTTCCGCACCGTCACCGTGACCTCGCGCCATTCCCCCGGCGGAAGATCGACCCGGTAGGGGAACGCCGACACCCAGAAGGGATCGAAGCCGTACTCGTAGTCGGGTTCGGGGAGCAGCGCACGGTAGCGCTCGACGATCCGCTCCGACCAGGCCCGGTAGCGTCGCAGAAGCGCGTGCGGCTCGGTCATGAGCACGTTGTGCGCGCCCATGACGATGTCGGGATCGAGGTCCATCAGGTAGCGGCTGCCCTGGATGTAGCCCTCCTCGAAGAGGGCGCTGTTGCGGGCCACCACCGCCTCGTGGCCGTTCTGTTCCGGATCGGTCGGGTCGGCGAAGAGGTTGTCTCCGGTGAAGGCGATCTTCCTGCCGTCGAGTTCGAGCCAGAGGCAGTTGCCGAACTCCGTCTGGCCCGGCATCCAGTCGACGTGGAGGTCGAGCCCCTCCCACTCCACCACCTCGCCGTCGCGGAGCCGCCGGTCGACCGGGAGTCCCGCGTAGGTCGGGTCGTAGGAGGTGATGAGGGCGCAGTAGTCGTAGGCGAGCGGGTTCTCCACCGGACCGGCGATCCGGTCGAGCGTCCAGATCCGGGTGCCGTGGCGCGCCTGGAGATGGCTGCCGAGGGTGAAGTGGTCGCCGTGCATGTGGTTGATCCACAGGGCGTCGATCGTCGTCAGCCCCAGGTGGGTCTGCATCGCCTGCACGAGTTCGTCGAGGAGCGTCGCGGGAAAGAGCCCGCAGTCGAGGAGCAGGCCGCGGCCGCTGTCGGCGATGATGATGGCGAAGTTCTTCCCGGCGAGGGTGTCGGCGAACTTGTAGAGGTGGGGGGTGACGCGGACGATCTCGGGGATCGGGGTCGGCGTGACGATCGGGTCGACCTTCCGACGCTTGACGAGGTCGTCGACGGGGTAGCCGCGGAGGTAGTCGGGGCGGAAGGCGACGAGCTTCTCGTGGTAGCGCGCGAGCTGGGCGGCGGCGTCGGGGATCGCCGGTCCCCGGGAGGGGAGCGCGACGTCGATCGATGCCTCCCGCAGCCTCGTCACGCTCGTGACGAGCGCGTCGAGGCCCTTCCCGAAGCCGTAGTCCCACTCGCTGTCGAACCAGTTGGTCATCCGCGCCCCGTCGTGCATGACGGCGCCGGTGAAGGCGATCGCCTTCCCGCCACGCTCGACCAGGTAACTCATCCCGCCGGGGGAGGTCCCGGGGGTGGCCATGCAGCGGATCTCCCAGGATCGCCACCTGAACCGCTCGCCATCCTCGAGGGCCCGGTCGATCGGGATCGGCTCGGCCGGCGGTCGCACGTAGCTCGCGCCGTGGACGGTGTGCGGGTCGCCGAGCGACGGCCGCCACCTGCGGAAGTCGAGCGGGCGCTCGAAGAACTCGCGCTCGGCGGCCGGCGCCGCCACTCTCGTCGCCGTCCGGTCCACGCGCGGCATCCCCTGGCAGACCTCGCGGTGGTGGTCGGTGAACAGGATCCACTCGGGCACCACCCCGTCGCGCGCGAGCCGCTCGAGGACGCTCCCGTCGCCGAGGTTGACGAGCAGCGCCGCGTCGCCGTCGCGGAGGATCCAGGTGTTGCAGGTGCTCCGATGGAGGAGGACGTCAGGCGCCCCCTCCACGGCCGCGTCGGGGGCGACCCCGGCGGCGGGGATCGGCACCGCGGAGAGCGCGGTCGCCACGCCGATCAGCAGGGCCGTGCGACGCCCGATCCTGGCCCGCTCCGACGCTGTCATGCCTCTTCCCTCCCCCGGTTCCCCGTCCTTCGCACCGGGAACATAGACTGTCGCCGATCCCGCACCGTTTCGGAGCCGCTCCATGATCACCACCCCCCTCTCCCCCGATCACCTCGCCACCTCCGTGATGGCGGTGCCGCCGCTTGCGCGCGCGGCCGACTTCTCCCTGGCCGAGGAGGAGAACGTCCGCATCGTCCGCCACCTCGAGGCCGGCGGGGTGCGACTCCTGCTCTACGGCGGCAACGCCAATCTCTACCATGTCCCTCTCTCCGAGTACGAGCCGATCCTCGCGCTCCTCGCCCGGATCGCCGGCCCCGACACGCTGGTCATCCCCTCCGCCGGCCCCACGTACGGTCTTCTCCAGGACCAGGCCCGCGTCCTCCGCCGCTTCGCCTTTCCCACGGCGATGGTGCTGCCGCAGCAGGGGATCACGACGAGCCGGGGCGTGGCCGACGGCATCCGCCGGTTCGTCGAGGCGGCGGGGATCCCGGCGCTCCTCTACGTCAAGCACGACGGCTACATCGAACCGGACGACGCCGGGGCGCTCGACCGCGAGGGGCTCCTCTCCGGCATCAAGTACGCCACCGTCCGCCGCGACACCGCCGCCGACCCGTATCTCGACCGCCTCCTCGACCGCGTCCCCGCCGCCAAGGTGATCTCCGGCATCGGCGAGCAGCCGGCGATCGTCCATGTCCGTGAGTTCGGGCTCGGTGGATTCACCAGCGGCTGCGTCTGCGTCGCCCCCCGGCTGTCGCAGAGGATGCGGGCGGCACTCCACCGGGGCGACGAGGTCGAGGCGGAGCGGATCCGTGCGCTGTTCGGGCCGCTCGAGGATCTGCGCAACGCGATCAACCCGATCCGTGTGCTCCATCGGGCGGTGGAAGGAGCCGGCATCGCCGCCACGGGTCCCCTCCTGCCCCTGCTCACCAACGTCGAAGCCGAGCACGAGGCGGCGATCGACGCCGCGGCCAGGACGCTCCTGGCTGCCGACCGCCAGGCCTGACGCCCTTCCCCCGGGATCCATCCCATGAGCACGATCGCCTTCCTCGGCACCGGCCGCCTCGGCAGCGGCTTCGTCCGCCGGCTCCTCGACCTCGGTCACGCCGTGCACGTCTGGAATCGCACGCTGGCGGCGGCCCAGGCGCTCGAAGCCCACGGCGCGACGTCCTTCGCCACCGCGGCCGAGGCGGTGGCGGGGGTCGATCGGGTCCACCTGGCCCTCGCCGACGACGCCAGCGTCGACGCCGTCCTCGAACCGCTCGAGGGTCTCCTCCCCGCGGGAGCGCCCATCGTCGACCACACCACCACCGCGCCGACCCCGACCGGTGCCCGTGCCCGGGCCTGGTCGGCCCGCGGCCGCACCTACCTGCACGCGCCGGTGTTCATGGGGCCGGCCAACGCCGCCGAGGGAACCGGGATCATGCTTCTCTCGGGCGACCCGCGGACGTGCGAGGCCATCCTTCCCGAACTCGAGCGGATGACCGGGAAGGTGATGCGCCTGGGGGACGATCCCTCCCGCGCGGCGACGTTCAAGCTCGTCGGCAACCTGTCGCTCCTGGGCATGACGGCGCTGGCCGGTGACGTCGTCCGTCTCGCGGCCGCGGCCGGCGTGGAGCCGGCCGACGCGGTGGCGATGTTCAAGGAGTTCAATCCCGGCGCCATGTTCCCCGCCCGCGCGGCGAAGGTGGCCGCCGGCCCGTTCGATCCGGCGTCGTTCACGGCGAGCATGGCCCGCAAGGACGTCCGCCTGATGATCGAGGAGGCGGCCCGCGGCGGCGTCGATCTCGTCGTCATGCCGGCCGTCGCGGCGCGCTACGACGAGGCGATCGGCGAAGGCGAAGGCACGCTCGACTGCTCGGCGCCATTCCGGCTGCCGCCGGAGTAAGCGAGCCAACGCACACTCCTTCGCTTCCCGGACTCCCGCTGCCTTCCACCGGCAACATCCTAGCCAGGGGTGGCCCGTCCCCTGGAAGCCGGCGTCACCGGCAAGCGGAGCCAGGATGGCGGAGCGCGGACGGTGTCGAGCAAGCGGAGGCCATGGATGGCCGCAGCGCAGCGTCCGGTTTCCAGGGGACGGGCCACCCCGAAGCGCCCGCCGGGCGACGCGTACGACCCGTCACACCGCGAAGCAGTTCCGCTCCGGGCGGCTCCGGAGGGCGTTGGCCTCGTGGTCGGGGCGGCCGTCGGCCCCGAGGAACGACTCGGTCCCGGGATCGAAGCGGAGCTTCCGCTTGAGGATCCAGGCGATCGCCGCGGCGTGACAGGCGACGTGCGAGCGGCGCATCACCTCGGCATTGGCGGCGGTGGGCTTCCGCGACTTCACGCAGTCGAAGAAGTCGCGGGCGTGGAGCGCCGCGTCGAGCCCGGTGAGCTTCTTCGTCGCCTCGCCGATCTCCCCCTCCAGCCCCGGCGAGACGTCGGTGCCGCCGGCGTCGCCGGTCTCCACCCAGCCGGCGTCGCCCACGAACTTCACCGGGCAGGTGCCGAGCTTCGTGTTCCAGTTGGGACCGCGGTCGCCGAAGGGGGTGGGAAGGAAGTCGATGACGAGCGTCACGCCGTTGGCGTACGTGCAGTGCATCGCCGAGCCCCGCAGGTCGAACTCGACGGGTCCCGTGTCGTCGGCCCGGTTGGCCCACTGGCAGAGATCGACGGTGTGGGCGCCCCAGTCGAGCAGCCGCGCTCCCGAGTCGAAGTCGTGGTAGCCGCGCCAGCCGCCATCGACGTACTTCTGGTTGAACGGCCTCCAGGGGGCGGGGCCGAGCCAGACGTTCCAGTCGCACGTCTCCGGGTCTGGGGTCGGCTCCGCCGGGAGCCAGTCGTTCATCAGCTGCGGCTCGTAGGCGGAGGCGTGGAGGGTGTGGAGCCTGCCGAGCTTGCCGTCATGGGCCAGGCGGACGGCGTTGATGAAGTTGGGGACGCTGCGGCGCTGCGTGCCCGCCTGGAAGACGCGGCCGGTCTCGCGAAAAGTGTCGGCGAGGCGCTGGCAGACGTCGATCGTGATGCCGCAGGGCTTCTCGCTGTAGACGTCCTTGCCGGCCGCGGCGGCCATCAGCGAGGCCGCACCGTGCCAGCGGTCGCCGGTGGCGATGAGCACCGCGTCGATGTCCCTGCGGTCGAGCAGCTCGCGCATGTCGCGCGTCGTGCGGCAGTCGGTGGTGCCGTAGTGCTTGTCCACCATCGCCTTTCCCTCGGTGCGGCGGCTCGCTTGGACGTCGGCGATCGCCACGCACTGGACGTCGGCGAACGGGAGCATCGCGCCCAGGACGTAGCGGCAGCGGGGGCCGATGCCGATGACGCCGAGGGTGATCCGCTCGCTGGGGCTCGCCACGCCCGGTTCGAGGCCGAGGGCCCTGCCCGGGACGAACGTCGGGAGGGCGAGAGCGGCCCCGGCGAGCAGCGAACGGCGGGTGAACGGCGGTGCGGGTCGCTGCGTGGCGGTGTCCGGCCGGTCGTGGGCTGCGGTACGGGGCATGGGCCGGTCCCCGGGCCTGGGGGGAGGGAGGGGAGCGGGGATGGACGCCCCCGGTCGACCACCCCCGGCGTACGGTATCCTGCCCCGGTGCCGGCGGGCAACGCGCCCCCGGCGGAGTGTCGTGCCACGGTGAGCGGCCGCGGAGAGGGAGGGCTCGTCATGCGTCGGAGCGAGTCGGTCGGGGAACGGGCCCGGGTGCCTTTCGGCGGCGTCGCCACGGTCGCGACGCTGGGGGCTGCGGCACTCGCGGCACTCACCGCCGCCGCCGACATCGGCCGGGTCGCCGGGCCGCGCGAGGGGCAGCCCTGGAGACTCGTCACGCGCGTGCGCCAACCGGGGGCGGAGGACCGCTCGTGGTGGCGCGTCGAGGAGCAGCCGGTCGAGTGGCGGCCGGAGCGGACGGCGGTCATCGTCTGCGACGTCTGGGATCTGCACCACTGCAGGAACGCCGTCGAGCGGCTCGAGGAGTTCGCGCCGCGGATCGCGCGCGTGTGCGACGCGGTGCGCGCGGCGGGCGGCACGGTGATCCACGCGCCGAGCGACTGCATGAAGTCGTACGAGACCCACCCGGCCCGGCGCCGCGTGGTCGACCTGATCGAGAAGAAGCTGCCGGAGGGATTCGAGGATCCGCCGGCCGCGAGGGCCGGCTGGTGCTCGGCGCTCCCCGATGAGGCGTCGGCCGAGTATCCGCTCGACCAGTCGCTCGGCGGCGAGGACGACGAGCCGGGCGCGCACGCCGCGTGGGCCGCCGAACTCGAGCGGATGGGGCGGAACCCGAAGATGCCCTGGAAGCTGCAGTCGCCGCTCGTGCCGATCGACGCCGATCGCGACTTCGTCAGCGACGACGGCGCCGAGGTGGCGCGCGTCCTCGCGTCACGCGGGATCCGCCACGTCATGCTCGTGGGGGTCCATCTGAACATGTGCGTGCTGGGCCGCCCCTTCGGGCTGCGGCGACACCGCGAGGCGGGCCGCGACGTCGTCCTCGTCCGCGACCTCACCGACACGATGTACGATCCGGGGCAGTGGCCCTGGGTGGACCACTTCACCGCCACCGACCGGATGGTGGAGCACGTCGAGCGATACGTCTGCCCGACGATCTCGAGCGAGCAGGTCCTCGGAGGCGAGGGTCCCTTCCGCTCGCCGCGCGACACGCGCCCCACGGTGGCCGTCGTCGTCGCGGAGGAGGAGTACGGCTCGCACCGCACCCTCCCCGCCTTCGCCCGCCGCCGGCTCGGGAAGCACTTCCGCGTCGTCGAGCACCACGTCGCCGCCGGTGACCCGAACTCGATCCCCGGACTCGTCCGCCTCGCCGACGCCGACGTGCTCCTCCTCTCCGCCCGGCGGCGCGGCCTGCGTTCGGAGGAGATGGCGGCCCTGAAGGAGTTCCTCGCCGCCGGCAAGCCGATCGTCGGGATCCGCACCGCCAGCCACGCCTGGGAGCCGAAGGGTGCGGCCGGGGGACTGGAGACGTGGGCGGAGTTCGACCGCGACGTCTTCGGCATCGAGTATTCGGGACACTTCGGCAACGATCTCCGCTCGACGCTCTCGGTCGCGCCCGCCGGCGCGGCCCATCCGCTCCTCGCCGGCGTCCCGGCGGACGGCACGATCCCCCAGACCGGCTCGCTCTACAAGATCGCCGCGGCGGGTCCCGACACGCTCGTCCTGGCCACCGGGGCGATCCCGGGCCAGCCGGCGCAGCCGGTGCTCACCCACTTCACCCGTCCCGACGGTGGCCGCTC
>CAZMOU010000131.1:0-13418 GCA_964567835.1 uncultured Chitinophaga sp. | reverse complement strand
AAGAACGCCGCACAGAAGGAAGCGGCGGAGGCCGGGAAGGCCGCCGGCGGCAAAGCCGCACCGGCCGCGAAGAAGAAGTGATCGCGCGGGGATCGGATCGCGCTCACGCTCCCCGGGCGGGCGCGGCCGCGAGAACGCGTGCCGCGGCGGCCTGACCCGACGCGATCACCTGCGGGATGCCCACCCCCTGGTAGGCGGCACCGGCCAGCGCCGCGCCTGGCAGGACGTCCAGACGGCGCCCGATCGCAGCCACCCGGGCGGCATGTCCGACGTGGTACTGCGGCATGGCCCCCGGCCAGCGCGCGATCTCCACCAGGGCCGGTTCACCCTCGGCCCCGAGCAGGTCGGCGACTTCCGCCCGGGCCAGGGCGACCAGGCGGTCGTCGTCGAGCGCTACCCGCCCCGGGTCGAGCGCGCCGCCGAGAAAGACGCGCAGGAGCACGTGCCCCTCCGGCGCCCGTCCGTCGTATTTCGAGCTCGCGAAGCTGATCGCGAGCGCCGCCCTCCCCTCCACGCGGGGCACGACCAGCCCCGCCGCGTCGAGGGGATGGGCCACACGGTCGCGTCGGTAGCCGAGGACCACCACGACCGAGCCGGCGTACTCGACCCCACGCAGCTCGGCGGCGAGCCGGTCGTCGAGCGACGCCACGATCCCGGCCGCCGCGGGCGCCGGCACGGCGACCACGACCCCGTCCGCCGCGACCGTCTCCTCGTTCCCGGACGGATCGACGACCGACACCCGGTACCCCCGCTCCGGACCCCGGGCGATCCCCGTGGCCCGACCGTTCCGCCACCTGACGCCATCCGCGCAGAGCCGGCGCAGCCACACGTCCGCCAGGGTGGCCATGCCGGAGGCGAGGGTGACGAACTGCCCGTAGCGGGCCCCTTCCGCCCGGTGGCCGACCCCGCTCGTCTCGAGCCGCGCCTCCTCGGCCGCCGAGAGGCTGCCATGCTCCCGCTCCATCCGCAGGAACTCCGGACAGGCAGCCTCCATGCTCAAGCGGGCCGGATCGGCGGTCCAGATGCCGGCGACGAGCGGCTGGACGAGCCGGTCGAACGCCTCCCGACCGAGCCTGCGGAGGGCGAAGGACTCGAGCGATTCGTCCCCCCCTTCGCCCCCCGGGGGAACGTCGCGTTCGGCGAGCACACGCGTCTTCCCCTCGGGGGAGAGGAGCTCCGTCGAGCGGATTCCCGCCGCGCTGCCGGGGGCGAGCAGACGGAATCCCTCCGGCACGGGGAGCGTCCTGCCCCGGTGCCAGACGAGTGCCCGCCGCGCCTCCGCGCGCACGGGGAGCAGTTCGCCCGCGAGGCCGAGACGCTCCACCACCGCGAGCGCCTCGGGCCGGGCGGCGAGGAAGTTGTCGGCGCCTCGTTCCACGAGCCAGCCGTCACGGCGGACCGTCTGCACGACCCCTCCGGCGGCCCCCGACCGCTCCAGGACCACGACCCGCGGCCGCAGCGGCGGCGGCAGGGCGACGAGCGCGTCGGCCGCGGCGAGGCCGGCGAGGCCGGCTCCGACGACGAGGAAGAGCGGCGGATCGGGTGGGTGCATGGATCGTGTCCGGGAGGGGCCGTCGATCGATCTTACCCCGCCTTCCCGGAGCGCCGGACGGCGGGGACCGACCGGGAAAGCTGGTCTGGACCCCGGAGGGGGGGAAGCCTACTTTCCCCCCCCGGGTATCCAGGATCCGACGTCGGCGGGTCCCCGCCCGTTCAAGGAGGAACTGTCGTGGCCATGCAGCGGTGCTCGCGTGAGCGTGGACTCGAGGGACTGGCGGTCGCCCTGTGCCTGGCGGCATGGCCGTGCGCTGCCCCTGCGGTGGCGGCGGATCCCGCCGACTCCGGTGATCGGGGATACCGCGTCCCGCGCTGGGTGGAACAGATCGGCGGCCAGACGGCGCGGCCGAAGGGGGGCGAGGTCTCGCGTTCCGCCGCCCCCGCGGCCCCCCTGCCGCAGGGCGCGGCGGCCGCCGCCAGCCCGATCGCTTCGGAGCCGGTGACGATCCGTCCCACGCCTCCCGCCGACGGGCGCGGCAAGCCCGGTCGGGCGCTGCTGCGCTCCCGGGGCGTGGCCGACCTCGACGACCGTGCCCGCCTCGTGAGTGGCTGGGGCGAGATCGGGGACGCCTCCACCGCCCGGCAGGCCGGCGGCGTCGTGGAGGAGGAATCGGACGTCGAAGGCGGACGGACCGGCGACCTGGGCCCCGAGAACAGCGTGCTGCGCCGCGGGGATGCCTCCCCGTCGCCGGCCGATGCCGACGCGCCGGCGCGGCTCCCCGAACCGACGCCGGCGGATCCGACCCCCGCCGATCCCCCGCTTCCTACCGTGCCCCCCGCCGACGAGGCACCGGCCCCCGCGACCGACGGCACGCCGGCCCCGGCGCCCGGCGTCACCGCCGACGGCGAGCCGGAATTGGCGATCGAACCGGTCACCTTCGCGGGCATCCTCGTGGGGCGCACCGATCGGGCGACGCTGCAGGCCGCCATGGAGCGGGACTACGGCATCGGCGAGCCCTTCACGCGCGAGGACGGCTCCGAGGGATTCGCCTGGTCGCTCCCCGACGGCGTCGTGGAGCGGGTCGAGGCGACCCTCTCCGGCGACACCGTCGACGCCCTGCGCCTGAAGCTGGCCGATCCGCTCTCCGTCGACCAGTTGGCCGAAATGTTCGAGATCGGCGATCTGGCATCGGTCTCCGTGCTCGACGACTCCGGCGTGTCGATCGGCGAGGTGTTTCCCGAGGTCGGCCTGATCTTCAGCCTCAAGCCGGGCACGCGTTCGGCCCTCGCGGTGATGATCGAGCCCCTCGACCCCGAGGCCTTCGTGCTCCGCGCCGAGGGTGAACTGGAAGGGGACGTGGGGAAGGCACTCGCCGATCTGAAGTTCGCGGTGAAACTCGACCCGCAGCACCTCCGCGCCCGGAGAATGCTCCTGACGCTCCTCTGCGAGCAGGGGCGGTGGGAACAGGCCCTCGACCTCGCCGCCACGACCGAGACGATCGATCCGGACGACGTCTGGACGCGTCTCAAGCACGTCTCCGTGCTCATGGCCCTCGGCCGCTTCGACGATGCCCGTGGCAGGCTGGAGACGGCGAAGGCGCTGCCGCGTCTGGAGGGGGTCGGATCGGCCCAGGTGGAGCGCATGCTCGGCCGCATCGACCTCGACTGCGATCGCCCCGACCCGCGCTCGGCCGTCCGGCATTTCGACACGGCGATCCGCACCGCCAACCGGCTGAAGAACGCCCGCTCGGAGTCGATCCGCGACGCCGCCCGCGACGTGCTCCTCGACGCCCACCTCGGCATGGCCGTCGCCATCGCCAAGGGGGAATGGCAGCGGAAGGGGGAGGTGGTGGCGAAGTGGCTGGCCGCCGCGACGAAGCTCGTCGAGGGCGTGGCCGAAGACGACGCGGCCCGCCCCCTCCTCGAGATCCAGCTCTGTCGCGGGGCCCTCGCCGCCGCGGCGGGCTGCGAGACGGTCGATCCGCTCCCCTGGGTGAAGAGGCTCCTCGTGACACGCGACCGGATGGCCGCCGATCTCGACGATCCCTGGCAACGGCGGCAGATCGACTGGGAGGTCGGCCACGGTCTGGCCGACGCCCTGGCCGCGTCCCAGCGTCGGGGAGAGGCCGCCGACACGCTCGACAACGCCACGCTCACCGTGGCCTACCTGGAGCGGGGCGCGGAGCAGCGCGAGCTCACCGACGCCGAGCGCGCTTCGATGGGGGATCTCCTCTTCCGGATCGGCGTGCTCCACAGCCTGCAGCACGGCGACCACGCCACGGCGGTGACCTGGTTCGACAAGGTCCGTCCGTACTGGTCCCGCAACCGCTCCTTCGAGTCGCACGGTGAGGTGGGGCGGCTCGGCGAATCGTACGTGAGCATGGCGGTGTCGTACTGGCAGGTCGACCGTCGCCGGGACGCGCTCGAGCTCTGCCGGCACGGCATCGAGTGCATGGTGAGCGCGGTCGACGCCAAGCAGCTCGAGGAGCCGGCGCTGGCGCTGGCGTACGACAACCTCTCCAAGATGTACGCCGAGGAGGGGGAGGACGAGCGGTCCCGCACCTACGCGGAGATGGCCAGCCGTGCGGAGGCCGCCGGCGGACGACGCTGACCGATGGCGGGGCCGGAAGGTCCCGCGCCGGAACGGATCAGCGGAGCGAATCACACGGGGGGCGCGGCCTGGAGGCCGCGTCCCCCGACCGTTTCCCGGGGTCGGACCTTCCGTCCCCCGATCACAGCAGGCTCTCGAGCAGGAGGCGCATCTTCCGCAACTCGGCCACCTGGTCGACGTTGGGCAGCGGAGGGAGGTGCACCGACACCGCGCGCTTGTATCCGACGCGCTCGAGTTGGCTGAAGATCTTGCTGTACTCGACGTTCCCCTGGCCGATCCGCACCTGGAACGCGTCCGGCTTGGTGTCGCGGAGATGGACGTGGCAGACGTACTCCAGGATGCGTTCCCAGCTCGCGGGCTTCTTGTGCCCGTAGATGAAGTGGCTGGGGTCGAAGGTGACGCGGAGCCCGGGGACGTTGCGGCACAGTGACGCCGTCGTCTCGGCATCCTGCGTCATCCGCCCCGCGGCCGTCTTCACGCCGACGACGGCGTCGAGGGACGTGGCGATCGCCACCATGGCCCGCAGACGCTCGATCTCGCCGTTGAACGGCGTGCCGAGCTCCGAAGACTCGACCACCATGGTGACCACGCCGAGGGACTTGGCCAGCCGGCAGCAGGCGCGGAATTGCTCGTACATCTCCGGGCAGTCGGCCGCGGCGAAGCTCACCGCCACCGGTCGGAGCCGCTGCAGGTCGCTGCACTCCCGGATCGCCTGATCGGGGGCCGACGCCACCTGCACGGGCTGCAGGTGGCCGCCATTCTCGTGGACGTCGATCTCCACCGCGGTGTATTCGAGCTCCGCCAGGCGTTCCATGGCGTTCGCCAGGGGGAGGTCGGGGAAACACTCGGTGCTCACGCTGACGATCACGGTGTCATGGCTCCTGGGGTTCGGCCGCATGGACCGCGGTCGTCAAGGGTAGCGGTCGCCGGCGGCGGATGGCAACATGGAGTCGAGCGTGCCACCCTTCCGTGTCGGTCCGCCGCGCCCCCGGAGCCCCACGACGATGGATGCCCCACCGGCCACGTCCTCCGTCACCCCCGCCCTCCCCCCGCGCGTGATCGTCGAGAGCGCCCCGGTCCGCGGAGGGAGGTTCCGTCACCTGCCCTGGTGGATCGCGGGCGTGTCGTTCGTCGTGGCATCCACGTCGGTCGCGGCGGCGGCACGCTACTTCCAGCCGGCCGGACAGGTGGCCGAGCGGTGGCATTCGCTCTCCAAGGAGGCCCCGAGCAAGGTGGCGATCGTCGACGTCGTCGGGGCGATCATGGGGGGGAACGGCTTCGCCCGGCAGCAGTTCGACCGCGTCGCCGACGACCCCAGCGTGAAGGCGATCGTCCTCCGCGTCGATTCGCCAGGCGGCACCGTCGCCGGCAGCGACGAACTCCACCACCGCCTCGCCGAGCTGGTGCGGAAACGCGATCTGCCGGTCGTCGTCAGCATGGGATCGATCGCCGCCAGCGGCGGCTACTACGTGGCCATGGCCAACGGCGGCCGTGACGACGTGATCTACGCCGAGCCGGCCACCCTCACCGGTTCGATCGGCGTCATCATCCCCCACTACGACTTCTCCAAGGCCCTCCGCCGCATCGACGTCGCCGACGACTCCGTCACCAGCGGGCCCCTGAAGGAGATGCTCTCCCCGACGAAGGAGCGGGCGCCCGAGCTGGCCGAACGCGAGCGGAAGGTCCTCCAGGCGCTCGTCGACGACATGTTCGCGCGATTCAAGGAGGTGGTGCGGGGCGGCCGGCCGAAGCTCGACGGCGCGGCGATCGACGCCGTCGCCACCGGTCAGATCTTCACCGCGAACCAGGCCCGCGACGCCGGGCTCGTCGACCGGATCGGGTTCCTCGAGGATGCCGTCGACCGGGCCGTGGAACTGGCCGGGCTGACGAAGGACACCGCCCGGGTGGTGCGGTACGTCCGGCAGCGCGGCCTGCTCGACGAGCTCCTCGGCCTCGACGTCGCCGCGTCGGCCCGCCCCGCCGGGGGGGAACGGTCGGTCGCCGACGCGCTCCTCTCGCGTTCCGTCCTCGACGCCTTCGTCGAGTGGACGACGCCGCGGGCGTGGTACCTGTGCAGCTGGTGGCCGGCGCTCGTCTCGAGCGGCGGCTGAACGGCGGCGTCAGCGCGACTCGGAGCGGGGCGGGCGGCCCCCCTTCGCCCGACGGCGGGCGGAATGCCGGTGTCCGGAGAACGCCCGGTGTCCCTCGAGGCCCACGACCTCCAGCCGGAGGCCGCATCCGTCGAACTCCGCCGCCAACTCGTCGAGCTTCTCCATCACGTTGCTGTCGACGAGACGCGTCCCGGCGAGGTTGACGATCACGTTGTTCCGCTGGACGAGCCCGATCTGTTCGATCTGTCGCCGGAAGGGGATCCAGTTGGAGAAGACGGCCGATCCCGCCGCGTCGATGCGCACCGTGGAGTCGTCGATCTCGGTGACGCTGAGGAACGGCTTGAAGAACTCTCCGGGGGGGACGCCGTTGATCATGTGGATGACGAACTTCGTCGCCACGCCGATCCCGACGCCGACGAGGAGATCGGTCGCCAGCACGCCGACGATCGTCACCACGAAGATCACCAGCTGCTCGGCGCCGATCTCGAAGACGTTGATGAACTCCCGCGGCGAGGCCAGCCGGAAGCCGGTGTAGACGAGCATCGCCGCCAGGGCGGCGAGCGGGATCCGGTGGATGAGCCCGGGCACGGTCGCCACGAAGGCGAGCAGGAAGACGGCGTGCCACAGGTCGGCGAAACGGGACCTGGCACCGGCGTCGATGTTGGCCTTGCTGCGGACGATCTCCGAGATCATCGGCAGACCGCCGACCGCCCCTGCCACGACGTTGGCGACGCCCACGGCCAGCAGGTCGCGGTCCATGGTCGTCTTCCGCTTCCACGGATCGACCAGATCGATCGCCTTGGCCGACAGCAGCGATTCGACGCTGCCCACGAGCGCGAAGAGCACCACCCACCAGACGGCGGAGAGGCGGGTGGAGGGCCCGGTGAAGACCCCGACATCGGGCGTGGTCACCGCGGCGAGGAGGTTGTTCGGGACGTCGACGAGGAACGAGCCGCCCAGGGGGTACTCGTGGCCGAGGAAGCTGTAGGTCTGCGTCGTCGCGAGATCGAACCAGGCGGCGAGCGGAACGGAGACGAGCAGGACCAACAACTGCGCCGGGACGCGCCGCAGCCACGCCGGCCGGATTCGCTGCTTGATGGCCGGCCAGCCGAAGAGGATCGCCAGGCTCACGAGACCGATGAGGGTGATCTCGGGGTTCATCCCGGCGATCTTCCCGGGCAGTTCCCGGAGGATCGACAGCGGCTCCCCGCCCGCCTTCTGTCCGAAGACGACCGGGAGCTGCTTGAGCACGATGATGCACCCGATCGAGGCGAGCATCCCGTGGACGACGGCCGTGGGGAAGAAGTCGCTCAACCGCCCCACCCGCAGTAGCGCCAGCCCGACCTGGAGGAGGCCGGCCGCGCAGCCCACCGCGAGCGTCATCCGGTAGGCGGCGACATCGGCGGCCGGATCGGCGCCCGCGGTGAAGCCGAACGACTGCATGGCCCCCAGCACGATCACGATCAGGCCAGCGGCCGGGCCCTTGATCGTGAGTTCCGAATCGCTGATGAAGGTCGCGATCAGTCCCCCGACGACGGCGGTGAAGACGCCGGCCACGGGCGGGAAGCCGCTGGCCAGCGCGATGCCCAGGCAGAGCGGCAGGGCGATGAGGAAGACGAAGAATCCGCTCGTGACGTCGTGGCGGAAGAAGCGCACGAAGCCGGCCCGGTCGCCCCGGGGCGTGCCGGAATCGTCAGCGGGGGTGCGTGCATCGGCCG
The DNA here is from genome assembly GCA_964567835.1 of uncultured Chitinophaga sp. Lineage (GTDB taxonomy): Bacteria > Planctomycetota > Planctomycetia > Pirellulales > UBA1268 > QWOP01. The sequence goes on along the minus strand of CAZMOU010000131.1, from coordinate 5,481 downwards.
GAGCGATCATGGGTGGTCTCCATCCGGGGGGATCGTGGCAGGGTCGGCGGTGCCGTCGCGGAGGACGCCGGCGGCGGCCCGATCGAGCGCCCGCACCAGCGGCCCGGGCCAGAGGCCGAGGCCGAACAGCGTCGCCAGGAGCACCGAGAGCGACGCCCGCTCGCGACGGAGGATACCGTGACGGGGGCTGTCGACCGGCTGCCTCCCCCCGAAGACGTGGAACCAGCAGCGCATCACGGCGATCCCGCAGAGGACCGTCGACGCGATGACCATCAATCCGGCCCCCACGTGGTCGTCGACGCTGCCCGACACCATCAGGTCGTCGGCGACGAACGACAGGGTCCCCGGCAGGCCGATGGCGGACATCCCGAAGAGGAGGAAGAAGGCGGCCAGTTCGGGGGCGTCGCGGAAGCGACCCTGGAGCGAGTCGATCGGGACCGGCCCGGCCCGGCTCTCGATCGCCCAGGAGACCAGGCCGATGCCGGTGATGGCCAGGCCGCTCGAGATCCACAGGCAGAACGCGCCGTCGAGCTCGAGCGGCACGCGCCCCGACAGGCCGGCGAGCACGAGCGCCGACTGGCTCATCGCCAGCACGCCGATGAACCCGCGCAGGTCGCGCTGCACGAGGGCCAGGGCCGCGCCGTACACCGCCGTCACCAGCGCGAAGAGGGTGAGCATCTCGAGCTCGTGGGCATGCCCCACGAGGAGGCGGACGGCGGTATACGCCCCGACCTGGGGCATGGTCGCGGAGAGCGCCGTCGACATCGGGGCCCCCGAGAACAGCGCCGGGTACCAGGAGTGGAAGGGCCAGATCCCCTTGCGGATCATCACCGCGAAGGCGACGAGCCAGCCCCCCACGGTTCCGACCAGTCCGCTGGCACGCTCCCACGGGGGATCCGCCACGAGCAGCGCCGTGCCGGTGACCATGAACACGGTCGCCAGGCCCATGTACGCCGCGAAGACGCGCGCCGCCGGTCCGCCGCCGGGAGTGGCCCGCGTCGACCACCAGGTGGGCAAGAGGGTCGCGATCCACAACACCACCAGTGCCACCGGGTGCGACGTGAGGAACATCGCGACCGTCGCGGCCACGCCGACGAGCGAGCGCACCACCGCCGCCTCGTCGAGCGCCCTGCGCGGGGCCACGAGGACGATCGCCGACGCCACGAGGAGGACGTAGGGGAGCATCACGAGGGTGAATCCGTCGACGAAGAACAGGCTCCCGCCGTCGAGCGAATGCCCCCTGGCGATCGCCGTCGCGTCGCCCGCCTCCCAGAGGCCGGCGAGCACCAGGCCGATCGCCAGCGCCGCCATCGAGGCGACGACCGCGACCGAGCGCGGCGCCGTTCTCCCCGCCCGTGACACGACGACGAGCGCGCCTGCCAGCGGCGCCGCCACCATGGCCGCGGCCCCGACGATGATCCCGCCCGCGGTGTCGATTCCCACGATCATCGGCGTCCTCCCGGGGCTTCCCCGCCCAGCCAGGCGATCCATCGCCGCTCCGTGTCGGCCAGACGGCCGAGGAGCCGGAGCGTCGGCCCGACGACCAGGCTGCCGATCGCCATCTCCTCGTAGCCGCGTTCGAGCGCCACCCGGTACAGGGCCCGCTGCCAGCTCGGCGGCATCCGGTCGATCGCCCACCGGCTCCCGGGGCCCGGATGGCCGCCGAGGGCGGCCTCGAGCTCGTGCCGGTCGTGGAGGGCCGACGGCGACCGGAGGATCTGCAGGCTGCGGAGGACGGCGTGGCTCACCACGTGCACCAGCGGGATCACGCGCCACCCGAGCCCGATCTCGACGAGGATCAGCGATGCCTGCGTCATCGACGCGTACGCCAGCGCGCTCTTCAGGTCGCTCTGCACCTTGCCCACGAGCGAGGCGTGCACGGCCGTGCCGGCCCCGATCACGACCAGCGCCGCCCGGGCGAGCGGCGCCCTGTCGAGGAGGGCCTCGCAGCGGAGGAGGACGTACGCGCCGGCGTGGATCGAGAGGGCGCCGTAGAAGATGGCGCTCGACGGCGTCGGCCCCTCCATGGCCCACGGCAGCCAGCCGGAGAAGGGCACCTGCGCCGTCTTCCCCAGCGACGCGAACACCAAGAGCAGCGAGACCACCGTCGCCGTCGCCGCCGGCACCAGGCAGGTCCCGTGGGGCCAGTTCGCCCCGAACAGCTTCTCGAAGTCGCCCGATCCGACGGCGTGGTGGATGACGACGCCGGCGGCGAGGATCCCCACGTCGCAGATCCGGTAGGTGGTGAAGGCACGCAGCGCCGCGCGCACGGCGTTGGCCCGCTCGTGGAAGAACCCGATGAGCAGCGCCGACGAGATACCGACGAACTCCCAGCCGGCGAAGAGCACGTCGATGCTGTCCGCGAGCACCATCAGGTTCATGCCCGTGCCGAACAGCGCCAGAAGCACGAAGAACCGGTGGAACCCCGGCTCGCGGTGGAGGTACTTCCCGGCGAACGCGTTGACGAGCCAGCACAGGCCGCTCGAGAAACAGACGTAGGGCACCGAGAGGGCGTCGGCGACGAGGTTGATCGTGGCGGCGTGGTCGCCGACGGCGAACCACGTCCCAAGGTGGACCACCTCCGGGGCGAAGCCACGTCCGGCGAGGATGAGGAGCGTCGTGAGGGCGGCCAGGAAACTGGCGGCGAATCCCGTCCCCACCGCCCACGTCGTCCACCGCTCGCTCGCCGGCTTGCCCAGGATCGACGGCAGGCCGACCGCCACCAGCGCGAGCGCGGGGGCCACGAGCTCGAGCAGGACCAGGAACGGCAGCGGGGCGAGGAGGGAGTGCATGGGGGGGCTCACTGGTGACGGGAGGCAGCGGCGGCCGTCCCCCGGCCGGGGCGCGTGCGCAGGCCGGCGAGGATCCGCACCGGGGCGAGGTTGCCCCGCTGCCCGCGGAACCACGACGCGGAGGATGCCGCGACGCCGATCGACTCCGACTCCGGCTCGTAGCGCGTGAACGCGATCGCGCCGTCGGCACCCGTCTGCTCCGCGAGCGTGCCGGTCACCGGATCCCAGGAGACGAGCTGGATCCAGCGGTTCGCCACCAGCGTGCGCACTGCGGGGAGACGTTCGAGAACCGCGCCGAGACGCTCGGTCGACGCCTCGACCACCATCAACAGCCGCAACGGCTCGTGGATGTCGACCCCCTGGAAGGGGAGCCCCGTGCGCAGGTCGCTGCGGTGGCCATCCATGACGCCGAGGAGGCCGGTGATGTTGTGGGGCAGTTTCGTCCCGGCGCCGAAGCCGCGCGGATCGACGCGCGAGAAGAGGTAGGCGAGGCTGATGCCACCGCAGACCGGCCCCACCGCGGCCAGCGTCCGCTCGAGGATCCGCCCGTCGTCGTCCGCCTCCGGGTCGTACGAGACGAGGAACGACCGGCGATCGAGGAACAGCCCGCGGGTGCGCCCGCGCCGCGCCACCACGCACAGCGCGTTGGTCGCGTGGCCGTACTCGGGCCGCACCTGCGCGAGATCCGCGGCCCGACCCTCGACCTCCCGGACGGCGTCGTGGGTGGAGATGCCGAGCGGGACCGCGTCGAACCTCCGGCAGCGTTCCTGCGCGTCGAGGCTGCCCGCCACGGTGCACAGCCGGCGGACCTTCTCGAAATCAGGGCGTCGCGGCGCCGGGATGGCGTCCACGTCGAACCACGTGACGCCGCTGGTGCAGGTGTCGAGCATGCCCCCCACGAACACCACGTCCTCCGGCACGTGCAGCCCGTCGCGTGCGAGGATCGCGCGCACCGCCGGGTCGTTCGCCATGAGGGCCAGCGCGCGGGCGTTGGGCCCCCCCTTGCCGCCGCCGCAGGCGCCGCAGTCGTAGGCGCTCTCGTGCGGATTGTTGAGGCTCGTGGAGCCGTGGCCGATGACCGCCACGACGGCGGCGAAGCGCGACGTGAGCCCGATGTCCTCGAGCAGTCGGCGCACGATGGCCGCCATCTCGTCGACGGTGAACCCGGGCCGCGTGCCGTCGGGAAGCGGGACATCCCCCGTGGAGGCGACCTCCAGGCGTGTCGGCACCCGCCGCGCCGCGAGCGCCGCCGCCCGCGCGGTGAACAGGGCGGTGAGCCGCGGGAACGCCACCCGGCCGACGAGCGGGACCGCCGCGAGCGAGCCGACGATCCAGGTCACGACGCTCCCGGGGAAGAGCGTGCGGCTCCCCGCCGCCATCCCGCCGCGGAGCCGTCCCCACGAACGCCGCAGCGCCCGGCGGACACGGAAATCGCCGGTGGCATGGTCGAGCGGCGACTCCACGACCGTGTGCACGGGGCGGACGACGATGGGGCACAAAGGCACGCTGTGCCAATCGTCGATCCCCTGGAAGTACATCGGGACGGAGAAGAACCCCGCCGCGCCGTGCGTCTCCACGTCGGCGGAGATCTCCTCGAGCGCGCGTCGGAAGGACTCGCATCGATCGTCGATGCAGAACACCGCCTGCACCAGCGGACGGGCGTCGGTGGCCGGCTCGACGGCGCCCCCCGCGGCCAGCAGGGCGTCGAGGACACCGGTCCGGTACTGGCGCTCGTACGCGAGGTGGAAGAGCCTGCGCCGCGACACCTCGTCGAAGGAGGCGATCCCCTGCTCGAGGCGCCGGATGTCGTTGTCCTCGAGGTCCCGGACGTCGTCCGCCGCCAGGCCGAGCAACTGGCACACCTGGAAGAGGAGGAACGACCGGGCGACGCTGCCGGGGCCGCGCCGCGGCGGATGGCGGTCACGGAGTTCCACCCACAGGTCGGCGAACCGCGAACCGTTGACCGCCGGCGCGTCGTCGGGGAGCCCCAATCCGGCGGCGGCCCACTCCACGGCGCAGCGATCGAGCAGGAGGCGCAGCGCCACGAAGTCGACCAGCCGCGCGGGGACGGCCACGACCGGGGCCCGGTCGGGGCGTTCCTCCAACTGACGCACCATCGCCGCCCAACCACGCAGGGCCAGCACCGACTCCAGGATGGAGTCGCGCCACGACGACTCCGGGATGCCCAACGCGCGGAGCTCGTCCCGGATGACGTCGAGGGCGACGGTGCGCGGGTCGTGCCCGGCGGCGAACCGGCTCCCGATCGCCCGAAACCGCCCCGGCAGCGCCTTCGCCCAGCGATCGATCGGACCGAGCGGGGATCCGTAGACGGCCGCCGCCGCCGCCAAGAGCCCGCCTTCGCGGCCGGGCATCGGCCAGGGGGCCACTCCCTGATCGAGGAACGACGCGACCAGCTTCACGAGCAGCGGATGGACGAGCGTGTCGGTGTCGAGCGCGGGAGCCACGGCGACGATGAGGTCGCGGTAACGCCGCGGGGGCTGGGTGTGGAGGAGGCTCGGCCACGAACCGCCGATCGCCGTGACGCAGGCCTCCCACAGGTCGCGGACCGCGATCCGTTCGGCCTCGGCCGGATCGGGCTCCTCCTCGACGGTGGACAAGAGGCCGACCCGGGCCTCCGGCGCGATGTCGGACCGGAGACGTTCGAGGACGTCCCCCTCCGTGAGGGCCC
>CAZMOU010000130.1:0-13453 GCA_964567835.1 uncultured Chitinophaga sp. | reverse complement strand
TGACCCGACCCGATCGGGCTCCCCGCCGGCATCACGCTCGCAGCGCCCGCAGCCTTGAGTCGCCGGGCGACGACGGGATCGTCGCTCGAATAGACGAGGACCGTGAATCCCTCCCCCACGAGCCGCTCGGTGGCCTCGAGCGTGCCGATCGGATCGGGGAGGAGCGTGCGCGCGTCGCCGAGCACCTCGAGCTTGACCCACTCCGACCCGGGATTGCCCAGGTCGCGGAGGAGTTCCCGTCCCAACCGCGCCACCCTGACCGCTTCGTCGGCGGTGAAGCAGCCGGCGGTGTTGGGGAGGATCGTGTACCGGCGCGGGTCGAGATGGTCGAGGATGTTCTCCCCGGCCGAGTTCACGAGGCGCTCGCGCCGCACCGCCACCGTGACGCAGTCGGTGCCCGCTGCCTCGAGGCAGCGGGCCATTTCCGCGTAGGAGCGGTATTTGCCGGTGCCGACCACGAGGCGACTGGCGAGCGTGATCCCCCCGACGACGAGCGACTCGGGGGGCGTGTGGGACGCTGGCGGGGGGGTGGCGGTCATCGGGGGTGGCGGGGGGACGGCGGCGCCGGATCAACCGCCCCCGACGAGGGTCACGATCTCGATCCGGTCGCCGTCGTGCAGCATACACGCCGCCAAATCGCGCCGCGGCACGATCCGCTCGTTGACCTCGACGGCCAGCGGACGGTCGGCGAGGCCGAGGAGGGCGACCAGGGCGGCGGCGCTCGTGCCGGCATCGACCACGTGCGGCTCGCCGTTGACCACGATCCGCGTCCGCACCCCCGCGGTGCCCCCACCGGCCGGCTCGGGCCGGTCGGAGGGCGGTCGGGGGGGGCGGGAATCGGCCGTCACGGGATCACTTCGCCGGCGCGGCCGGCTCCTGGAGGAGCGAGAGACGGAACTTCCCCAGATTGTGGGTGCCGTCGGCGAACTGCTGCTCGATCGTGAACAGGAGCAGGCTGCCGGCGGGGAGGTTCACCTCGGGGGCGATCTCGAACGTCAGCGCGTGATCCTTGCCGAACTCCGGCCCGATCGCCCAACCGGTCTCGGGATTGTCGTCGAGGGTGGCCGCCGCGGGGTAGCCCCCCTGCTCGACGTCGGCCACGGCGCCGGCGAACTTGACGACGTTCGGCGCGTCGGTCGCGCCCGGCCCACCCGACGAGAGCGCGAATCGGCTGACGACGAGATTGCCGTTGCCCGCGCGGCCGGGGCCCTGGGCCGGCAGGGACGGGTCGGCGAGCGCCTCGAGCTTGACGGTGCGCACGTTGCCCCCCGGCGGCACCACCCCCCGGATCGTGTGGCCGTCCTCGGGGAGGCTCCCGGCCACCGTCCCCGCGCCGTCGGGGGCGATGGCCCCGGTGGCCCCGGCGGCGCTCTTGAACTCGGTCGGCACCACCGCCGCGAAGACCGGCGCCGGCGGCGGGGGGGGCGGGGGCACCGGCGCCAGTTCCGGCGCGGGCACCGGCACGACGCGGCCACCGCCGTGCGTGCCGATGAACATCGACTGGCCCGAGGGGGCCACGGCCACGCACCACACGCTCGACGGCTTCACCCCCTCCGGCTGCGGCGGACCCTTCTGCTCGGCGCGGCTGGCGACGTCCCAGAACTTCACCGCCCCGTCGAGGCTCGCGCTCGAAAGCCGCGTGCCGTCGGGGGTGAAGGCGACGCTCGTCACCCAGTCCTTGTGCCCGGCCAGGGTGCCGATCTCCTTGGCGTCGGCGGGATTCCAGAGCTTGATCACCCGATCGGCCCCGGCGCTCGCGAGCTTCGAACCGTCGGGGGCCCAGGCGACCGACCAGAGCGTGTCGCCGTGTCCCTCGGCCTTGGCCTTCTCGTTGCCGCTGGCCACGTCCCAGAGCTTGACGAGTTTGTCGCCGCCGCCGGTGGCGAGGGTCGCCCCGTCGGGGGAGAAGGCCACGGTGGTCACGGGACCGGCATGGGCGGCGATCGTGCGGATCTCGGCGTTCGAGCCGGTGTCCCACACCACGACGGTGCCGTCCTCGCCCGCGGTGGCGAGCTTCGACCCGTCGGGGGAGAAGTCGAGCGACCGCACCCATCCCTTGTGCTTCTTGAGATCGGCCTTGGCCGCCCGCCCGGGAAGATCCCACAGCTTGACGAGCCCGTCGTAGCCCGCGGTGGCGGCGAAGCGGCCGTCGTTCGTCGCGCGGATCGCCCACACCGCGGTCGGGTGACCGGCCAGATCGGCGACCCGGGCGCCGTCGGTGGGGTTCCAGATCACCGCGTCGCCGGGGCGGTAGAGCAGGCTCTCGCCGCCGCTGGTGAGCAGTTGGTTGCCGTCGGCGGTGTAGTCGGCGGAGATCACCCATCGGGCATGGGCGGGGAGATTGGGCGCGGGAGCCGGTGCCGCTGGGGCGGCCGGGGCGGCGGCGTCCTGGGCCGCGGCCATGGGCAGATGGAGCGCGCCACCCACGGGCAGCGCGACGAGGATCGCCGCCACGAGGCGACGCCGAGCGACGGCGGGGGGACGGTGACCGGGGACGCACTGACGCATGGACGGCTCCTCGACGGACGGTGTTCCGACACGGTCGTGAAGGGGGGGGCGGCTCGCCACCCCGACCCGATCGACCGCTGTTTCCGGCGGTGCGCGGCGGGGGATCGCTCCCTCCCCGCACCCTCGTGGCGAGGAGTATAGTTTGCCCAGTCCCCCCGTTTCCAACCGCGCCGCGGTCTTTTGCCGCGGGCCGACCCCTTGGACCCCGAGCCATGGCCGCAGCCGTCCGCACCACCGCTTCCCCGAACTCCCGCCGCCCCGCCGACGTCGTCCTCGTCGCCAGCGGCGATCTCCGCGAGGAGGCCAACCGCGTCTGCTGGCCGGCCCAGAAGCAGATGGAGGCCGATCTGGGCAAAGCCTTCGCAGCTGCGGGCCGCAGGCTCGTCCGTGGTCACGGCGTGTCGAAGGCCCGCGGCCACGGCTTCATCGCCGGCGCCCGCGAGGGGCTCGACGTCTTCGCGGGCATCGACCCCGAGGCGCCGCTCGTGGTCGCGGAGGCGGTGTGGCAATACTCCAACCACGTCCTCCCCGGCCTCACCACCCACTCCGGGCCCATCCTCACCGTCGCCAACTGGTCGGGACAGTGGCCGGGCCTCGTGGGCATGCTCAATCTCAACGGCTCGCTCACCAAGTCGGGCGTTCCCTACTCCACGCTGTGGGCCGACGATTTCTCGAGCCCGAGCTTCGCCCGGCATCTCAAGGCCTGGCTCGACACCGGCAGGGTGCACCACGACACGAGCCACGTCGTGCCCGTCGGCGCCGTGCGCATCGCGCCGAAGCTCGACCAGCTCGGCCGGCAGATCGCCGCCGGCTTCATCCACGGCAAGGTCCTGATGGGCGTCTTCGACGAGGGGTGCATGGGGATGGAGAACGCGATCATCCCCGACCGGCTCCTCCACGCCACCGGCGTCTTCAAGGAGCGTTTGAGCCAGTCGGCGCTCTGGTACGAGGCGACGGCGCGGGTCAGCGAGGCCGAGGCCCGCGACGTCCTCCGCTGGCTCGAGAAGGCGGGGATGAGGTTCCACTTCGGGAAGAACGAGGAGACCGACCTGACCCGGGCCCAGGTGCTGCTGCAGTGCCGGATGTACGTGGCGACGCTGCGGATCGCGGAGCGGTACGGCTGCGATCTCGTCGGCATCCAGTACCAGCAGGGGCTCAAGGACGTCCTCCCCGCCAGCGACCTCGTGGAGGGGATGCTCAACGACTCGAAGCGTCCGCCGGTCTGCATGCCCGGTTCGACGAAGCCGATCCGCAAGGGGAAGCCCCTCACGCACTTCAACGAGGTCGACGAGTGCGCGGGGCTCGACGGCATCCTCACCGAACGCGTCCACGCGGCCCTCGGCGAGCCGACCGAGAACACGCTCCACGACATCCGCTGGGGCGACTGGGACCGCTCGCGGACCACCGACCAGTGGGTGTGGGTGTTCGAGATCTCGGGCGGCGCTCCCCCCTCGCACTTCATCGGCGGCTGGAAGGGGGCCGAGGGTTTCCGGCAGCCCCCGATGTACTTCCGCCTCGGCGGATCGACGCTCGCCGGCGTCTCCAAGCCGGGCGAGATCGTCTGGAGCCGGATCTGGGTGGACGGCACCGGCGCGACCGAGAAGCTGCGCATGGACATCGGCCGTGCCGGCGTCGTGAAACTCCCCGAGGAGGAGACGCGGAGGCGCCTCGAATCGACGACGAAGCAGTGGCCGATCATGCACGCGGTGACCTACGGCGTGTCGCGCGACCAGATGATGGCCCGGCACAAGGCCAACCACGTGCAGGTGGCCTACGCCCGCGATGCCGAGGCCGCCGACCGCTGTGCCCTCGTGAAGGCGGCCGCGGCCCGGGCCCTGGGGATCGAGGTCTCCTTCTGCGGGACGCGCGGACCGGGGACCAACGGCCGCTGGGAGGCCTGAACGACGCACCCACCCGCCGGTCGGCCGATGCCCCGCCGGCGCGCCCGGGGTATCATCCCGGCGCCCCCCTTCGCCGCGCCGCAGGCCCCGTTCCGGAGGATCGTCCCCCGTGCGCATCGTCATCATCGTCGGGAGCCACCGCCGTGGCAGCGAGTCGACGCGCGTCGGCTCGTTCCTCGAGGCGACCCTCGCGGGGCTCGATCCCGGTGTCACGATCGACACCATCGATCTCGCCGGCAATCCGCTCCCGCTCTGGGACGAATCGGCCTGGCAGCCCGACAGCGAACTCGCCGTCCTCTGGAAGCCGATCCGCGACCGGCTGCGGAAGGCCGACGGCCTCGTCGTCGTCACCCCCGAATGGGGCGGCACGGTGCCGCCGGGCCTCAAGAACCTCCTCCTCCTGGCGGGGCCCAGGGAGGTGGGGCACAAGCCGGGGCTCATCGTCGCCGTGTCGAGCGGCCGGGGGGGGAGCTATCCGGTCGCCGAGCTGCGCGTCAGCGGCACGAAGAACAACCGGCTGGCCTGGATCCCGGAGCAGGTGATCGTCCACGACGTCGCCGGGATGCTCCGGGGGAACGAGCCGGCCGACGAGCGGGACGCGTGGCTCCGGCGGAGGATCGGGTTCGCGCTGCGGATCCTCCTGGCCTACGCCGCGGCGCTCGGGCCGGTGCGTGCGAGCGGAGTGACCGAACACCCCGATTTCCCCTACGGCATGTGAAGGAGCCCGCATGGGCAGGAAAGCCGACGGCACGACGGGAGGTTTCCTCGGCATCGACGCCGGCACGCAGGGGCTGTCGGTGATCCTCACCGATCGCCACCTGAGGATTCTCGCCACCGGCGAGGCCGGCTACGCGATGGTGCCGGGGCTCGGGGAGGGCTGCTACGAACAGCACCCCGGGGAGTGGGAGTCGGCGCTCCGCGCCGCGATGGCGGCGCTGCGAAAGGAGGCGGCGGCGAAGGGGCACGCGCTCGACGTCGCCGCCGTCGGCATCTCCGGCCAGATGCACGGCGAGGTGCTGGGCGACGCCACGGGCACGCCGCTCGCCGCGGCACGGCTGTGGTGCGACGGCCGCAACGAGGCCGAGGCGGCCGAGCTCACCGAGCGGCTCGGGGTGAAGATGCCGAAGCGGATCACCGCCGCCCGCTTCCTGTGGACGGTCCGCCACCGTCCCGATCTCGCCCGACGGGCGGCCGAGCTGACGACGCCCGCCGGATGGATCGCCCGCCGCCTCACCGGCACGCGCGTCCTCGGCGTCGGCGACGCGGCGGGGATGTTCCCCGTCGATCAGGCCACGCTCGACTTCGACCGGCGTCTGCTGGGGGAGTACGAATCGATCGTCGCCGCCGTGCCGGGCGGCCCCTTCCCCCCCCTCTCCTCCCTCCTCCCGCGGGTCGCCCGCGCCGGGGAGGATGGCGGCACGCTCGACACGCGGGGGGCCGATCTGCTCGGCCTCCCCGTCGGCACGCCGGTGGCGCCGGCCGAGGGGGACCAGCCGGCGGCGCTGGCCGGGTCGCTCATCGGCGAGGCGGGGCAGGTGTCGATGAGCTTCGGGACGAGCGTCGTCTCCAACTCCGTCGGCGACCGCCCCTTCCGGGGCATCTCCCGCGCGGTCGACCATTTCTGCGCCCCCGACGGCAAGCCGATCAACATGGTCTGGATCCGCAACGGCACGACGCCGATGAACACCGTGGTGGGGATGTTCGGCCTCGCCGGCGCGGGCCCCGGGGGGAAGGCGTTCGAGGCGATCATGCCGCAGCTCCTCGAGGCGCCGGACGACTGCGGCGGCATCCTCGCCCTCCCCTTCCTCGACGACGAGCCGGGGGTGGGCGTGCAGCGCGGCGGCACGGCGCTGGTCATCGGCCTCGGGGAGCACAACGCCACCCCGGGCAACGTCGCCCGCGCCATGCTCCTGGCGACCGTCTTCAACCTCCGCCTCGGCAGCGACGTCCTCGCGGAGCAGGGCTACCCGCGCACCGAGATCGTCCTCTCCGGCGGGCTCACCAGGACGCCGGAACTGGGGCAGGTGCTCGCCGACGCCTTCGGCACGCCGGTGACGATCCTCGACGGCGCCGCCGAGGGGACGGCGTGGGGAGCGGCGCTCCTGGCCGCCTACCGATCGGCCGGGCTCGCCGGCGACGACCGCGACTGGGCGACGTTCCTGGCCGCCCACCACACCGGCACGCCGACCCGCTTCCAGCCGCGGCGGGCCTCGGTGGAGGTGCTCGACGGGGTCTACGCCCGCTACCGCCGTCTCCTCGCCGCCCAGCCGACGCTCGACGCCGCGGCGGGGTGAGACACCGCTGCCGTCGTGCCGCCCCCGGGTCACTCCCCGCCGAGGTTCACCGGACCGATCTGGACGCCGCCGCCCGAGTTTTTCGACTTCACCCTGCGGAACGGGTGGATCCAGTCGGCGAGCGACTGCGGGCTGCGGGAGTTGATCCACAGCCTCCCCCGGCCCGAGAACGAGAGGAGGAGCTGGTCGGAGAAGAGGAAGCTGCGCACCCGGCGGGCCTTCGTGAGCCGGTAGGCGAGGCTCGGCTCCCAGGCGACGACGTAGCCGTTGTCGATCGTGTACTCCCCGTCGATGTCGATCGCGTCGACGGCCCCGTAGCCGCTGAAGAACAGCGTCCCGCTCCCGGAGGCCCGGAGCACGAAGAGCCCCTGCGCGAAGAGCCCCTTGAGCCCCTCCGACCGGGTCTCGCAGCGGATGCCCTCGGTCCCGGCGAGGAACGCGCCGCGCTGGAGGAGGAGATCGCCGCCGTCGAGCTCCCAGGGGACGATCTCCCCGCTCACTCCCGGGGCGAACGCGATGCGGGCCGGCCCCCCCTGCGCCTCGTAGGTGTTCTGGAAGAAGGTCTCCCCGGAGAACACCGCCCGCTTGAGCCCCGCGAGGATGCCGCCGCGGGTCGTCGTCTCCGTCCTGACGTCGCCCTCCATCCAGGCCATGGCACCGGCCTCGGAGACGATCCGTTCCCCCGGCGCGAGGGTCACCTCGAGGAGCCCGAAGCTCGTGCCGCCGAGGATCTCGTGATTCATGACTCGCGCTCCGGGAGGAGGGGGCCGAGTTGGCGGCCGAATCGTCCGGGATCGTGCGACTGGAGGATGACGCGCCCCCGGCCGGAGAAGCGCATCACGAAACCCTCGCCGGTGAGCCAGGTGTTGATCCAGCCGCCGCCGACCTTGTCGATCCTCCAGGCGAGCCCCTCGGTGAAGGCCACCAGGTGCCCGGTATCGACGATCAGCTCGCCGTCGACCTCCATCACGCTCTGCATGCCGAGCGCCGAGACGAGGAGCGCCCCGGCGCCGCTGACGCGCAGAAGCGAGAGCGATTCGCCGCCGAGGAGCCCCTTGACGCCCTGGAACCGGGTGTCGAGCGCGAGCGTGCCTTCCGCCCCCAGGAAGCTCCCCCCGGCACACAGCCAGGCATCGTCGGGCGTGACGTCGACCACGCGCACCTCCCCCATGTGAGTCGGCGCGAGTCCCACCTCCCCCGGCCGGCCGTCGTCGACCTCGTAGGTGGAGAGGAAGAACGTCTCGCCGGCGAGGAGCCGGCCGAGGCCGCCGAGGAGCCCTCCCCCGCCGCGGCGGCCGGTGGTGACGTCGACGTCGACGTTCGCGCTGGCGCGGACCATCGCCCCGGCGTCGGAGACGAAGGTCTCCCCCGGCGCGAGTCGCACGAGCACCCTGTCGAAGAGTCCCCCGCCGGTGACGTCGATCTCCATCGGGTCTCCTCGCGCTAGCCGCGGCAGAAGGGGGCGAGCCAGCGCACGAAGCCCCCCATGTTCCTGGTCTGCAGATGGATCGTCCCGGTGCCGGTGAAGGCCATGACGAGCCCCTCGCCGGAGAAGAGCGTCTTCTTGAGGCTCCCCATGCCGCGGATCCGGTACGCGAGCGACGGCTCCCAGGCGACGAGGTGGCCGGTGTCGACGGTGAGCGATCCCCTCACCTCGCGCGCGAGCACCGCACCGTAGGCGTTGAAGAACACCGGCCCCGAACCGGTGGCGCGGAGGATGAAGGGCCCGGTGCCGGAGAACCAGGAGCGGCCGCCGCCGTATTCGGTCGTGAGGCGAACCTCCGGCCCGCAGGCGAGGAACGAGCCGGCGGCGAGGAGGAGCGCGTCGGAACCGCCGACGAGTTCCCGGCAGAGCACGGTGCCGGGGAAGGCCGGGGCGATCGCCAGCGCTCCCGCGGTGTCGGTCGAGTATTCGGCGAGGAACAGCGACTCGCCGCCGAGGAGCTTGCGCCCGACGGCCGAGACCATGCCGCCGACGAGGCGCGGCGTGACCTTCATGCCGGCGGTCATGAAGCTCATCGAGCCGGCCTCGACGAGCACCCTCTCGCCGGCCGCGAGCGTGAAGCTCACGTTGCCACGGTCCGGATTGCCGACGATGTGGTGATCCACGGGCCGCACCCCCCGGCCGGTCAGGCTACCGCACCGGCCCGCCGCCCGCCTGCGCCCTCGGGGCGGCGGCGACCGGATCGCCCCCCCGCGACGTGCGGGGATCCACCCCGCCGACTCCCCTCCCCGCCAGAGGTCGGCTACGCTGACGCGGCGCGGGCCCCGCTCCGCGAACCCCCGGAGCCCTCCCGATGCCCGCCGACAAGCCGATCCTCTTCCTCCTCCGCGCCGGTTTCCCCGATCCGAAGCATGGCCCGGGGGGCTTCTATTGCCCCGAGTGTGCCACGGTCGCCGGGATCCTCTGGTACTACCCCGACGTGGCCGCCAAGCTCGACATCCGGCAGGTCGACGCCCCCCGGCCGCGGCCCGACGTCGTGGCGCTCGTGGGCGAGGAGCATCAGTCCTGCCCGGTCCTCGTCCTGCCCGAGGGGGAGACGCCCGCCGGCATCCCGGTGGCGAAGGGGCGGGCGTTCGTCTCCGGTCCGGAGGCGATCGTCACCTTCCTGGCCGACCGCTACGGCACCGCCCGGTCGCACTGATTGAGGACGGCGTGCCACCGCCGTCGGAAGAAAGAGGACGGCGTGCCACCGCCGTCGGAAGAAAGAGGACGGCGTGCCACCGCCGTCGGAGGAAAGTGGACGGCGTGCCACCGCCGCGGGCCCGTCAGCGCGGCTGGCTCGCCAGCTGCACCAACGCCTCGATGACCCGGGCCCTCGCGGCGTCGTCCTTCAGGATCAGGTAGCGGTGCCTGCCCGCCTCGTCGGGGGTGAACGTCGTCACCCCCCTGTCGTCCACGACGACCCGCCCCGGCGGCGAACGCTCGAAATAACCGCGGTGGCCGAGGACGCCGTCGAGGACGCTCGTCAGATCCCAACTCGGCCTGTCCTGCGGCGGAGGGGAGAGGATCGCGTACGACTCCTTCACCGGATGGTGGGGGACGTCGCCGAAGTCGTCGAGGATGCTCTGGCTCGGGTAGGGCAGCGCGATCCCGATCTCGAAGCCGCTCCACACCGTCTCCGTCGGCCACTCCGCGGCGAGCGTGGCGGCCGCGTCCCGGTCCTTGACGACGTTGTATTCCCCGTAGGCCGCGTTGCCGTCGATCGGCCGGAAAGCGCCGGCCATGAGTTCGAGGAGCTTGACCTTCCTCGCCACGAGTGCCTTGCCGTCGAGCGGGCTGACGGCATCGGGAGGGCTGGCGAGGAGACGGGCGAGGTTCGTGGAGAACCCCACCTGGATCACCACCACCGATCCGTCCTCGGCGCCGGCCAGGGCCCTGCGCAGGACGGTCACGGCATCGGGGGCGTCCTTGGCGTCGCGGAGGAGGTGGGGATAACGCTCCTTCCCGGCGAAGGCCGGGTCGTCCCAGGTCGCCTCGGCGAGCTTCAGATAGACGCTCTGCTCCTCGACACCGCCGGGACGGACGACGCCGACGGGGATCTCCGTGCGGCCGTAGAAGCGGTTGATGCCGTCGACGAACGGGGCCGCGAGGCGATGGTTCGCGCTCACCGTCACCGCGAGGAGCCGGCACTGCCCCCGCGACTCGAGCGCGTGGAGCATGGCGAGGGCGGCCACGTCGTCGCAGTCGCCGCAGATGTCGGTGTCGAAGATCACCGGCAGCGGCGCCGCGGCCCGCGGCGCGCCCCCGGACGCCACCCAGGCGACGGCCGCCGCCAGCACCATCCCCCACGTCGCACGCATCGGCAAGGCTCCCCGGGATTCCCCTCTCCCCCGCGACACCGCGCGGGGGCTCACTTCACCGCCAGCATCCGCTCGAGGGCCGTCACGGCCCACGCCGCCGTCTCGTCGTCGACGCGGATGACGTTCACCGGCGTCCCCGCCTCGAGATGCTCGAGGCTCCAGCAGAGGTGGGCCAGGTCGATGCGGTACATCGTGGCGCACATGCAGACCACCGGCGAGAGGAAGCGGATGTCCTGGTCGGGGTGGTTCGTCCCCAGGCGCTTGACGAGGTGGAGTTCGGTGCCGATGGCCCACTTCGTGCCGGGGGGCGCCTGCTCCACCTGGCGGAGGATGTAGCTCGTCGAGCCGACGAGGTCGGCCTTGTCGACCACCTCCATCGAGCACTCGGGATGGACGAGGATCCTCACGCCGGGGACGCTCTTCCGCACCGCGTCGACGTGCTCCGGACGGAACATCGCGTGGACGCTGCAGTGCCCCTGCCAGAGGATGACCCGGGCCCGCTCGATCGCCGCGCGGGGATTGCCGCCGAGCGCCGGCTCGTGCGGATTCCACACCGCCATCTCGTCGAGCCCGATCCCCATCGTCCGCGCGGTGTTGCGGCCGAGGTGCTGGTCGGGGAAGAAGAGGACGCGGCGGCGGCGGGCGAAGGCCCAGTCGAGGACGGCGCGGGCGTTGCTCGAGGTGCAGACGATGCCGCCGTGGCGGCCGCAGAACGCCTTGAGGCTCGCCGCCGAGTTGATGTAGGTGACCGGCGTGACGTCGCCGGTGTCGATCACCGTGCCGAGGTCGGCCCAGGCGTCCTCCACCTGGTCGATCGCCGCCATGTCGGCCATCGAGCAGCCGGCCGCCATGTCGGGGAGGACGACGGTCACGCGCCTCCCGCCGCGGGCCGCGACCTTCTCGGGACGGTTGGCGAGGATGTCGGCCGTCTCGGCCATGAAGTGGACGCCGCAGAAGGCGATCGCCTCGCAGTCGTCCCGCTCCGCCGCCGAGCGCGAGAGCTGGTAGCTGTCCCCCTGGAAGTCGGCGTGCGCGATGACGCCGTCCTGCTGGTAGTGGTGGCCGAGGATCACGAGTCGGCGGCCCATGCGCCGCCGCACCCCCTCGATGCGGGCCGAGAGTTCGGCGTCGGGGAGGGGTCGATAGTCGGCGAAGGGGGCCGGATCGGGCGGTGCGACGGTGCTGCTCATGCAGCCGAGTATACGGCCGTCGTGCGGCCGCCGCCCCGACCGCTATACTCGGGCCTCTCCGGCCCGGCGCCCCGACGCCGCCCGGATGCCCCGGTCCAGACGGCTCCTCACGGGAAAGGCTCGAATCGATGGCGCGGAAAGTGGTGAATCGCAAGGAACTCCGGGCCCAGGCCGACGCCGCGGAGGCCCGCGGCAAGACGACGGCGAAGGCTCCGAAGACGGCCAAGGAGCCGAAGGAAAAGAAGGCCAAGGCGGCCAAGGAGCCGAAGGAACCGAAGGCGCCGGCCAAGAAGGCGGTCCGCAAGAAGGTCGCCAAGGAGACGCGGCTCAAGGCGTTCTGGGGCGTGTTCAACCCCGCCATGAAGCGGCTGGTGCTCTTCGAGTACGCCGACAAGAAGGCGGCGGAGAAGAAGGCGGCGGAACTGACCGCCTCGTCGAAGGCCAACCACTTCATCCAGCTGGTGAAGGAAGCGATCGCGGAGTGACGTCTCATGCCGCGCCCACCGGGGACGCCCCGTGCCGGTCGTTCGGCGTTCGAGCGTGGTGCCGCTCGGCACGCCTCGCTCGTCGCCTCGCTCCTGCTGGCGATCCTCGTGGCGCCCGGTTGCTCCTCGAAGCCTGCCCGCAAGAAGGGAAAGAGCAGGGCGGCGGCCGCGCGGCAGCGTGAGGAACGGCCCCTGCTGGATCAGGCTCCCGCCGCCGACCCCGCCGCGGCGACGGCGGGAGGGGACGACGCCCCGCCCGTCGCGAGCGCCGCGCCGGAGCCGACCGCGGACGCCTCGCAGGCGGAGGCGAAGGAGAGTCCGACCGAGCCCCCTCCGCCCCCCGCGGCCGATCCCGCTCCGGAGGCCTCTCCGGCCGACGCCGTGTCCCCCCCGACGGCCCTTCCGTCCCTCGGTGCGCCGTCCGGCGACGAGACGCGTCCCCGTTCGCCGCTCGTCGACCCCGACACCGCCATCCCCGTCGACGGCGGCCGGGTCGAGGTGTCGTCGCCCCTCGGCTGGACGCGTTCGCCCCGCTCGCAGAACTACCTCGTCCGTTACCAGCCGGGGCCGCGGAAGTCCTACCCCTCGATCGTGGTCACGGCCGAGCCGGCACCCGCGGGCCTCGCGGCGGTGACGGAGAAGACCCACGCCGATCTCCTGGCGGCGATCACGGCGAAGCTCGCCGTCGACTTCCCCGCCGGCGGCGCGGTGAAGGTGATCAAGAGGCCGGCGGCGGTGACGCTCGGGAAGCATCCCGGCGTCGCCTGGGCGGTGCCCGGGTCGGCGAAGGTCGACGGCCTCACCGAGACGATCGATCGCTTCGCTTGGGGGGTGGTGCTCGGCGGGCGGCTCTACGTCGTCGAGGCCCGGGCCCCGAGGGGGAAACTCGACGACGCCGCGAAGGACCGGGCGAAGGCGGTCGCGTCCACCCTCTTCCGCCCGGCGGGCGCTCCGGAGGGGAATCCGGAGGGATCGGCACCCGCGGCGACGGCCCCGACGGACGAGTGAGATTCGCCCCCGCGCGACACCGGGGCTGCCACGGCCTCACGCGTAGGGACTCTTCCAGTCGCCCCAGGCGGCCAGATAGCGCTTCAGGCCGGGGCAGGAGGCCGACTTCGTCTCGATCCAGCCCCTTGCCTCCTCGATGAGGCCGTGCTCCTCCTCGAGGGAAAGCTCCCCCGCCGCCACGCGCGAGCGGAGGAAGATGAAGTAGGTGTCGAGGACGTCGCCGCGGCAGTAGTCGTGGATGTCCGCGGCGCGGCCGGAATCCC
>CAZMOU010000129.1:0-13511 GCA_964567835.1 uncultured Chitinophaga sp. | reverse complement strand
CGAGTTCGATCGACGGGGTGACGTACTTGGGGAAGCCGAGGTGGTGGCCTCCCTGGCGGGCGATCCACGTGGTCACCGGCATCGTCACCGGATACCAGCCCTCGCCGTCGTCGTGGGTGGCCCGGAGGAGCACCGTCCATTCCCGGTAGCGTGTGAACGGCCAGGGGGCGACGCGGAGGTAGTCGATGAGGAACACCTTCACCAGCGGCCGCACCGGCATGCCGAGCGCGTCGGGGAGGTAGTGGCGGTAGGCGTCGGGGTCGGGGGGCGCGAAGTGGGTGGTGATCCCGATCAATTCGCGGAACTGGCCGCCGGACTGCGCGTAGAGCAACCAATCGAGGATCCGTCGCATCCGCGCTCCCTCGAGACTCGTCCAGGATCGGATCGCTCTCCGGGCACGGTAGGCGTCGCGGTCCGTGGCCGCAAGGGGAGCCGCGCCGTCACCGGGCCGGCGCCGCGAAGCCGCGCTGCCGCATCAGGGCCCCCGTCGCCGCGTCGCGACCGCGGAAGGCCCGGTAGCCCTCGGCCGGATCGACGGTGTTGCCCACCGAGAAGACGTGGCGCCTGAGCCTCCCCGCCACGTCCGCATCCCACGGGCCCCCCGCCTCGGTGAACGCCTCCCAGGCGTCGGCGGTGAGGACGTCGCTCCAGAGGTAGCTGTAGTAGGCGGCGGAGTAGCCGTCCCCGGAGAAGACGTGGTTGAAGTGGGGGGTGCGGTGACGCATCACGATCTCGCGCGGCATCCCCAGGGCGGCGAGCGTGTCGCGCTCGAAGGCGCGGGGATCGCCCGTCGGCGTGGCCAGGTGGATCCGCATGTCGACGAGGGCGCTGGCGAGGAACTCCACCGTCCTGAAGCCGCGGTTGAACGTGGCCGCCTTCTCGATCTTCGCCACGAGTTCGTCGGGGATCGGCTTCCCCGTCTCCACGTGGAGCGCGTAGCGCTCGAGGATCTCGGGCGTGGGGAGCCAGTGCTCGAGGATCTGCGAGGGGAACTCGACGTAGTCGCGGGCCACGTTGGTGCCCGACAGCGAGGGATGCTCGACGTCCGAGCAGAGGCCGTGGAGGGCGTGGCCGAACTCGTGGAACAACGTCGTGGCGTCCTCCCAGGAGATCGTCACCGGTTCGCCGGGGGCGCCCGGGAGGAAGTTCGAGTTGTTGGAGACGATCGTCGTCACCGGTCCGTCGATGCGCTCCTGGTTGCGGTAGGCGTTCATCCAGGCCCCCGAACGCTTGCCGCGCCGCGCGAAGGGATCGAAGTACCACAGGCCGACGTGCTTCCCGCCGCCGTCCTTCACCTCCCAGACCTTCACGTCGGGGTGGTAGACCGGCACGGACCCGGGGGGCACCGGGGTGAAGTGCAGGTCGAAGAGCCGTTGGGCCATGTGGAACATCCCCTCGCGGAGCTTGTCGACCTGGAGGTAGGGCACCACCTCCGCCTCGTCGAGGTCGTAGAGTTTCTTCCGCACCTTCTCGGCGTAGTAGCGGTAGTCCCAGGGCTCGATCGTGATTCCCGCCCCCTCGGCGTCGGCGATGGCCTGCATGTCGGCGACCTCGCGCTGCACCTCGGCGACGGCGGGCCCCCACACCTCCTCCATGAGCTGCATGGCCCGCTCGGGGGTCTTCGCCATCGCGTTCCCCAGACGCCAGTGGGCATGCGTGGGGAAGCCGAGGAGGCGGGCGCGACGGGCACGCAGCTCGAGGATCCGCCGGATGACGGGATTGTTGTCCGTTGCCCCGGCCTCGCCGCGGTTCACGAACATCTCGAAGACCTCGTGCCGCAGGGCGCGGTCGTCGGCGAAGGTGAGGAGCGGCTCCACGCTCGAGCGGGTGTTCTGGATCGCCCACTTCCCGGCGTGGCCCCGCGCGGTCGCCGTCGCGGCCGCGGCCGCCTTCTGCGCCGCGGGAAGCCCGGCGAGCCGGGCCTCCTCGGAGACGAGGACGAGCCGATCGTTCTCGTCCTTGAGAACGTTCTGCGCGAAGGTGGTGGAGAGGGAGGCGAGCTCCTCGTTGATGGCCGCCAGTTCGCGCTTGCCCGCGTCGTCGAGGGAGGCCCCTCCGCGCAGGAAGTCGGTGTGGTAGAGCCAGGCCAGGCGCTGCTGCTCGGGCGTGAGGCCGGTGGTCCCGCGCGCGGCGTACACCGCCTCGATGCGGTCGAAGAGGCGCTTGTTCTGGAAGACGCGATCGGCCATCGCGGCGAGCTTCGGCGCCATCGCGCGCTCGGTCTTCTGCACGGCGTCGTCGGAGAGGCATGCCCCCCAGATCTCGTAGACGTTCTGGGCCCGGTCGAAGTCGCGCGCGGCGCGCTCGAGCGGCAGGAGGGTGTTGGCGAAGGTGGGGGGGGCCGGGTCGGCGGCGATCCTCTCCACCGCCTCGAGCCGCGCCGCGATTGCCCGCTCCATGCCGGCGCCGAGGTCGGCGACCCGCACCCTGTCGAACGGGGGAACGCCGCCGTAGGGACCGGTCCAGGGGGCCACGAGCGGGTCGGTCTCGGCGGCGACGGAATCAGGCATGGATGACGCGAGGCACGCGAGGACCGCGGCCGCCAGGACATGTCCGTGGATGCCAGTCGAGCGGGGCACGTGCCGATCTCCTCGGGGCTGGGGAGGGGTGACGGTGGACGCCACGCGGCGGTCCACCCGAACACCACGATGATAGCCGCGACGGCTGCTATGCTCTCCCCGCCGAGGCGGTCCGAGGGCCGCCGAGTCCCCGTCGGAGACACGCGACGTGACGTCCGCACCCGCGCACCAGTCCCTTTTTCCCACCGCCACACCGGTTCGCCGGGGGGCCTGGTCACTCGTCACCCTGGCGGCGCTTGCCTGTACGGCGGCCGGCGCCCCGCCCGGCCCGAACGACTGGCCCTGCTGGCGCGGGCCGACCCACGACGGCCAGGCCCGCGCCGGGCAGGCGGTGCCGCTCGAGTGGAGCGACTCGAAGAACGTCGTCTGGTCGGTCGACGTCCCCGGCCGCGGCAACGGTTCGCCGACGGTGATCGGCCGCCACGTCTACCTCGCCACCTGCGACGAGGCGGCCGGGAGCCAGACGGTGCTCGCCTTCGACCGGGCCACCGGCACGCCCGCCTGGCAGACGGTCGTCCATGCCTCGGGGGCGATGCGGAAGAACGAGAAGTCCTCCGGCGCCTCGACGACCGTCGCGGGGGACGGCGAGCGCCTCTACGTCACGTTCGCCAACGGCGACGCGGTCACCTGCTCGGCGCTCGCGCCCGACGGGAAGCTCCTCTGGCAGACGCGCGTCTGCGACTACGCCATCCACCAGGGCTACGGGGCCTCGCCGCTCGTGCAGGGCGGGCGCGTGTTCGTCGTCGCCGACCACAGGAACAAGGGCCGCGTGGCGGCGCTCGACCCGGCCACCGGGAAGGTGCTGTGGGAGAAGGAGCGGCCGCCGGCACCCAATTACTCCTCGCCGGTGATCTGGAGGCTGTTCGACCGTGAGCAACTGATCCTCACCGGCTGCGACAAGGTCGCCGCCCTCGATCCCGCCACCGGCGAGACGCTGTGGGAGAGGGAGGGGGCGACGACCGAGTGCGTGACGACGACCGTCACCGACGGCCAGCGCGTCTATTCCTCGGGGGGCTATCCCCGCAACCACGTCGCGGCCTACCGGGCGGACGGCTCGGGGAAGCTCGACTGGGAGAACGGCGACCGGGTCTACGTGCCGTCGCTCCTCTACGCGAAGGGGCACCTCCACGCCATCCTCGACGCCGGCATCGCGGCCTGCTGGGACGCCGCGACGGGAGAGGAGAAGTGGAAGCTCCGCCTGGGGGGGAACTTCAGCGCCTCGCCGGTGATGCTCGACGACGTGATCTTCGCCACGAGCGAGACCGGGGAGACGCACGTCTTCCGGGCGTCCCCGGGGAAGATCGAGCCGATCGCCGTCAACCGGCTGGGGAGCGAGGCCTTCGCCACGCCCGCCATCTGCGGCGGGCGGATCTACCACCGCGTGGCCGTCACCGCGGGGGACCTGCGGCAGGAGAAGCTCTTCTGCATCGGTTCGCGCGAGAAGGCGCTGCCCGAGCGCGCACCGACGCTCCCCGGCGTGGACAAGTGACGGCCCGCCCGTCCCGCGTGGCTCGGCCGGGTCAACCCGACCGCTGGGCGCGGCGCCGCACGGTGTTGCCGTAGACGTGGAGCGGCCGGTTCGGCCGCTGCGTCACCGGCTTGCTCTTGATCTCGGCGCGGGCCTCGCCGAAGGTCACGACGCGGGGGTCGAACTCGCGGGCGACCGCCGGGGCGGTCGTGGCCGGAGGGGCCGCGAGGGTGGCGACGACGACGAGAGAGGCGATCGGGCGCGGGACTCGCATGGCAGGGTGGTGGGGGAGGGGGAGCCACCGGCGTCGTCGGCACGACCGACGGACCACCGCCGGAACGGCTCTGGTGTCGCGATCGGCCGGCGCCATGGGGCGACTGGAGGATTCCGTGGTCGGGCGGAGGGGTCGGCAGATCCGGCATGTCCGGCCCCGCGGCACTTGATCCGCTCCGTCCCCGTGCGCCGCGGGGTAGGCTCTGGCAGACCGCCGACCGTCGCCCATTCCCGAGGTGCCCGCCATGACCGATCGCCCGCTCCCGCCGGACGCCGCCGCGCCGTCCCCTCCGCGCCGCATCGTCGTCCATGCCGCGCTCCACGACGGCGCGGCGCGGCTCTTCGCCCTCACCGCCGCGCGGGCCCGCGAGGCGGTCGCGGAGATCGCCGGCGCGGAGGCCGGGGCCGGGTGGGAGATCGTCGAGCAGGAGGCGGAGGTGATCGATGTCCCGCTCGACGTGGTCGCCGATGCCGAGGGGGCCGCGATCCGCTGGGCATGCCCGGCGTGCGGAACCGTCTGGCACGACCCCGCCGGGCCCGACGACGAATTCCCGGTACTCCTGCTTTGCGACTGCGACGGCACCGCCGACACCTGGTGCCTCGGCCACCGCCGGTGAGCGGCCCGGCGCGATCACTTCACGCGGACGAGCTTCATGATCCGCCCCGACACGTTCCAGTCCTGGACGTAGAGATTGCCCTCGGCATCCCAGGCGGAGCCGTGGGTGCCGCTGAACACCCCCTCGCGCCACTTCTCCTGGGGGACGTTGAAGTTCGCCCGTGCCTCGGGGTCGGCGTTGTTGCCGAGCACCGCCACGATCGTGTTGCTCCGGTCGAGGATCACGAGCCGGCCGTGGAGATCGGGCACCGCGACGTGGTCCCCCTGCACGATCGCCGAGGTGGGCATCCCCAGGCCCGTCACCACCTCCTCGATGAAGTTGCCCTCGAGGTCGTAGTGCACGAGCCGCCCCTTCGGCTGGTGGTTGCGGTCGCAGACGAGGAGACGGGGGGGATCGTACCGCGGGTCGAGCGTCATCCCGTGCGCCGTGTTGAACTCCTTCATCCCGTTGCCCGCCACGCCGAAGTGCTTGAGGTACTTGCCCGACTTGTCGAACTTGAAGACGTGGTTCGACGCGTAGCCGTCGGCGAGGAAGATCGAGCCGTCGGGCGCCACGGTGATCGCCGTGGGGGACCATTTCTCGAGCTTCAACCCCGATTCGGCGGGGATGCCGAGCTTGAGCACCACCGCGCCGCTCGTCGGATCGACCTTGATCCCCTCGCCGGCGACGTTGCGGGCGCCGTAGAGGAACTCCCGATCGCCCTCTGGATGGATCTTCAGGTCGTGGATGTTCGACCAGGCGTCGCCGAGGAAGCGCTTCACGACCTTCCCTTCGGGGGAGAAGCCGAAGATCCCCAGCGACGAGCTCGTCCAGATCGTGCCGTCCTTCCCCACGGCGACGCCGCCGTGCGTCGAGCCGAGGACCGATTTGCCGTCCTCGCCGAGCCCCCACCCGGGGACGGTGTCGAACGTCATCGTGCCCGATCCCATCCGCACCCCCTCGGCGGCGTGGGCCGGCCGGGCCCCCGGCAGGACCGACGCCCCGAGGAGAACGAGCGCCACGAGGAACCTCGGAACGACATGAACGCGGCGCGGGCGGGCGGTGACCATCGTGAGAATCCCCCGGGGTGATCGTGACCGCGAGAGTATCGGGCAAACGCCGCGCTCCCGGCAACCGGCGCCGTCGCGGACGGTGCGGACGGTGCCTGCCGCGTCGCGATCGGCTATCCTGCTCCGCGGTCCGTCGGGTCCGTCCGTTCCCCATCCCCGGGAGGTTCCCTTGTCGAGCGCCGTCCACGAGCGTTTCCTCTCCCTCGGTCTCGCCCTCCCCCCGGCCCCGGCCCCGGCGGGCGTCTACAAGCCGTGCGTCGAGGTCGGCGGCCTGCTCTACGTCTCCGGACACGGTCCGCTCCTCCCCGACGGCACGCTCCTCGTCGGCCGCGTCGGGGACGACCTCGACGCCGACGCGGGCAAGCGGGCCGCCCGCCAGGTCGGCCTCACGATCCTCGCCACGCTGCTGGCCGCCGTCGGCGACCTGGGTCGCGTCCGACGGGTGATCAAGGTGCTGGGAATGGTCAACGCCACCGCCGACTTCGCCCGTCACCCGTTCGTCATCAACGGCTGCAGCGAGCTCTTCGCCGAGGTGTGGGGCAGCGACGCCGGGATCGGCGTGCGCAGCGCCGTCGGCATGGGATCCCTCCCCGGGAACATCCCGGTGGAGATCGAGGCGATCTTCGAGCTCGCCTGACCAGCCCCGCGTTCCAACCCGCCCCGGCCCGGCCGACCGATCCGCCTCCCCGCGCTCCAGGAGAACCATCCGTGGCACACACGCGGCCGACCATCGGCAGGGAGGAGGTGGCGGCCCGGCTCGAGCGGCTGCGGGTCATGCCGCTGTTCACCTGCACCTCCGCCGACGTCGGGATGCGCGTCGTCGCCGCACTCCACGCGGCGGGGCTGCGGCTGGTCGAGTTCACCAATCGCACGCCCGAGGCCCTCGGCGTGTTCGCCGCGATGGCCGAGCGCTCGGCGGCGGAGTATCCCGATCTGATCCTCGGCGCCGGCACCATCCTCGACGCCGATCAGGCGGAGGCGTTCCATGCCGCCGGGGCCTCGTTCATCGTCGCGCCGCACCTCGACGAGCCGACGGGGGCCTACTGCCAAGCCCGCGGGCTCGCCTGGTTCCCCGGCACCGGCACGGTGACGGAGATGATGCGGGCCCACCGCCTCGGCGCCCTCGCCGCCAAGGTGTTCCCGGCCGACGCCCTCGGCGGCCCGGACTTCCTCCGCGCGGTGCGGGGCCCGTGTCCGTTCCTGAAGCTCATGCCCTCGGGGGGCGTGACGGCGGAGCCGGACAACCTCGCGGCGTGGTTCGCGGCCGGGGCCTGGTGCGTGGGGATCGGCACGAAGCTCGTGTGCCCGAAGGAGGTCGCCGCCGGGGCCTTCGACTCGATCGCCGCCAGGGCCCGCGCGCTGGTGGCGGCGCTTCCGGGAAGGGGAGGATCGTGCTGACCGGTTCCCTCGGCGTCGTAACGCTGGCGATCGTGGCGCTCGTGCTCCTGGTCGCCGGGTGGAAGGTCCATCCCTTCCTGGCCTTCATCCTCGTCTCGACCGCCGCGGCGCTCGGGTTGGGGATGCCAGCCGGGCAGGTCGCCGACGCGGTGCGCAAGGGGATCGGCTCGGCGCTGGGGTCGCTGTCGATCGTCATCGTCACCGGGGCGATGCTCGGGAAGCTCGTCGTCGAGTCGGGGGCGGCGCAGCGCATCGCCACGACGCTGGTCGCGGCCTGCGGCGAGAAGCGGATGCCGTGGGCGATGGCGGTGACCGGATTCATCGTCGGCATCCCGCTGTTCTACGGAGTCGGCTTCGTCCTCCTCGTGCCGATCATCTTCGCCTGCGTGGGGCGCTACCGGCTGCCGCCGCTCGTGGTGGGCCTGCCGGCCCTGGCGGCGATGAGCGTCGCCCACGGGCTGCTCCCCCCCCACCCGGCGCCGACGGCGCTCGTGAAGGCGTTCGACGCCGATCTGGGGCGGACGCTCCTCCTCGGCGTCGTGGTGGCGATCCCCGCCCTCGTCCTCGCCGGCCCGGTGTTCGCGGGCACGCTCGCCCGGATCCCCGCCCGTCCGCTGGAGGGGCTTTCGGGGAGGGAGCGCCCGGAGGCGGAACTCCCGTCGCTCGGCGTGAGCGTGGTCACGGCGCTCCTGCCGGCGCTCCTCCTGGTCGCGGTGACGGTGGTCGAATGGTGGACGCCGCCGGGCAACGGGCCGGCGGGGATCGTGAAGCTCGTCTCCGATCCCGATCTGGTCATGATCGCGACCCTCGCCGTGGCGGCGGTCACGCTCGGGCTGCGGAGGGGAAAGCCGATCGGCGAGGTGTGCACGACCTGCACCGCGGCCATCGGGGACGTGGCGTCGATCCTCCTCATGATCGGCGGCTCGGGGGCCTTCAAGCAGGTGCTCCAGCAAACCGGCGTCGACCAGACGATCGCCGCGGAGCTCGGCACGCTGCCCATCGATCCGCTGGTGCTGGGGTGGCTCGTCACGGCGGCGATCCGGGTGTGCGTGGGATCGGCGACGGTGGCGGGGCTGACGGCGGCGGGGTTGCTCGCGCCCCTGGTCAAGGCGGGGGGGGTCGATGCGGAGCTGATGGTCCTCTCCATCGGCGCCGGGAGCTTGGCCCTCTCGCACGTCAACGACGGCGCGTTCTGGATGTTCAAGGAGTACTTCCAGGTGGGGCTCGTCGACACCTTGAAGAGTTGGACGGTGATGGAGACGATCGTGTCGGTGACGGGACTCGTCGGGGTGCTCGCGCTCGCGCGGGTGCTGTGAGCGGTTCCCCGGGCGGCGTCGCCGACGGCCCCCACGGCACCACGCCGGCACCGTGCGGGACGACATCCGCGGGAGATTCACGATGTTCGCGATCGACGCCCACCTCGACCTGTCGATGAACGCGCTGGAGTGGAATCGGGATCTCCGCTGGCCGGTGGCGGCGATCAACGCCCGGGAACGGCTCCGGGGGTGGAAGGACAAGCCCGACCGCGGCAACGCGACGGTGGCCTTCCCCGAATTGCGCCGCGGCGGGTTCGGTCTGGTGGTGGCGACGCAGATCGGCCGCTTCGTGGCGGAGGACAATCCGCTCCCGGGCTGGCATTCGCCCGAGCAGGCCTGGGCCCAGACGCAGGGCCAACTCGCCTGGTACCGGGCGATGGAGGAGGCGGGGGAACTGGTGCAGGTGACCGACCGGGCCGGCCTCGACGCGCAGGTGGCGCTGTGGACCGACGCGCTCGCCCGCGGGGCCGACACCTCCCGGCTGCCGATCGGCTACATCCTCTCCCTCGAGGGGGCCGATTCGATGATCACGATCGGGCATCTCGAGCGGGCCTGGGCCTCCGGCCTGCGGGCGCTCGGACCCGGCCATTACGGCCCCGGCCGTTACGCGCACGGCACCGACGCGAGCGCCCCGCTCAACGACGCGGGCAGGGCCCTGCTCCGGGAGATGGACCGGCTGGGGATGATCCTCGACGCCACCCATCTCTGCGACGAGGCCTTCTGGACCGCACTCGAGATCTTCCGGGGGCCGGTGTGGGCCAGCCACAACAACTGCCGGGCGCTCGTCGACCACAACCGGCAGTTCTCCGACGAAATGATCCGGGCGCTCGTCGAGCGCGGCGCCGTGATCGGCGGAGCGCTCGATGCCTGGATGATGGTGCCGGGGTGGGTGCGGGGGAAGTCGCTGCCCGAGCCGATGGGCTGCGACCTCGAGGTGATGATCGACCACCTCGACCATGTCTGCCAGATCGCCGGCAACGCCGACCACGTCGGGATCGGCTCCGATCTCGACGGGGCGTACGGGCGGGAGCAGTCGCCGTGGGACCTCGAGACGATCGCCGACCTGGGACGCCTGCCGGCGATGCTCGCCCGCCGCGGCTATTCCCCCGCCGACGTCGGCAAGGTGATGCACGGCAACTGGCTGCGGTTCCTCCGTGACGCCTGGTCACGATGAGGCGACCGGGGCCCGTTCGTCGGCGCCGCGGCGTCACCTCCCGAAGGGCGCCTTCCGCTGCTCGAGCAGGAAGGCGAGGAGATGGGGGATGTTCTCCTCCCCCACGAGCTCCGCGACGTTCGCCGGCATCGGCGAGAGACGCGAGACGGACCGCTCTTCGATGTCGGCGGCGGGGACGAGCGTCTCCCTGCCACCGGAATCGGCGAGGACGAGACCACCCCCCTCCTCGCGGAGCCGGAGGCCGGAGAGGACCTGGCCGTCCTTCGTCGTGACGATCGTGGTGCGGAAGGCCTCGTCGACGTTTCGTGAAGGGTCGAGCAGATCCTCCAGGAGCCGCTCGCTTCCGCGCTCCCCGAGGCCGTCGAGCTGCGGGCCGATCGCCGCCCCCTCGCCGCCGAGCCTGTGGCAGTTGACGCATACCTTGCGGAAGAGTTCGCGTCCCGTCTCCGCCGAGGCGCCGCCACGGCCGTGGGCCGCGGCGACCCGCTCGATCCGCTGCCGGATCGCCTCGTCGGCGGGGACGAGGTCGCGCGTCAGGTCGGCCACACGCTCGTCGAGGTCGGCGAGCCCCGAGGCCCGCAGGCGTTCCGACACCGGACGGTGGCGTCGGTCTTGCCCGTGGCGACGAGGCCGAGGAGGCGCTCGGCGCCCGCCGGCCGGCTGGCGAGCGCCCAGGCCGCCGCCTGACGCAGCGATGGCGCGGCCCGCGCGACGACCTCGCAGAGCGTCTCGCGGTCGGGCTCGGCGTCGGTCGCGCCGAGCCGGCGGAAGACCGCCTCGCGGAGCGGCGCGGGCTCGGCCGGATCGAGCGCGACGGCCGCCAGCAGGGGCGAGGCCGCGGCCGCGTCGATGACGGACAGCGTCACCGCCGCCGCCGCACGGACGTCGGCGGGGAGGGAGCGGTCGGCGAGCACGGCGGCCACGTCGGCGGCCGGCACGGCGGCCGGCAGTTGCTCGGCGACGTGGAGCGCCACGAGCGTCTCCGCAGCCTCGCGCGGCGCCCCCGCGGCGAGCACCTCGGCGGCGAGCTTGCCGCCCCACGCGGCCAGCGCCGTGCCCGGGGCGAGCCGCTTGCCCGCCTTCGTGAGGCCGTCGAAGAGGGAGGCGAAGGCTCGCCGCTGGGCGCCGGGGCCGTCGCCCGAGGCGTCGCGCGAGAGGGTCAGGGTGACCGCCTCGGCGACCCGCTCGTCGGGGCAGAGCCGGGCGACGCCCGACAGGGCGCGCTCGAGGAGCGGGCCGCCGGACCGGGCCATCAGGAAGGCCTGCCACGCCGCCTCGGCGTCGGGCACCGCCAGGAGTACGTCGACGAGCCGCTCGCGATCGCCGGGGAGGAAGTGCCAGCGGGCGACATCGGCCGGCGTGACGGCGCGGTGGCCGTCGCTTTCGCGGAAGTGGTTCCGCATGGCGATGCGGAGGGTGTGGACGAGTTGCGTGTCGGCGGGGTCCGCACCGCGGAGTGCGGCGAGCAGCGGGCCGAGTGTGGGCCCCGACGGATGGCCGCCGAGCGATTCAGCCGCGGCGCGCCGCACGAAGGGATCGGGTGCCCCGAGGAGGCGGACGACGAGATCGGCCTTCGCGGCGTCCCAGTCGGGCGCCGCGCCGAGCGCCTTGGCGAGGTGGATCCGCACCACGTCGGGGCCGGTGTCGGCGAGGCGGGCCGCCGTCGGCATGTCGAGCCGCCCGAGACGGGCCAGGATCCAGACCGCCAGCGCCCGGGCGTGCGCGGGGGCGGCGACGTCGGTGGCGATCGCCGCGGCCGAGTCGCCGATCGAGCGCGCCTCGAGCGGGTCGCGTCCCGCTCTGGCGAGGAGCTGGCCGTGGGCGAGGCGCCTCTGGGTGAGATTCGGCGCGGCGAGCCGGTCGAGGAGTGCGGGCGTGCCGAGCGTGGTGAGGTCGGGCGTGCCGCCGGACGGAGCGGCGCCGGGCCCGCGCCAGGAGACGCGCCAGATCCGCCCGCGCTCCCGGTCGCGCCTTGGGTGGAGGAGATCGACCTCGTAGTGGCCGATGATGCAGTTGTAGAAGTCGGCGACGTAGAGTGCGCCGTCGGGGCCGAGGCGGAGATCGACCGGGCGGAACCACCAGTCGTCGCAGACGAGGAAGTCCTCGGGGGCGTCGACCCAGGGGGAGCTGCCGCGCCACCGCAGCCGGTCGCGGTGGACGGTGTTGGTGATCACGTTGCCGACGAAGACGTTTCCCTGGTACTCCGCCGGGAAGGCGCCGGAATCGTCCCAGGCGACGACGCCGGCGATCCCGGTCGAGCCGTGGTCGTGGCCGGTCATCGCCGGCGCGTAGCCGAGGCCGTCGTGCGGCTTGCCGAAGCTCTCGTAGACGCCGCCGCGGAGGAGCATCGTCACCGGCTTGGAATGGCAGTCGGCGGTGAAGGCGTCGCCGCGCGCGTCGACGTCCATGCCGAAGGGGTTCACCTGCCCGCGCGTCACCGGCTCGATCGCCGTGCCGTCGGGGCGGAAACGGTAGGTGTTGCCGGAGTTGAGCTCCATCACCACGCCCCCCTTGCCGCGGACCTTGACCTTCGAGTCGTTGCGGAAACCGTGGCAGGCGTAGACCCAGCCGTCGGGCCCGAGGCGGAAGGCGTTCTGGTCGCCGTGGGTGTCGACGAAGTCGAAGGGGCCGTAGAGCACCTCGCGCGTGTCGGCCCGCCCGTCGCCGTCGGTGTCGGCGAGCTTCCAGATGTTCGGGATCGACCAGACGATCGCCTCGTCGCCGTCACCCAGCGGAAGCACGCCGATGGGGATGTTGAGGTCGTCGGCGAAGCGGACCGCCCTCCGCGCCCGTCCGTCGGGGCCGAAATCGGAGAGGACCGTGACGCCGTCGCGGTGCGG
The DNA here is from genome assembly GCA_964567835.1 of uncultured Chitinophaga sp. Lineage (GTDB taxonomy): Bacteria > Planctomycetota > Planctomycetia > Pirellulales > UBA1268 > QWOP01. The sequence goes on along the minus strand of CAZMOU010000129.1, from coordinate 797 downwards.
CGCCCCCTCCTTCGCGGCGAAGGGGTATTCGACCGAGTGGGTGACCCAGAGCCGGCCCCGGGCGTCGAAGGCCAGGTTCATCGGCTTCTGGATCGCCGGCTCGGCCGCCACCAGTTCCACGACGAAGCCAGGCGGCGCGTGGAAGAGCCGCAACTGCTCCTCGGCCGCCAGCGGCTCGGTGGTCCGCACGTTCTGCTGGAACGGATCTTCATCCTGGGCGTGGAGATGCGCGGCGGGCGCGACAAGCAGGCAGGCGCAGGCGAGGCACGCGACGAGGCGGCGATGCGGCATGACACAACCTTGTCAGCAGGAAGGACAGCGGGAGGGTCCCCGGCGGGGGGTGGGATGTTTTGAATGTAACCGGAGGTCGAGGCGGAATTAATAGGGCCGGGGCGCCCTGTTGCGGAGCGTTCCGCGGCCCTCCGTGCCAATCTCTGTGTCCTCCGTGGTTAAAAAAGACCCCGCCGCAAAGCTGCGGCTGTTCCCAATGCCTGGGAGATTGAACCACGGAGGACACGGGGATTGGCACGGAGCTGGTCGTCGACTGGGCGCGTTGGTCCGTCCTTGTCTCGCGGCGAATCGCTAGCGGACGTCACAAACTTGAGGCGCCGTTTTGCTTTACTCTCCCGAGCGGATCGTTAAGATGATGGGACCTTCCTCGAGCCACAGCGAGCGCCATGAGCCGATCGAAACACCCCGCACGACACTGGCCCGTTTCGCGCGTTCGACCTCCACGACGCGAGGCGCGATCGCTGCGCCGGGCTGCCGTCGAGTTTCTTGAACTGCGGCTGCCGTTG
>CAZMOU010000128.1:0-13620 GCA_964567835.1 uncultured Chitinophaga sp. | reverse complement strand
GGGGGGGGGGGGGGGGTGAGGGGGGGGCCCCCGGGGGGGGTGGGGGGGGGGGGGGGGGGGGTGATGCGAAGGGAGGGGACTGGTCAGGCCTCCGTCACGGGTCGAAGGCGGCCGCGACCGGGACGCCGACCGATTGCTCGCCGACGGCCTCGGCGGCCGCCGGTTCGTTCCCCGGCCCGTCTCCCGCTGCCGGCCCGGCAGGACCGGGGGCCGCGGCCGAGGGTGCGTCCGCGGCCGGCGCCGGTGACTGCTTCAGGTAGGCGTCGAGCGACAGTGCCCGCTTGGCGAAGCGGTCGTAATGCATGAGCAGGTCGGTCAACGCGTCGACCTGCTGGTCGCTGTCCCCGGCGTACAGATCCTGGCTGACAGGCTTGTCGAAGGGAATGTTGACCGGCATGCCGGTGTAGGGGAGGAACCGCTTCGGGTTGGCGATCCAGTCGTGCACGTAGCCAGGACGGAGTCGCTCGTGCACCGCCTCCAACTGCGGCGCCAGTGCCTTGGGATTCCCCGGCGGGGCGTAGGACCCGACGAGGTGGCACTTCACGCAGTAGTTGTTGTTCGTGACGATCTTCATCGCGCCATCGAGATGGCCGGGGCGGAGCGTCTCCGTCGCCGCGACCGACGACTCGTCGAGACGGGGGTCGTACACGTAAGGATAGTCGGCACCGTCGACCGCGGCGAAATAATCGACCAGTGCCGCGGCCTCCGAGGACTGGAAGTTGAACTTCGGCATCCGCAGGACGGCAGCCGGGCGGATCATCGTGGGATTGAGCAGGAAGCGGTGCAGCCAGCCCGATTGCACCTTCTTCCCCTCTCCGACGAGCGGAGGAGGCAGCCAGCCCCAGGCGTCGTCCGGCTTGACGTTCGGATTGATCTCCTTCTCGTCGGCGATGACCACCGGGAACAGCAGCCGCGCGAGCTCGCCCCCCCGGGCGGGCTCGTGGCGTCCGGCACGCATCGCCGCGTCGGGCACCATGACGTTCGTCCCGCCCACGATCCGCGGCGCGCCGTCGACGAGCGTGTCGCGGAACAGCATCACGGGCGTTCCCGTCGCCTCCGGATCGTCCGCTTCCACGGGGGTGCCATCCTCGTCGACACGCTGCGGCAACCCCGTCTCCGCGTCGAGGACCGGCATGCCGACGAGCGTGGCCCGCCGGAGCCCCTGCCGATCGATCGCCAGCGAGGCCTCCACCTCCGCCGGCGTGAAATGGGGGGACAGGAAGGGGTAGTCGGCGACTTCCTGACCTTCGCCGAGCGCGTCGGGCTTGAAGCGGACATCCCACCGATCCATCTGCAGGGTGTGGCAACCGCCGCAGTTGTACTGCTCCGCGACCTTCAGTCCGGAGAGCCTCGCCTGTTCCCGGGCCGAGGGTTGGTAGACGAACTGGGGAGCCGGAGGCTCGGCGACGAGGCCGAGCACGAACGTCATCACCGCCTCACGCTGCTCGGTCGTGAAGGGGAACTGCGGCATGCGGTAACGCTCGTTGTAGCCCTTGTTCTCGGCCTTCTTGTAGTCGTAGCTCCGCGGTGCCCGGAGTTTCTGCCAGAGGAATCCCTCGCGCTCGTGGGCGAGCAGTTTCTCGAGGAAGAAGCCGGTGTCCGGATCGAGCGACTCGAGCGCGACGTGGTGCTCCGGCGGCGCGGCGTAGGCGAGATCGGAATCGAGACCGGAAGGATCCCTGGCAGGCTCCGCGCCATGGCCCCCGTGGCCGTCGCCATGCCCGCCGTCGCCATGGTGGGACAGTCCGTTCATCACGAACTGCGCGACCTGCTCGAAGGCGATCTTCGAGGATTCCTTTCGTCCCCAATCGGCGAGCGCCGCACCGGCCGCCTTGGCGTCCTCGAACCCCGGGATGTCGTGGCAGCCGGCGCAGGCCAACTTGGCGATCGTCTTCTTGCCGACGTACTCGAGCAGTCGGGCTTCACGCTCGGGACCGGCGAGGCCGACGAGCATCCGCTCGTCCGACTCCCCGGCGGCGATCTCCGGTCCGACCCCTTCCTGGAGCACGACCTTCGCCCGGGCCTCGGGAAACCGGTCCTTGAGGTACATGAGGGCCAGCTCCTCCGTGGCCTCCCTCTCCTCGACGGTGAGCGACGACGCGGAGGGCACGTTCTCGGCCCGCCAACCCTCCGTCGATTCCAGGAGCCAGGCCACGGCGTCGGCCGCCGGGTCGCTGACGCTCCCGTCGGCGTGCCTGACCGGTTCCAGGAGGACGTTCGGCATGAGCGTCCGCGGGTGGTAGCGGGCCGGCTCGCGGAGCCAGCTGTAGAGCCATTCCTTGCCCCGCGGGTGGGAGGCCACCTTCGCGCCGATGCGGCTGAGATTCGGACCGTGGGTGCTCGTCGCTTGGGGGAACTCGGCGTGCTGGTGGCAGGCCAGGCATCCGCGCACCTGGACGACCTTCTTGCCGCGTTCCACGTCCGGGGCCGCCGTGATCCCCTCGTGGGGTGCGACGTACTCGAACGGCGCGCTGGCCCGCTGCAGATAGGTGATCATCGAGCGGATCTCGATCGGCTCGTAGCGTTTCGATTCCTCGAGGCTCTCCCCGGAAAGGTGCTCCCAGAGGCCGAAGAACCGCGGCATCTTCGTGCTGGGGCGGAAGTCCTGGGGATTCCGCAGCCAGGCGTAGGTCCAGTCGAAGCCGACCTTACTGGCGACGTGCCGCAGGCTCGGGCCGACCTTCGGCAGCGTGCCGGGCGTCTCGGGATCCTTGAGCAGGACGGCGAGCTGATGCGAACGCGGCTGCAGCTTCGCGGCGTCGCCGGCGGCGGCGTCGCGCTCGAGCATCTCGCGGAGACGGTCGCGCGACTGACGGCCATCGGGGCTGGAGCGGACCTCGTCCACCCAGCGGTTCACCGTCGGGCCGAGCGCCGTCAGGCCGGGATCGGCGGAGAGCGCCTCCGCCACCTCGTGGTAGTTCGGCGCCAGCCGCATGTCGGGGCCGACGCGCTTGTCGGGGCCGGCGTAGCCGTTGATCTCGTGGCACCCGTAGCAGCCGTACTGCCGGATCGTGTCCCACCCCTCCACGAGCTTCGGCGCCGGAGCCTCGGGGAACCGCTCGCTCGGCATCAGGTCGACCACCTGGTGGTGGCACTTCAGGCAGCTCGACTGCTCGAATCGATTCGGCAGCATCGGCAGGATCCAATGGTGGTTGTTGAACCACCCGTGCTCGTCGTGCCAGGCGTGGGCCTGGGACGGATTGTCGGGGGTGTGGGAGGACCACTTGAAGCTGGTCGCGCTTCCCTGCCCCTGGTGGCAGATGGTGCAGCCGAAGGTCTGCATCGGGTGCGGGCTCGTCGAACCGACGAACAGGTCGAGCCGCGGATGGGTGGCGTAGGGCTGCGGCACCCCGCGGCGCACCGAGAGCGAAAGGGGACGAGAAGCGCCGGGAGTCTCGACGAGCGCCGTCAAGGCGGCGGAACGGGCGAGCGTCTTGCCGCCGTCGACCGCCGTGATCACGTCTCCGGCCACCAGGCCCGCCTCGGCGGCGGGGGATCCCGGAACGACGAAGCTGACGGTCGGATCCTCCGCGCGGAAGAGCCCCCGCGGGGCCAACTGGAAGCCGAAGCGCTTCTCGAGTTGGGCGTTGCCGTCGCCGCTGACCGTGCCGGACGTCTCCGCCGGCACCGGCAGGGCGACCACCAGGTCCGACTGCTCGGCGTAGGCCGGCTCCGTGGGGGCTCCGGGCATCGACTTGTCCATGCCGCGGTGGCAGGTGATGCAGCGGTCGAAGCGGGCCACGTCGCGGAAGTTGTTGTTGAGCGTGAGCTGCGGAAGCCAGATCTGGTCGATCCGAAGCGGTCCGTTGAACGCGTCGAGGACGGGCAGTTCGAGGAGCGTCTTGCCGGCGTTCGGGGCCCTGTCCTTCAGGGTCTTGGAGAGTTGCGAGAGCTTGGATCGATGGTCGGCCAGGGCCTTGGCGGCGGCGTCCTCACCAGAGGTGACCTCGCGGACGATCGACTCCAGATTCTTGCGGTGCGTGTTGGCGGTCTGGGAGGCGCGAGTCGCCTCGACCACCTCGGCCTGCTTCGCCTCCGCCACCGCCAAGAGCGCGTCGAGTTTGGCCTGATCGGCGTCCGACGCCACGGCGAGTTCGTAGTCGGCCCGGCACTTGTCGAACTCCGCCTTCCGGAGCTTGAGTTTCCCGGCGAGATTGTCCTCGCGGAACCGGGCCCGCTTGGCGATGTCACGCATGCGCTCGACCAGATCCCCGCGGAGCGCCAGCGCCTGTGCAGGGTCGGACTGCGACACGAGGCGATCGGCCGCCACCTGCACCAGATCGGCGGCCACCGCGTCCTCGGCGTCGATCCGGGCCTGACCCAGGAACTTCGTCACCAGCGCCGGGGCGACAGGCTCGCGCCGTGCGGCCGCGAGCGACTCCTCGAGGGCCCGGCCCGCCTCCTGGAACGTCGCCGAGTCCTGCTCGTCGACCCGGGCGGCGGCCGACCAGGTCTCGAGTTCCCGGAACTCCTTCTGGTACTTCTTCCACGGGCGGGCGTGGTCGGCCGCCAGCATGGCGATCGTCGCGATCAGCAGCAGGACCGCCGTGATGCCGAACACCACGTGCAGCAGTTTGAGATTGCGCCAGGTTTGTTCAGTGGCAGGCATGGAGTCGGCTCGGAGGGAGGGGCGGCCCGCGGCGACGACGCTCGCCAGGATGCCGCCGACACGCGGACTGGACCGGCGACGTCAGAAGTTCAACGAGAACTCGGGAATGCTGATCAGGTACTTCAGATTGAGCGTCCAACGGAGGATCATCTTCAGGGGCAACGTCAGCATCAGGAGCATGAGGTTGACCATCACCATGTAGCGGATGAGCCCCATCTTGGCGAAATACGTGCGGAACACCGTGACCGCCAGGAGCGGCGGCAGAAGCAGCAGGTACGCGGCCATGATCAGGAGGCCGGGTGCCTCGCGCAGCAGGATCGTGCCCACCTGGGCGTACCAGGGTGCATCGGTCGCCACGCGGGGCAACGGACGGTTGAGCAGGTTGACCCAGAACATCTGCGGAAGATCGACGTTGTTGAGCACCTCGACCTTGTAGGGGCTCCAGTACTCGAACGGACCGAAGAAGTTCCAGTTCGGACCGCGGAGGAACGTCCCCAGGATGATGAGGGTGATCCAGAGTTCGAGAAAACCGAACTGGAAGGTCAGGTAGGCGAACTTCCGATCCTCGATCGAATAGTAGCCGTTGCCCTTCTTGTTGAAGTCGAGGTAGGGCATGGCCATGAGGCCGAAGATGACCATGCTCGGCAGGGCGACGCCCGCGTACCACGGGTCGAAGTAGACGAGCATTTCCTGGAGGCCGAGGAAGTACCACGGGGCCTTCGACGGGTTCGGCGTCTTCACGCTCGAGGCGGGCTCCTCGAGCGGGGCCGGGAGGAGGAGCGCCCAGGCCAGCAGGAAGGCCGAGACGGCCACCATGCAGATCAACTCGGTGTAGACCAGATCGGGCCACACGAGCACCTTCTCGTCATTCTCCTTCTCGACCGGGGGAAGGCCCCGGGCGATGCGATCGTCGTTCTCGACCGCCTGCTTCGTCGCCACCCAGGTGAAGAAGGCGAGGAGGAACACCAGCCCCACGATGGGGACGTTGTCCGCCTTCATCACGATCGAGGCGAAGTTCTCGTCCGCCATCGCCATCCCCATCGCCACCAGGGCGACGTTGAGGATCGTCCAGGCCACCATCGGCCGGACGAAGAACCTCCGGAAAACGAAGGCCACCGCGAGGAGTGCCGTCGTCCCGGCGGTGTAGTTCACCGGTCCGGAGAGGGCGTTGACGAGGTTGCGGAGCCAGACGGGGAGATGCGGCACCCACGTCGGAGACCCGGAGAGCGCGAGGCTCGCGAGGATCATCAGGATGCCGGACACGGTGGCCCAGGTCACCGCCGCGCCGGGTTCGTTCTTCCGCTTCCAGAGCAGGAACGCCGCCACCGCGTTCATCACCGCCAGCGCGGTGTAGTACGAACCGAGGAAACCGGCGACGTCCTTGAGGAACAGTGGATTTGAATGCATGGGAATCGCACTACAGCGGACCGCTGATGCCTCCGTCCTTTCGCACGCGCCAGAAATGGATCGCCAGGAGCAGGGCGACCGCCAGGGGGATCGCGATGCAGTGGAGCACGTAGAAGCGATTGAGCGTCTCCTCGCCCACGAAACGGGCTCCGAGGAGGCCGAACCTCGCGTCCGAACCGTCGGTGATCATGTCGATCCCGCCGATGGTGAGCAGTTGCTGACCGGGGCCCTCGTAGCCGAGCAGCGGGGAGGCCCGGGCCATGTTCGAGCCCACGGTGATCGCCCAGATCGCCAACTGGTCCCAGGGGAGCAGGTAACCGGTGAAGGAGAGCAGCAGGGTGAGGAGGAGGAGGATCACCCCGATCACCCAATTGAACTCGCGCGGGGGCTTGTAGCTGCCGGTGAGGAACACGCGGTACATGTGCAGCCAGGTGGTGATCACCATCGCATGCGCACCCCAGCGGTGGAGTTCGCGGAGGATGCCCAGGCTGGTGACGTCCCGCAGCGCCAGAATGTCGTTGTAGGCCCACTCGAGCGTGGGCCGGTAATAGAACATCAACAACACGCCGGTGACCGTCTCCACCAGGAACAGGAAGAAGGTCACCCCACCCATGCACCAGGTGAACGAGAGGGCGATGCCCTGCTTCTTGATCGACACCGGGTGGAGGTGGAGGAAGAAGTTCGTCAGCATCACCACGATCCGATTGCGCCTGTCGAGCGGCATCGGGTGGCGGAAGATGCTTTTCCAGATCTGGGAGTTGCGGATGGTTTCGCCGATGGCCATGGAACGTCTGCCGGAGGGCTTTTGAACGGAGGGGGGAACTCGGGGGGATCGACGCCCGGGACGGAACGGGTGAACCCGAAGCCTGGAAGGGTGACTCCTACACCTGGATGTACGACTCGGGATCGGCCCATTGGCCGAGTTCCTCGTGGAAGGTGCGGCTCTTGTCCACCTCCAACTGACCGTCGTCGGCGACCTTGATGGCGTAACGCTCGAGCGGCCGCGGGGCTGGGCCCTCGAAGTTCACGCCGTCCTTGTAAAAGCCGCTGCCGTGACAGGGACACTTGAACTTCTGTTCCGCCTCGAGCCAGTTCGGCGTGCATCCCAGATGGGTGCAGACGGTCTTGAGGGCGTAGATCTGCTGCTGCCCCCCCACGTCGCTGTTGACCACCCACACCCCGTACTGGGCGACGTACTTGGTCTCCACCTTGCCGGAGGGGAAGCCCTCCTTGAAGCCGACCTTGAACCGGCTCGGCGGTTCGGCGAGCACGTTCGGGAAGAGGAACCTGGCGAGCCCGAGACCGAAGAGGCCCCCGGTGATGGAGAGGGCGGTGAACCCCGTCGCCATGAACGAACCGACCGCCATCTCGAGGAACCCGCGTCGATCCTCGACCGCATCGGCGCCCTTCTTGGCCGCAGGCTTGACCGGCTTGGGCGGGAGTTCAGGGAGCGGAAGCTTGGCCGGAGCCGCCTTCGCAGCCGGTTTCGACGCCTGTTCCGCGGCAGGTCGCGCTGCGGTGCGGGCCGCGGCCGGAGCCTCCGCCTTGCTGACCGGACCGGGCTTCGCACCGGCCCGGGCGGCGGCCAGGATGCTCGCGGTGTCGCGGGCCATCGGCTTGGCGGGAGCCGCTTTCGGAGAGGGCTTCTCGGCCGTCCCCTTGGCCGCCGCAGGCTTCGCCGCGGCAGCCGGCTTGGCAGGCGCCGCAGCGGGGGCCTCGGCCGCCGGTGCGTCGGCAGCTTTTTTCGCCCGTGCCAGGGCCATGATTTCGGCGACGCTCGGCCTGGCCCCGGGGGCGCCGGCGGGTTTCGCCGCAGGCTTGGCCGCCGGAGGTTCGGCGGCCTGGGGCGCGGGGGCGGATGTCGCCGCTTCGTCCGGCGAAGCCGCAGGGGGCTCGGCGGCAGGGGGAATCGGCGCGGACGCCGCCGCTTTTGCCCCTCTGGCAGCCGCGAGGATCTCCGCCGTCGTCAGCTTTTTCTTTTCAGCCATGCGTCGCCTCAACGCTCACGCCTGCCGCTCCAACCGCCTCCAGAACGGTGCTTCCTCCGCCTGACGTTTCGTGGCCCTGAACGGCCTGCGGCCCGACGTCGGACTCCCGGACCGTGGGAGCGACCGAAGCGACAGGGCGGATGCACCGGACCGCCCCGCCCCCGCCCCGGACGGCACTTTTTTTGCGTCCTGAGGCCGGAAACGTGGGCTGGAATTAAGTTCGTGATTTTTTTCACGAACTCCCTTCCAAACTGTATCGGCTGGGCTACGGGTGTCAACGTCGGCGCGGTGGTCACATCGTGGAAATCAGCCCAACCCGCACGATACGCCCCTTCCATCCGGTCGGCGGGGATGGCGGGAGGCGGCCAGACGGTTTCGACCAACGCCAGCCGGGGCGAATCCTGAAGCGGTTCGCAGGGTCGCCGGCGAACGGTACGCTCTGCAGTCCGGGAGCGGCCGGAGGGCGCGACGCCCGCCGCCGCGTGTCGCGCCGACGGAGCGACCGTCGTGCGGGGCGGACGATCCGGCGTCCACGGGGCCGCCCACGGGCGCTCGTCGGCCCCGCCATCCGGCCACCCCAACCGCTCGTCCCAGCGTCCGGCACACCGGCGCGATCACCCATCCCGAGGACCCATCGCTTGCCCGAGTCATCCCGTCGCGTCCTCGTCGTCGGCAGCGGAGGACGCGAGCACGCGCTCGCCTGGAAGCTGGTGCGGGACGGCGCCGAGGTGCTCGTCGCACCGGGCAACGCCGGCACCGCGGGCATCGCCGAGAACGTGCCCGTCGCAGCCGACGACATCGGGGCGCTCCTGGGCGTCGCCCGATCGCGTGCCGTCGACGTGACCGTCGTCGGGCCGGAGGCTCCGCTCGTGGCCGGCATCGTCGACACCTTCCAGTCCGCCGGGGCCCGGATCTTCGGACCGACGGCGAAGGCGGCGCGGATCGAGGGGAGCAAGGCGTTCTGCAAGGAGATCCTCCGCCGGGGGGACGTCCCGACGGCGATGCACCGGCAGTTCCAGTCGGCCGATCGCGCGATCGAGTACCTCGAAGCCCGCGAGGACATGCCGGTGGTGGTCAAGGCCGACGGGCTCGCGGCCGGCAAGGGGGTGTTCGTCTGCGCGGACCGCGCCGCGGCGATCGAGGCGGTTCGCACCCTCGCCGCGGACCCGGTGTTCGCACCGGCCGCGCGGACGATCCTCGTCGAGGAACGCCTCGACGGGCGTGAGGTGAGCGTGATGGCGGTCACGGACGGCCGCACCATCGTGACGCTCCCGCCGCTCCAGGACCACAAGGCCGCCCATGACGGCGATCAGGGCCCGAACACCGGCGGCATGGGGGCCTACTGCCCCACGCCGTTCGTCGACGCCGCCCTGCTGGCGGAGATCGAGGCCCGGATCCTGGTGCCCACCGTCCACGCCATGCGGCGGTCGCAGGTGCCTTTCCAGGGTGTCCTCTTCGCCGGATTGATGCTCACCCCCCAGGGACCGAAGGTGCTCGAGTTCAACGCCCGCTTCGGCGACCCGGAGTGCGAGGCGCTGATGGTGATGCTGGAGTCGAGTTTCCTGGAGATCGTCGACGCCACGGTCGATCGCCGTCTCGAGTCGATCGCCACGCCGGTGTGGCGGGCCGGCGCGGCCGTGACGGTGGTGATGGCCTCCGAGGGATACCCCGGTCCGGTGGCCAAGGGACGGCCGATCCGCGGCCTCGACCGGGCGGGCACGGTGGAGGGGGTGGAGGTGTTCCACGCAGCCACCCGCCGTCGGGAGGGTGACGCCGGGGGAGTGGTGGTCACCGACGGCGGGCGGACCCTCGCGGTGACGGCGCTCGGGGATTCGCTCGCGGGGGCGAAGTACCGGGCCTATTCCGCGGTGCGACGCATCCGCTGGGAGGGGGCCTGGTGCCGCAAGGACATCGCCGACAAGGGGATCGATCAGGAACGCGCCGCGGCCGCCACGGAACCTGAACGATGAGGCTCCGCGTCGGGATCGTGGGGCTGGGCCCGGCGTGGGAGAAGCGCCATCTGCCGGCGCTGCGCGCCCTGGCCGACCGGTACGAGGTCCGCGGCGTCTGCGAGCAGGTCGCCCACCTCGCCAGGCGTGCCGCCAACGAACTCGGCACCGTGGCGGTGGACGGCTTCCGGTCGCTGGCGGCGCGGGACGACATCGATGCCATCCTCCATCTGGCCGACCAGTGGTACGGCGTCGCCCCCATCCTCGCCGCCTGCGATCACGGCAAGGCTGTCTACACCGGCGCCTCGCTGCCGCTCGACGCCGCCGAGGGGGATGCGCTGCGCCGGCGCGTCGAGGCGTCCGGGATCGCCTTCATGGCGGAACTGCCGCGGCGGTCCGCGGCGGCGACGGTGCGCCTCAAGGAACTGATCGCCACGCGGCTCGGGGCCCCACGCATGCTGTTCTGCCACCGGAGGGTGCCGCTCGACGCCCCCGCGGCGCTGCGGGGGCGACCGACCGAGGCCCGCGACCTCATGGAACTCGTCGACTGGTGCCGCTACGTCGTCGGTTCCGACCCGACGAGCGTGGTCGGCGTCCGCCATGCCGAGTCCCCCGGCGCCGACCGGCACGACTACGGCATGATGAGCCTCGACTTCACCCGGTCGGGCCCGCCCGGGGATGGCGCGATCGCCCAGGTCAGCTGCGGGTACTACGTGCCGGCGTGCTGGGAGGAGGCGGTGGGATTCCGTCCGCCGGCGGCGCTGCAGGTGGCGTGCGAGCGCGGCATCGCGTTCGTCGATCTTCCCGCCGGTCTCGTCTGGTTCGACACCGCCGGCCGCCACCAGGAATCGCTCGAATCGGACCGGCCGGTGGGGGAGCAGATGCTGCTCGATTTCCACCGCAGGGTGACGAGCCTCGTGCGCCCGCAGAGTGGTCTCGACGACGTGCTCATGGCGATGCGTGTCGTCGAGGCCGCGGGCACGAGCCACCGCGAGGGGCGCCGCGTGCGCCTCGACTGAACCGACCGGCCCCCCTTCCCCTCCGGCATCCGCCGTTCACAGCGCCGCCACCACGAGATCCCCGACGGCCCGCGTGCCGTGGCCCATCCTGCCGGCGGCCTGGCTCTTCATCTTGGTGCCGGTCACGTGGGCGACCGCCCGGTCGATGCGCGCCGCGGCCCCCGGATGGCCGTTGTGCTCGAGGAGCATCGCCATGGCGTTGATGGCGGCGATGGGGTTGATCTGGTCGGTGCCGGTGTACTTGGGGGCGCTGCCCCCCATCGGCTCGAACATGCTCACGCCCCCCGGGTCGGGGTTCAGGTTCGCCCCGGCGGCGACGCCCATGCCCCCCTGCAGGATGCCGCCGAGGTCGGTGATGATGTCGCCGAACATGTTGGTGGTGACGATCACGTCGTAGGCGTCGGGATTCTTCACCATCCACATGCAGCAGGCGTCGACGTGGTTGTAGTCGGTCTTCACGTCGGGATAGTCCTTCGCGACCTCCTGGAACGTGCGCCACCAGAGGTCGTGTCCGAAGGTCAGCACGTTGGTCTTGGCCACGAGCGTGAGCGTCTTCTTCGGGCTGTTGCGCTTCCGGGTGTAGTCGAACGCCCAGCGGATGCACCGCTCGCACCCCTTCCGCGTGTAGACCGCCGACTGCGTCGCCACCTCGTCCGGCGTGCCCTTCTTGAGGAACCCGCCCACGCCGCAGTACAGATCCTCGGTGTTCTCGCGCACCACCACGAAGTCGATGTCACCGGGACCGCGGCCGGCCAGGGGGGTCTCGACGCCGGGCAGGAGTTTCACCGGCCGCAGATTGACGTACTGGTCGAGCTTGAAACGGAGCTCGAGGAGCAGGCCCTTCTCGAGGATGCCCGGGGCGACCCCCGGGTGACCGATCGCCCCCAGGAAGATCGCCCGCTTCGACCGCAGCAGCTCGAGCCCGCCTGCGGGGATGATCTCCCCGGTGCGCAGGTAGCGGTCGCCGCCCCAGTCGAGCATCTCGACGTCGTAGGCGATCCCCTCGCTCCGGGCGACCGCGGCGAGGACCTTGAGCGCCTCGGCGGTGACCTCGGGACCGGTGCCGTCCCCGGGAATCGCGGCGATCGACAGGACTGGGGAAGCCATGGGGCGATGTCTCTCCGGTGATGCTGGGACGGGCCGGCGGATCCGCCGACGGGGCACCACCGTACCGCATCGCGACCGGGGAGTCGACCGCCCGACCCTGACCGCGGCCGATTCAGTTGTTGCTGAAATCCAGCCGCTTGCCCGACTTGATCCCGAGCGGGTTCCTCACGAACCGCTGCCGGCATCCCTCGCAGAGATCGAAGCGCAGCGACCGCGTGCCGTCGTCGAAATCGACCTCTTCCTCGCAGTCGCCGATCCGCTCGAGCAGTTCGTGCATCGCATCGAGGTGGTCGGCGTCGGCCGCGGCGTCGCCGGATCCGTGCGACGGGTCGTCCACGGCCGGGAAGACCTCGATCTTCACCACGTGACGGACGTCGCGGTGGGGATCGATCGGCCGTTTGCAGACGTCGCAGGAGTAATGGAGCATCGTGCTGTCTCCGCTGGTGACCAAGGCCCCGCCGGATGGTCCGGGGCTCGGAGGCTCTGCCGGTCTCCGCCACCGACCGAGAGTCGAGTGTGCCCGCGATCGGCGTCGATGGCAAGGGACCGGCGACGCTCGTGACGACGCGGCATTTGCCGCGGTGACTGCCCCGCGGCTACACTCCCCGGAGTGCCTTCCCCCACGCTCCGGCAGGACTGCCATGCACGGGATCGGGAAACACGCCGCGGCACATCCGCCGCGATCCGGCGCCGGCCCGGGCCACCATGCGGCGGCCCTCGCCCTGCCGCCGAGTCTCGGGATGAGCGTGCTCGTCCTCAATCGTTCGTTCGTGGCAGTGCACGTCACCAACGTCCGGCGGGCACTCACGCTCCTCTTCCGCGACCTCGCGGAGGTGATCCACGTCGAGGACGGGCGGTTCGCCAGCCACGACTTCGACTCGTGGCGAGAGCTGTCGTCGCTGCGTTCGTCGTTTTCCGCCGAAAGCGACGACGACTGGGTCCGCGGAGTGGGCTTCGTGCTCTGCGTCCCGCGGGTGATCAGGCTCCTGGCCTGCGATCGCGGCCCCCGGCAGGGGCTCCGTTTCAATCGACGGAACGTCTTCGCCCGGGACGGCAACCGGTGCCAGTACTGCGGCAACACCTTTCCCACGAGCGAGCTGTCGCTCGATCACGTGGTGCCCCGTAGTCGCGGCGGCATCACGAGCTGGGAAAACATCGTCTGCGCGTGCGTCGCCTGCAACGTGCGGAAGGGGGGACGGACACCCCAGGAGGCACGGATGCAACTGGTGCGGCTGCCGGTGAAACCCCGGCGGAGCCCGCTGTTGTCGACCAAGCTCGGGAATCCGAAGTACCGGACGTGGCGCGGGTTCGTCGACAGCGCCTACTGGAACGTCGATCTCCGCTGACGGCGATGGAGTCGGGAGCGACGCACGCCGCTCGGCCCGGCTCGCTGCCGGATCGGACCGTCGCACCGGTGGCTCCGCCAATCGTGCACGGGAGGACACAGGCCCAGTGGGTGCGACGCACGCCGCCCCGATCGCGCTGCTGGAAGCCCCGCCCGAACGGGCTGCTAGCAGAGCGGGTCTTTCTTCTCGGTGATC
>CAZMOU010000127.1:0-13732 GCA_964567835.1 uncultured Chitinophaga sp. | reverse complement strand
AGGCGGCGGTCCGGCGCTGGAAGCCGGTCGTGGAGCAGCAGTTCCGAGAGACGTGCGTGCGGCTCGTCCACTTCCGCGAGGTGATCGACGTCAACTGCCCGAAGGCGATGGCGGTCGTCGAGCGGATGCTCAAGGCGCTCGACGCCTACCGCTCGACGCTCTCACCCGCCGGGGCGGAGGCGGGCGGCGGTGCCGGCGGGACGGCGTCGATGGCCAGACCCGCCGACGACGCGGCGCCCGCCGTCGTCGATGCGGCGGGCCGGGAAGGGGGCGGGGAGGCGGAGGAACCATGAGGGGCTTCGATCTTTCGGGTGGTGCCTCGAAGCTGGCGCTCGCCTACAAGCAACTCGAACTGAAATGGGCCGCCGCGTCGGACAGCTGGCGCGACGCCACCGCCAAGACGTTCCACAAGGACCACGTCGAACCGATCATGCCGGAGGTGAAGCAGACCCTCGAGGCGATCGGACGACTGGCCGAGGTGCTCTCCCGCGCCGCGCGCGACGTCGCCGACGAGGAGCGCGGCTGACCCGCGTGCCCCGCCCCCCCGCCCCCCGGCACCACGCCTGACACGATCCCCGCCCGCATCCCGGAGCCCCCATGGCCAGCGACGCCGCACCCGCCGCCGACACCGCCGACGACGCGAGCTATTCCCCCGAACGCCTCCGCGGGGAATTGCTCTCGCTCCGCCGCGCCGCCGCGGAGCGGGCCCGTCTGGAGAGTGAGATCGCGGCGGAGTACGAGCGGGAGACGGCGGCGGCGGCGGCGGACGCGGCCGCCGGCATCGCCGCCACCACCGAGAAGCACCGGGCCGCGATCGCCGGCACCCGCACCGAGTACGACGCCGTGCTCGCCCGCCTCCAGTCGCAGGCCGGCGCCGAGCAGCAGAAGATCGACGAGCAACGCAAGACGCGCGCCGCGACGCTGGAGCGCACCTGCGCGGAGCAGACCACGAAGATCCGCGACGACGCCGAGTTCGAGCAGGCCTCGGTGAAGGAGGTCTTCAAGGAGAAGAAGAACGACCCGCAGAAGCTCCAGGCGAAGGCCGAGAAGGACCTGGCCCGCTTCGCCGCCCAGTTCGACGAGGTGGCGACGAAGGGACGCGAGTTCCTCGCCAAGGCGGGGGTGAAGGTGGCCGCGGGGGCCGAGGACACCGCACCGGTCCCCGAGGGGGACGCCCTCCTCACGGAACTGGAGTCGCTCCACGCGAGCGCGGTGACGAGCGCCAAGGAGCTCTTCGCCCTCGACGGATCGAAGACCATCTTCGGCGGCTTGAAGAAGGACGCCGCGCAGAAGGCGGCCGACCTCTGGGGCGTCATCGAGCGGGCCGGCGCCCGCGGCAGGCGGCTCCTGGCTCCGGCCGGGGAGTGGGTCAGGGTCCGCTGCGGCCTGCAGGCGAAGCAGATGGAGGCCAAGGCCCGCCAGGATCTCGCCGACCTCGCCGCCCGTGCCGCGCGGGCGGTCGCCGACCTCGAGGCCAAGCGCGACGCGCAGCGTGCCGAGCTCGAGGAGAAGTACCGTGTCGCCACCGACACGATCGCCACGAAGCTGCGCACCGCCCGGACCGAGGCGGAGACGAAGTACCCGGCACGGATCGCCGACCTCGAGGCAGGGCTGGTCGAGGACGTGCGCCGCCGGGAGGCCGGCCGGGAGGAGCGTCTGGCGGCCGCCGCCCGCCGCCGCGACGAGCGCACCGCCGCGATGACCGACGCCTGGCGCGACGCCCGCACGCAGGCCGCCGCCGTCGTCGACGCCGCGCGCCGCGTCGACGACGCGGCCTTCCCCCCCTGGGGGTCGCTCGCCGCCGGCACCGCGGAGCTCCCCCGCCGGGCGCCGCCGGCGCTCCGCTTCGGGTCGCTCGGCGTCACGCTCGAGAAGGTGGCCGGCGGCGTCTCGGCCCGGCCCGAACTCAACGCCTTCGGGCCCAAGGCGTGGTCGCAGCCGGCGCTCGTGCCCTTCCCCGACGGGTCGTCGCTCGTCGTGGAGACGACGGCCGACCAGCGCGAGGCGGCGGGAGCCTTCCTCCAGGCGCTGACGCTGCGGATCGCATCCGGCGTCCCGGCCGGGCAGACCCGGTTCACGATCATCGACCCGCTCGGGCTGGGCAAGCATTTCGCCGGGTTCATGCATCTGGCCGACCACGACGAGCTCCTCGTCACGAGCCGGATCTGGACCGAACCCCAGCAGATCGAGCAGCGGCTGGCCGACATCACCGAGCACATGGAACTGGTGATCCAGAAGTACCTGCGGAACGAGTACGAGTCGATCGCCGCCTACAACGCCGAAGCGGAGGTTCCAGAGCCGTACCGTTTCGTCGTCGTCGCCAACTTCCCCGC
This sequence comes from uncultured Chitinophaga sp., assembly GCA_964567835.1. Lineage (GTDB taxonomy): Bacteria > Planctomycetota > Planctomycetia > Pirellulales > UBA1268 > QWOP01. The sequence goes on along the minus strand of CAZMOU010000127.1, from coordinate 11,399 downwards.
GAACTTCACCGAGACCAGCGCCCGTCGGCTGGCGAGCATCGCCTCGAGCGGAGCCCGCTGCGGCGTCGCCACCATCGTCTCGGTCGACACGCGGCAGACGCTCCCCTCGGGCTTCTCGCTCGCCGAACTCGAGCAACACGCCACCGTCCTCCGCCTCGAGGGGGGCGGCTTCGTCTGGAAGGACGCCGAGCTGTCGAAGTGGCCGCTCGCCGTCGAGGCGCCGCCGCCGGACGACGTCTTCACCGCGATCGTGCAGCGCGTGGGGATGGCGGCGAAGGCGGCGAAACGGGTCGAGGTGCCCTTCGACCGGGTCGCCCCCGCCCGCGAGGCGTGGTGGACGGGGAGCACCGCGCCGGGCATCGACGTGCCCCTCGGCCCGGCGGGCGCCAAGAAGATGCAGCACATGAAGCTCGGCAAGGGGACGAGCCAGCACGTGCTCATCGCCGGAAAGACCGGCTCCGGCAAGTCGACGATGATGCACGCCCTGATCACGAACCTGGCGCTCACCTACAGTCCCAACGAGATCCAGTTCTACCTCATCGACTTCAAGAAGGGGGTCGAGTTCAAGATCTACGACCACTACGAACTGCCACATGCGCGCGTCATCGCCATCGAGAGCGAGCGCGAGTTCGGCCTCTCGGTGCTCGAACAGCTCGACCGTGAATTGAAGCGCCGCGGTGACCTCTTCCGCGATCTCGCGGTGCAGGATCTGGCCGGATTCCGGGCCACCGGCAACCCCGATCCCATGCCGCGGATCCTCCTCATCATCGACGAGTTCCAGGAGCTGTTCATCGAGGACGACAAGCTCGCCCAGGACGCCTCGCTGATCCTCGATCGGCTCGTCCGCCAGGGGCGGGCCTTCGGCATGCACGTCCTCCTCGGATCGCAGACGCTCGGCGGGTCGTACAGCCTGCCGCGGGCCACGATGGGCCAGATGGCGGTCCGCATCGCGCTGCAGTGCAACGAGGCCGACAGCTCGCTCATCCTCTCCGAGGACAACTCCGCCGCCCGCCTCCTCACCCGCCCGGGCGAGGCGATCTACAACGACGCCAACGGCATGCTGGCGGGCAACAATCCCTTCCAGGTGGTGTGGCTCGGCGACGACCGGCGCGAGTGGTACCTCGGGGAGCTGCGCCGCCTGGCCGACGCCCGCAGCGACATCCCCGCGGTGCCGCGCATCGTCTTCGACGGCAACCAGGCCGCCGATCCGGCCGGCAACCGGCAACTCGGGGAGCTCCTCGCCGACGGCACCGTCGGCGGACGGAAGCAGGTGGCCCCGGTGGCCTGGCTCGGCGAGGCGATCGCCATCAAGGATCCGACCGCCGCCACGTTCCGCCGCCAGGGGGGTGCCAATCTGCTCATCGTCGGCCAGCGCGAGGATCTGGCGGTGGCGCTCCTGGGGATGGCGATGACGAGCCTCGCGGCGGCGAACGATCCGTTCCCGGGGGGGGCGGTGGGCACGGCGGCCCGCTTCGTGCTCTTCGAGCCGGCCGTCGCCGACGAGAAGCCCGAGCTCCTCCTCTCCTCGCTCGCGGCCAGACTGCCCCACGAGGTGGAGAACGTCGGTCGGCTCGCCGTGGCCGAGGCGATGGCGGGCCTGGCGGCGGAGGTGAAGCGGCGCCTCGACGGTCAGGTGCAGGATGGCGAGTCGGTGTTCGTCGTGGTGCGGGACCTGGCCCGGTTCCGGGAGCTCCGCCGCGCCGACGGCGACTTCGGCTTCTCCTTCGGGAGCGACAAGAAGGCCGGCCCGGCGGACAACTTCCTCACCCTCCTCAAGGACGGGCCGGCGGTGGGGATCCACGTCCTCGTGTGGTGCGACTCCCTCACGAACCTGATGCGCACCTTCGAGCGCGGCGCCCTCAAGGAGTTCGAGTTGCGGGTGCTGTTCCAGATGAGTGCCTCCGACTCGAGCCAACTCGTCGACAGCCCGCTGGCGAGCAAACTCGGCCCCCAGCGGGCCCTCTTCATCCACGAAGAGACCGGGACGTTCGAGAAGTTCCGGCCGTATGCGTTCCCCGGCGGCGAATGGCTCGAGGGGGTGTCGCAGCGGCTGCGGGCCCGTCCGGCGGGGCATCCGACCGAGCGGTCGCGGCCGGACGTGGAGGCGTCCACGGCCCCGGGCGGCCCGGACGGCGACGCGGGAAAGGAGTTCGACTTCGGTTTCGGCGGCGGTGACGGCGAGTTCAACTTCACGAAGTTCCTCGACGACGCACCGACACCTCCGAAGGAAGCCGACGCCGGCGACCGTACCACCGAAGGCTGACCCGACCCACGACCTCCCGCCGCAGCGGACAGCAGGATGCACCGACACCCCACCCCTCCCGCCCGCTCCACGAGAATCGCCGCCGGCTCCGGCCGCACGACGGAGCCGCGCGTGGCGGCGATCGTCGCCCTGGTCGCGGCCGCGGTGGCCGCCGCATCGTCCGTGGCCGCCGAGGGCCTGCCCCGGTCACGGCCGTGGCAGGGGACGCTCCGCGACCATCTGGCGTCGCTCGCGGAGGTCGAGTTCGAAGTCGAAGTGGAGCCGGTGCGCCGCGACACGGAACCGCTCGACGACGACGGCGCCTACCGCGACTGGCTGCTCCTCGGCTCGGCGCTCGATCGCCTCCCCGGGGACGACGAACAGCCCGACATCACCGTCCTCCGTCGGCGGGCCGCCGACTACCTCCTCACCACGATCGAGGCCGAAGGCGGCGTGTGGATGTCGGTGAAACGCCACTCCCCCGTGGGGGCGGCGTGGTGGGCCGGATGGTCCTATCCGGGCAACCCGTACCACAATTCGCGTGCCGTCGTGCTGCGCGGCTACGTGCCCGCCGCGGTCGATCTGATCATGATGGCGGAGGAGGAGGGGGCGGAACGCGACGACACCCTCGCACTCCATCTGCTCGGCGACGCCTACGCCTACCTGCAGGCGATGGAGATCCTCCCGGAAGAGGTCCGTCGGGCTTTCGAGAGCGGGATCGTCGAGGCGTTCACCCGGCTCGAGGCCGCCGGTCCGCCCGCCGACACCCCCACCTGCGGCTTGGCGCTCGCGACCACCTGCGCGATCGTGGCCCGTGCGGTGGACCAGACCGACGTCGCGGCGCGGGCGAAGTCCCTCGCGCGTCGGACGGTCGAGGAACGCATCCGTCCGGCGGGGTACGCAGAGTTCGCCGGCGGTTACGATCCGCAGGCGGCGGGGGCGGCGGGCTACCATCTGGCCTTCGCGGCGCTCCTCGCGCCCGACGACTGGGACTTCCTCCGTGCCGCGCTGGCGAGGACCTCCGACCTGCGCGGCCACCTGCTCCTTCCGGAACCGTCGGGGGGCACCTGCCACGGACCGACGCAGTTCGCGCCGGCCGGGGCCGCCGACGGCTTCCAGGACGACGAGGGGCACCGGTCACGCGAGGTGGCGGCGGCGATGCTCACCGGACCGGGCATCTGCCTGCTCTTCAACGACCGTCCGCGCCGCGGTGGATCGGCCCTTCCCGGGAGACGGGTGCGGATGGACGTCAAGATCGGCGAGGCCTTCTCCCCGGTCGCCGGCCGGCGCAGCGTCAACGCGGCGCTCGCCACCCAGCAGCCCGCGCCGGAGCCGCGGGCCCCCTGGACCGCGGCGGAATCGCCGCTCGACCATCTTCCCTTCGACCACGATTACTACCATCCCGGCACCCTCGAGCGATTCCGGCGGGCGACTCCGCTGCCGATCGCCAGGCTTCCCGTCGCCCGCGAGGCCGACTTCGCCCGCGATTTCGACGAGGAGATCCTCGTCACCCGCTTCGGGGGCGCGGCCGCGATCGTCCACACCGGCCGGATCGCGCCGGGGGAGGAACCGCGCGGCTTCTCCGGCGGGGCGCTCGCGGCCTTCTGGACGCCCGCCACGGGACCGGTCCTCCTCGGCCGTCGCCAGCCCCTGCCGGTCGAGGGCGTCCCGGCGGACTCGTGGCTCGAATGGTGGCGGTGGCAGGCGCACGCCCTGGCGGGAACGGGCGCCGAAGGAAGGCCGTTCAGCACCGCGCGCCTGCCTCGCGCCGCGTTCACGGAACTCGTCCGCGACGTGGGACGCGACCGGGCCTCCGTGAGCGTCACCGCGCCGCTCCACGAGCGCGGCACCGGTGCCAACGACGCCGTCACCGCCGGAGCGCTCGAGGGGGATGTCACCTACTCGCGCCGCTTCGACATCGACGGTGGAGGGGTCCGCATCGAGACGTCGATCAAGGGGGATGGCAGCGACACCGTCGGACGGCTCGTGGAGATCCTCCCGGTCTTCAACGACGCCCGTGTCGAGAACGCCGGCGTGCCGGCGACCGAGGCGAGCGTCTACCTCGACGACGGATCGGGGTGGCGTCCGGCGCCCCCGCGCCCCGTGGCCGCCATCCGGCGGGTGCGCATCGACCGCCACGGGGGCGCGGTGGTGATCGAGTTCGAGCGCCCGCAGCGCGTCGGGCTCGCGCTCCAGTCCGGGGGCTCCTGCCACAACCTGCTCGTCGAACTCCTCGAGCGCGAAGGCGTGACGGAGCCCCTCGAGTCCTTCGGCGTCACCTACACGATCAGCCCGATCGTTTCCCGGAGGTAGGGAGGCGGCCCTCCGACGAGGGGCACCCGAGCGGAGGAGGGGTCGTGGCCGAAGAGGGGACGGAGGGCGCGCAGCCGAACCGGGACGATCCGCGCGGTGCCCGGATCGAGGAATGGCTGCGCGCCGCGCGCGCGGGGGACGCCGCCGCGAAGGAGCGACTCTTCGCCGCCGCCCGCAGCTACGTGGCGATCGCCGCCGGGTTCCATCTCCAGCGCCGCCTGCGCGCCAAGGTGGACGTCTCGGACATCGTCCAAGAGTCGCTCCTCGACGCCCACGGCGGATTCGACCGTTTCGCCGGCACGACCGTCGGCGAATGGATCGCCTGGCTCAAGAAGATCGCCACCCACAACGCCCTCGACGCCGCCAAGCACTGGCACGGCACGGCAAAGCGCGATGCCGCGCGGGAGGTGCCCTGCGGCGGCGACGGGACCGGTCAGGAGTGGCGCGAGCCCGCCTCCCCCGTCTCGTCACCGAGCCAGCGCGTGCTCCGCGGCGAGGAGGAATTGCGCCTCGCCGCGGCCATCGACCGGCTCCCGCCCGACCAGCGCGACGTGATCCTGCTGCGCAACGTCGAACGTCTGCCGTTCGAGGAGGTGGCGGTCCGGATGGGACGCTCGGCGGGAGCCTGCCGCATGCTCTGGATGCGGGCGCTGGCCGCCCTGCGGGCGCGGCTCGATGCCGACACGGGGGAGGGGTGACCATGTCCGACGATCCCGGGCCGACCGGGGGAGGCGAAGACCAGGACCCGCTCGCCGAGTCCCTCGACGCCTACCTGCTCGCCCTGCAGACGGGTGACGCGGCGCGGGCGGCGCGCCTCCGCCGGGAGCATCCCCGGCTCGGGGAATGGCAGGGGTACCTCCGCGACCTCGACGACCTGGCCACGGCGCTGTCGCCGGGGCACGGGACCTCCCCCGCGACGGAGGCCGCCCTGCCCCGTCACTGCGGGCCGTACGAACTGCTCGAGGTGATCGGACGGGGCGGGATGGGGGTGGTCTACCGGGCGCGGCATGCCGGTCTCGGCCGGGACGTGGCCCTCAAGCTGCTCGCGGGGGGCGCGCTCGCCGGAGAGGAACAGCGCCGCCGCTTCCTCGCCGAGGCCCGATTCGCCGCCTCCATCCGCCATCCGCACGTGGTCGCCATCCACGACGCGGGTGAGTTCGAGGGGCAACCGTGGTGCGCCATGGATCTGGTCGAGGGGGACGACCTCGCCACCTGCCTGCGTCGGGGCCCCCTCCCCCTCCGTGACGCGGTGCGCCTCGTGGCCGACGTGGCCCGCGCCGTCGGGCATCTCCACCGCTGCGGCGTGATCCACCGCGACATCAAGCCCTCCAACATCCTCCTCGACCGCGACGGCACGCCCCACCTCGCCGACTTCGGCCTCGCGCGTGGCACGGCGGCCGACGCCACCGCGACCGGCGCCATCCTCGGCACCCCGGCGTCGATGGCCCCGGAGCAGGCGAGCGGACGCAACGACCTCGTCGACGAGCGCTGCGACGTCTGGGGGCTCGGCGTGGTCCTCTACACCGCGCTGTGCGGCCAGGCCCCTTTCGGCAGGGACACGCCCATCGACACGCTCCTCGACGTCCTGGAACGTGACCCGCTGCCCCCCCGCCACTTCGCACCGCGGGTGCCGCGCGACCTCGAGCGGCTCTGCCTGCGCTGCCTGGAGAAGAACCCCGTCCGCCGGCCGCCGTCGGCCGCCATCCTCGCCGACGATCTCGAGCACTGGCTCGCCGGAGGACGGATCGATCCGGGCGACGGCGGCCCGTGGCACCATGCCGCGAGGATGGTCCGGCGGCATCCCGCGGCCGCGTTCCGCATCCTCGGCATCGCCGGGGCGATCGTGGCCGTCGCGGCGCGCGTCGCCGCCCTGCCCTCCTCGGCGGGGTACTATCTCCCCGTCGTGGCCGGACTCGTCGCCTGGGGCGCGCTGGCGGCGGCGTGGGAGGCCCTCGGGGAGGGGTGGCTGCGGCCGACGACGGGGGCCCGCGAGGCCCGACGGGCCGCGGTCGCGAAGATCGGTCTGGTGCTCACCGACGTCGTCTCGGTGACCTGCCTCCTGGCGATCGTGAAGGGAGTGGAAACCCCCCTGGTGACGGTCTACCCGGTGCTCGTGGCGGCCTCCGGGTTGTGGATGGACCGGCGGGTCGTCCGCGCGGTGAGTGCGGCCTGTCTGGCCGCCTACGGCCTGCTCCTCCTCGCCGCCCCCGAACCGCCGCGCTGGCACGTGGCGGCCATCCACGCCGTCCTCCTTCTCATCACCGCCGCGCTCACCGAGTACCAGGTGGGCAGGTTGCGCGTCCCGCGGGCGCACTAGCTGTCCGTGGAAAAAGTCATCCGTGACCTTTTTCCACTTGAGACACCCCGAAAAAGCCGAGGTTTTTCGGGGGTGTCAGCCGCCGCATCCAGCGGCGGGCACTTGATCCACGGTCTGCTAGCCGTCCGCGGCGCTCGTCCTCCGTGACCGTCGCGGTCCGGCGTGCGCCGGCGGACCAGGTCCGTCAGGGCACGCGGCCGATGCGGACGATCACGGTCGAGCGGCGGTCGCCGCGCAGGATCTCGAGCGCCACGTCGCTGCCCACCTCGGTGTTGAGGATCCGGAAGGTGAGGTCGGTCGGATCGACGGGACGCTCGCCGTCGAAGGAGAGGACGAGGTCGCCGGGCTGGATTCCCGCCACGTCGGCGGGGGCCCCCGGCACCACGGTCCGCACGAGCAGCGCCCCGGCCACGGGACTGTAGCCCTGCGGCGGCTCGACCGTCACGAATCCGACGTAGCCGGAATCGACCGTCTCACGCGCGGCGAGCGCCTCGACGACGCGCCGCGCCTGGTTCGAGGGGATCGCGAAGCCGATCCCCTTCGCCGTCGCCGACATCACGCCGATCGTGATCCCCATCACGTCCCCGTGCACGTCGACGAGGGGCCCGCCGGAGTTGCCGGGGTTGATGGCGGCATCGGTCTGGAGGAAGTCGTGGAGGGTGTCACCGTAGAAGGCCCGGCGGCCGATGGCGCTCACGATCCCGTAGGTGAGCGTACGGTCGAGTCCGTAGGGATTGCCGATCGCCCACACCATCTCCCCCACCTCGAGCGAGTCGCTGTCGCCCCAGGCGGCCGTGGGGAGACCCTGGGCGTCGATGCGCAGGAGGCAGAGGTCGGTCTTCGGATCGCGGCCCACCACCTCGGCGAGGAAGCGACGGCCGTCGGCCAGGGTGACGGCGATTTCGGAGGCGTCGTCGACGACGTGGTCGTTGGTGACGACGAGCCCGTCGGCGGAGACGATCACGCCGCTGCCCACGTCGGTGTCGGCGAGGGTCCGGTCCGTGCCTCCGCGGAGCAGCGTCGTCTCGTCGGCGGGCTGCGCGGTCTTGCGCGACGCAGTCACGTTGACCACCGTGGGGCCGATGATCCGCGCCAGCGACGTGAACATCTTCCCCACGGTGGCCAGTTCGCTCCGCGCCGCCGCGTCGCGGATCGCGGAGAGTTCGCCGCGCACGCGGGCGTAATGGATCCGCTCCACCACCGTCGGCGCCACGATCAGCGCCACGAGCACCGCGAGCGCCGGGAGGAGGAGCAGACCGACGCGCGTCGCCGCCGGGCGCGGGGCCGCCCCGCCGGTGCCGGTCGCACGATCCTCGGGGGGGGATTCCATGGGCGACGCCGCGTCAGGTCGGGAGGGGATGCCCGCGGAGCACGAGCCGGACGAGGTCGAGGGCCGATTTCGCCGCCCGCGGGAGGCGGACGTCGCTCGAGCCGCCGAGCCGATGCGAGATCGTCACCGTGCCGTCCGGCCCGGCCAGCGCGATCCCGACGGTGGGCGGCTCCCCCGGAGTGGGCGGCACGACCGCCTCCCCCACGGCGAGGGCGACGTCGGCACCCGTGTCGGCGCGGCGCCGTTCGGCGAGCAGGGCGGGGGCCTCGACCGACCTTCCCGGGGGGATGACGACGCCGCCCACGAACGCGTCCGAGGACGCGCGGGCGGCGGCGTCGGCCAGGAGCGTCGCCACCCGGCCCCGGGTCGCCGCCTCCACCGTGGCGAGCGTCTTCCCTGCCTCGACGAGCGCCGCCAGGGCCGCATCCTCGACCCCCTCCTCCCCGGTGCCGTAGACGAGCGGACCGAGACACTCGCGGATCAGCCGCTCGACCGGCTCGATCGCCGCCTCGCAGGCGCGCTCGTCGATCCCCTTGGCGGCGATGCGCAGCGTGATCGTCGCCTCGTGGGCGGTGATGCCGACGACCGGCTCTCGGCCCCGACGGACGAGGTCGGGAAGCATGGCCTCGATCGCGCTCTCACCCGCGCCGAAGCACTTGATCGAGCGGAAGCGGATCGTCCCCGCGCCGGGGAGCATGGCGAGGATCGCCGGGACGACGGTGGCCCGCCACATGACGCGCATCTCCGCCGGCACCCCCGGCAGGGCGAAACACCGCCCTCCCCCCGGCAGACGCATGTCGATCCCCGGGGCGGTGCCCTCGGGATTGGGAATCACGGTCGCGCCGGCGGGGAAGAGCGCCTGCCGCCGGTTCGACGACGGCATCGCCACGCCGCGACGATGGAAGCGGGCCTCGACCTCCCGGAGCGCCGCCGCCGATTCCACGAGGGACACGCCGGCGACCTCCGCCATCACGTCGCGGGTCAGGTCGTCGGCCGTGGGACCGAGCCCGCCGGTGGCGAGCACGAGGTCGGCCCGACCGGCCGCGAGCCGGAAGGCGGAGCGGCCGTCGTCGAGATCGTCGGAGACGGTGGTGTGGAAGGCGACCGGGATGCCGAGCAGCCCCAGCTCGCGCGAGAGCCACTGGCTGTTCGTGTCGAGACGCTGGCCGGTGGTCAATTCGTCGCCGATCGACAGCACCTCCGCCCGCAATGTCGGCCGCTTTCCGTCGCTCACCCGGGATTCCTCGCTGTCCGACCGTCGTCGGGGCCACTGGTCACTTTCCACGGGACCGGGAACAATTGTAACGATGAACCTCGGACTGCTCGGTTTCGACGACGCCACCGCCACGCTCGCCCGGGCCGCGATCCGGGCCGGGGACAGGATCGGTCCGGTGGCCGACGCCCCCGCCGACGCCCCGCTCCCGGCCGGTGCCCGGCGTGTGACGTGGGAGGATCTCCTCGACGCCGATTCCTGCGACGCCGTCGCGGTCGCCGCCGGCGGATGGCACGAGGGGCGGGCCGACGCCGTGCGGAAGCTCGTCCAGGCCGGACGCACGCTGTTGCTCGTGCAGCCGCTCGATCTCTCCATGCTCTTCGCCTGGGAGCTCGACATGATCCGCAGGGATTCGGGCGCCCGGCTCGTGCCCGTCCTGCCGGAGCGGCTCTGTCCTCCGGTCGGGCGGTTGCGGGATTGGATCGCCGACCGGCCCGGAGCGGTGGAGTCGATCGTCCTCGAGCGCCGCCTCGCCGACCGCTCGCGCGACGCGGTGCAGCGGCAATTCTGTCGCGACGCCGATCTGGTGCGCGTGCTCGTCGGCGCCCCCTCCCGGCTGGCGACGCTCGGCGCCGCCGACGGGGAGTCGGCTTGGTCCACGCTGGCCGTCGGACTCTCCTCCCCGGGGCATCCGCCGGCACGCTGGCAGGCCGCCGGGCCCGGCGGACCGGCGCTTTCGGTCACCGCGGTGGCGGCGGACGGGCGGGCGACGCTCGAGATCGACGCCCCGGACACCCCCGGCGGGGCGACCCGCTGGAGATGGCGTGACGTCGACGGGGCGGAGGCGGGGGAGTTCGACGGCGCCGCGGCGATCCTCGACCACCTCCGCACCAGCGGGCAGTCCGATGCGGCAGGGGACGCGGTGGGCCCGGCTGGCTGGGAGGACGCGGCGCGGGGCGTGGAACTCGCGGAGACGATCCCCCGCAGCCTCGCCAAGGGACGCGCCGTCGATCTCCACCAGGAGGAGTTCTCGGAGATCGGCACCTTCAAGGGGACCATGGCGTCGCTGGGATGCGGCATCGTCCTCTTGGCGCTCGTGGTCGTCGTGGTGGCGACCCTGGTGGCAGGCATCGCCCGGGAGACCGGCTGGGAACTCGGCGAACGAATCGCCGGCGCCTGGCCGGGTCTGGTCCTGGGTGCGATGGCGCTGTTCCTCGCCCTCCAACTCCTCCCGGCCCTCGTCGGCGGAACGCGGGAGGCCGACCCGGCGGGGGCACCCCCCCGCGGCGGCCGACGGGGCAAACCCTGACGGTCCCGGCCTCCGGCGGGGGTGCGCGGGGCGGGGTGGGGGCCTCGCTGCGACGTCCCGGGGTGGCAACTGGGAAAGGTGTGCGGACGACGGGATCGGGGTGTCAACCGGGTCCCTGGAGCGTCCGATCAACCAGCGGGGGCCGCGGTCGCCGCAGGGATGCGGACGACGCGACGGGCCCCGGCGCGTCGGACCGGAGACGTTTCCACCATGCGGTGTCCGTGGCTTGCCCTGTCGGTCGTGGCCGCTCTCATCCCGGCCGCGATCGCCCCGCCAGCCCGGGCCGGCGAGTCGCGACGCACCGCCATCGTGCAGGCGATCGAGAAGGCCCGCGACTCGGTCGTCAACATCCACGGCCAGAAGCTCATCGCCAATCCCGACGAGGACGCCGGCGGGGAACTGAAGCGCGTCAACGGCATGGGCACCGGGGTGATCATCGATCCCCGGGGCTACATCGTCACCAACTACCACGTCGTGGAGGGGGTGCGGCGCATCGAGGTGACGCTCGCCTCCGGCCGGACGACGAACGCCACGCTCCTCTCGCACGACCCGCGCACCGATCTGGCGGTGATCAAGATCCCCGCCGAGTCGCACCTGCCCGTGATCGCCGTCGGCACGTCGAGCGACCTGATGATCGGCGAGACGGTCCTCGCCCTCGGCAACGCCTTCGGCTAC
>CAZMOU010000126.1:0-14049 GCA_964567835.1 uncultured Chitinophaga sp. | reverse complement strand
TCACGAATCCTTTCTCGAATCAATACGGGCTGTACTGGGGAGAAGTCTGGAAGAACACTTCTGGCAGCACGGCGTTCGGAGTGGCACCCGGACAGATCAGTCTGCACCCGCTCCCGTCATTCGGACCCGGCATCCTCCGCTGGACAGCGCCCGCCGGGATTTCGTCGACGGTCTCGATCGCCGGCCAGTTCTTCGCGGGGGATATCGGCATCATGCAGGTCGGAATCTTCCTGAACAACAACTAGTCGACGCCGCTCTTCCAAGCGACCGACCAGGGTGCATTCTCTTTCCTGCAGGCCGTCGCTCCCGGCACGACGATCGACTTCGCGGCGTACGGCGGCTATGCCTACGGCAACACCCCCATCGACGCCCGGATCTCCGGCACGCTGAACGCCGTCCCGGAGATCGACCCCGCCGGGCTCGGCAGCGTCCTGGCGCTGGTCACCGGCGCCCTCGGGATCGTCGAACGCCGCCGGGCGACGGCGTGAGCGGATGTCTGCGACCTCCGCCGCGGGAACTCGACGGGAATTGGCGTTCGCCCGCGGCGGATCGACGCTCGAGCGCGGTATGATCTTCGCAGTGGGCCCACGCGGGCATCGTCGGCAAGGAGTGCAAAATGAATTGGCGAGAACGAATCGCCTACGACCCGGGTGTGCTCGGCGGCAAGCCGGTCATCAAGGGGACCCGTCTGGCCGTCGAGAAGATCGTCGAACTCCTCGCCGCGGGCTGGTCCGAGTCGCAGATCATCGAGAACCATCCCGGCATCACCCGGGACGATCTGGCGGCCTGTCTTTTCTACGCGAGCGACATCCTCACATCCGAGCGCGTGGTCGCCGTCGCGCCCACCCACTGAGAGCGGGACCGGATGGACTTTCTCGCCGACGAGGATTTCCCTGGGATCGCCGTTCACTGCCTCCGTGACTCCGGCCACGACGTCGTCTGGGCTCGGACGGACATGCCTGATGCGCCCGACTCGGCTCTTTTGGCCGCCGCCCAGCGGGAGAATCGGATCGTCCTGACGTGCGACAAGGACTTCGGCGAGTTGGCCTTCCACCGAGGGCTGCCGTCGGCGGCCGGGATCGTGCTCTTCCGCTTCGTCCCGTCATCGCCTCTGGCGTTCCTCGCGCGGGTCCAGGACCTTTTCGACGCCGAGGATCGCGTCGGTTTCAGGACCGCATTCTGCGTGGTCGAGGCGGATCGCGTGCGCGTGCGGCCCCTGGGCCCGTCGCGCTGAGAGCCACGTCGCCCTACCCCACGATCTCGCCGATCACGCGCGCGGGCTTCACGCCGGTGAGGCGCTCGTCGAGACCCTGGAAGCGGACCGAGAGGCGCTCGTGGTCGAGGCCGAGCTGGTGGAGGAGCGTGGCGTGGACGTCGCGGACGTGGACGCCGCCCGAGACCGGGGCGAAGCCGAAGTCGTCGGTCTCGCCATGGACGACGCCGGGGCGGAAACCCCCGCCGGCGAACCACATCGTGAAGGCGTCGATGTGGTGGTTGCGGCCGGTGCTCTCCCGCTTCTCCCCCATCGGCGTCCGCCCGAACTCCCCTCCCCAGATCACGATCGTGTCGTCGAGGAGCCCGCGGCGGGAGAGATCCGTGACGAGGGCGGCGCACGCCCGGTCGACCTGCCCGCAGACCTCGGGAAGGTGCTTCTCGAGATTCTCGCTGGGCCCGCCGTGGTGGTCCCAGTTGGTGTGGTAGAGCTGCACGAAGCGCACGCCGCGCTCCGCGAGCCGGCGCGCGAGGAGGCAGTTGCGGGCGAAGGTGCTCTCGCGCGGGTCGTCGATGCCGTAGAGCGCGAGGGTCTCCGCCGACTCGGCCGAGAGGTCGACGAGGTCGGGCGCGCTCGACTGCATCCGGAAGGCCATCTCGTAGGCGGCGATGCGGGCGGCGATCTCGCCGTCGCCGGTGACGGCGAGCCGGCGCCGATTGAGCCGGTTGACCGCGTCGACGACGCCGGCCTGCCGCTCCCGCCCGACCCCCTCGGGACTCGACAGATCGAGGATCGCCTCGCCGGTGTTGCGGAAGGGAACGCCCTGGTAGGCGCTCGGCAGCATCCCGGCCCCCCACAGCACCGCGCCGCCGCGCGGACCGCGCGGGCCGCTCTGCAGGACGACGAACCCGGGCAGATCGGCGCTCTCGCTCCCCAGGCCGTACGTCACCCAGGAGCCGATCGCCGGCCGGCCGAAGCGGCCGGTGCCGGTGTTCATGAAGAGCTTGGCGGGGGCGTGGTTGAAGAGGTCGGTGGAGCAGGTGCGGACGAGCGTGAGCCGATCGACGATCCCGGCCGTGTGCGGGAGCAGGTCGCTGACCCACGCCCCCGCCCCGCCCACCTGCCGGAAGGGGCGCTTCGGGGCGAGGAGGTCGACGCGGTGGCTCGAGTCCATGAAGGCGAAGCGCTTCCCCGCCACGAAGCTCTCCGGGATCGGCTGGCCGTCGTGGCGCGCGAGTTGGGGCTTGTGGTCGAAGAGCTCGAGCTGCGACGGCCCCCCGGCCATGAAGAGATAGATGACCCGCTTCGCCCGGGGCGCGTGGTGGGGGAGGCCGGGGAGCCCGGGGAGCCCGGCCGCACCGGCGTCGGCACCGAGCAGCGTCGCGAGCGCCGCCGCCCCCACGCCCACCCCGCAGTCGGCGAAGAAGTGGCGGCGCGTCGCGTCGCGGAGGGGGGTGCGGGGGGTGGGATTCATTCGCGCGTCACCGTCTCGTCGAGGTTCAAGAGCACGCGGGCACAATCCTCGGGCGGAAGCGCCCCGAGGACGGCTGCCTCGTCGGCGTCGGGGAGGCGTCCGGTGCAGCGGCGGAAGGCGGCGGCGGAGCCCTCGCGGCGCACGATCCCGGCGAGCGCGTCGGCGAGCTCCACGAAGGCCGGGTCGTTCAGGAGCACGAGCGCCTGCAGCGGCGTGTTGCTGCGATGGCGCCGCGTGCACGACTGGTAGCCGTCGGGGGCGTCGAAGGCGGCGAGCGCCGGCGGCGGCGAGGCCCGGTAGACGAAGGTGTAGAGTCCGCGGCGGAAGCGGTCGGGGCCGCTGCTCGTCGGCCAGTCGCGCTTCACCTGCCCGACGGCGGTCGTGCCGGCCGGCACGGGGGGATGGACCGGCGGGCCACCGAGCGTCGGCACGAGCATGCCGCTCGCCGCGAGAGCCACGTCGCGGACGATCTCGGCGTCGAGGCGCAGCCGGCGCTGGCGCGCGAGGAGCACGTTCCCCGGGTCGGCGGCCGAACGCTCCGCCGTCTCCGCCGAGCTCTGCCGGTAGGCGCGCGTGGTCATCACGAGTCGGTGGAACGCCTTCAGGCTCATCCCCCGGGCGACGAACTCCCGCGCCAGCCAGTCGAGGAGTTCGGGGTGGCTCGGGGGGGAGCCGGCGAGGCCGAAGTCGGCGTCGGTCTCCACGAGGCCGCGGCCGAAGAGGCGCTGCCAGACACGGTTGACGACGACACGCGCCGCGAGCGGATTCGAGGGGGAGACGAGCCAGCGGGCCAGATCGAGGCGATTCGGCCGGCCGGCCGTCCCCGGGGACGCCGGCAGCACCTCGGGCACGCCCGGCGAGACCTCGTCGGCGGGCCGGGTGAAGTCCCCCTGCACGAAGATCGTCGTCCGTCGGGGCTCGGGAAGCTCGGCCAGGACGAGCGTCGTGGGGCCGGAGTCGGCGCGCGTGCGGAGCTCGAGGTAGCGCTCGTTGAGCCGGCGGAACTCCTGATCCCCCGCCCCCAGACCGGCGTGGAACAGGATCCGGCGCTGCTCCTCGCCGCGGTCCGCGGCCGCCACGGCGAGGGCCTTCTTCTGCTCGCCCGTGAGCAGGCCCCTGGCGTCGTCGTTGAGCCCGGCCTCCCAGGCGTCGAGGGCGTCGCGACGCTCCGCCACGTAGCGGAAGACCGCGGCGCGGGCCTCGTCGCGTTCGGCGGCCAGCCGCACCCGGTCGACCCCCGGCGCCGCCACCTTGAGCTTCGGCTCCGACTGGTCGTTGAAGAAGGCGAACAGCCGGTAGAAGTCGCGCTGGGTCACCGGATCGAACTTGTGGTCGTGGCACTGGGCGCAGCCGATCGTGAGGCCGAGCCACACGCTGCCGGTCGTCGCCACCCGGTCGAAGACGGCGTCGACGCGGAACTGCTCCGGGTCGATCCCCCCCTCCTCGTTGATCTGCGTGTTGCGGTGGAAGCCGGTGGCGACGCGGTCGTCGTCGGTGGCGTCGGGCAGCAGGTCGCCGGCGATCTGCCGGACGGTGAACTCGTCGAAGGGCATGTCGGCGTTGAAGGCCCGCACCACCCAGTCGCGCCAGGGCCAGATCTCGCGAGGAGCGTCGATGGAGTAGCCGTTGCTGTCGGCGTACCGCGCCATGTCGAGCCAATGACGGGCCTGGCGTTCGCCGTAGTGGGGGCTGGCGAGGAGCCGGTCGAGCACCTCCTCCCACGCCCTCTCCGGATCGACCGCCCTCGCGGCCAGGTAGGCGTCGATCTCCTCCGGGGCCGGAGGCAGCCCGGTGAGGTCGAGGCTCGCGCGGCGGAGGAGCGTCTCCGGCGACGCCTCCGGCGACAGGGACAGCCCGGTGCCGGCCAGCCGCGCTTCGAGGAAGCGGTCGATCGGATGCGGGTGGTCGAGACCCGGGGCCCCGGGCGGGACGACGTCGACCGGCGGATCGAAGGCCCAGTGACGCTCGTAGCGTCCTCCCGACGCGATCCAGTCGCGGAGGACGCTTCGTTCCCGCTCGCCGAGGACGTGCCCGGAGGCCCGGGGTGGCATGATGTCGTCGCCGGTCGCGTCGACGCGCCGCAGGAGCGTGCTCGCCGCCACGTCTCCGGGCACCAGCGCCGCGGAGCCCGATTCGAGGAGGGCGGTCGCCCCCTCGGCCGTGTCGAGGCGCAGCCCCGCCTGCCGGGCGTTCGCGTCGAAGCCGTGGCAGGCGAAGCAGTTGGCGGAGAGGATCGGGAGCACGTCGCGCCGGTACGAAGGCCCGTCCGCCGCCGCCGGCGCGGCGACGACGAGGACGAGCACGATCGCCCCCCGCACCCCTGCCTTGCTCATCCGCGCCTCCCCTCCCCCTCGACGATCTCGGCGATCTCCACCGCCCGGTGTTCCCGTGCCGAGCGGTAGGCGGCGTCGACGAGCGCCATGGTGAGGAGGTTGTCGTCGCCGGTCGCCGTCGCCGGGGCGGTCCCCTCGAGATCGCGGAGCAGTTCCGCCATCGGACCGACGAAGGCGTCGGGAAACCAGGCCTCCTCCCAGCGCGGCCGCTGCCAGCCCGCGCCGTCGGGTTGATGGACCGTCGTCCAGTCGAGCGTCGAGGGGGTGCGCTCGGGCCACTTCGGCCATCCCACCTCGCCGAGCGCCAGTCCCTTCGTCCCCTCCACGCGGAACTTGACGAAGCAGTCGGCCTCCGCCCCCTCGCGTGCCGGCCCGGCCCACGTGTCCTCGAGGGTGGAGCAGCGCAGCCCCGAGTCGTATTCCAGGATCGAGAGGCAGATGCCGTCGGTGTGGGCGAACTTCGCGAGCGTGCGCGGGTCGGTGCGGACGCTCGTGAACACGCGCCGCGGCGTGCCGAACCAGGCCCGGAAGGTGTCGAAGTGGTGGATCGACATGATGCGCAGGGTGACCCATCCCTGCCGCTCCTGCCAGGGCATCCAGTGGGGAACGGCGCGCATGTCGATCGTCGCCAGCACCGGCTCGCCGAGGATGCCCCGCCGGAGCAGGTCGCCGCAGGCGCGCACGGCGTGGTCGTAGCGCATGTTCTGGTTGACGACGAGGCGCACCCCCGCCTCGCGGCAGCGCCGCACGAGGGCCGCGGCACCGGCGTGATCGCCGGCCAGCGGCTTCTGCGCCAGGATCCCGCGCACCCGGCTCGTGCCCCGCTCCACCATCGCGCAGATTCCAGCGACGATCCCCGGCTGGACGTCGGGGGGCACGGCGACGTCGACGACGGCCACCGCCGGATCGGCCGCGAGCCGCTGCCAGTCTGGCCAGACGCGCCCGATGCCGTGGCGCGCGGCGACCTCCGCGGCGGCCTGCGGCCGCGGGCTCGTGATCGCCACCGGGTTCAGTCCGGCGGCACGGTAGGCCACCAGGTGGCAGTCGGCCATGATGAATCCGGCCCCGATGCAGCCGATGCCGACCGACCGGTCGCGGGGCAACGGGGCCAGGTGGGGGGACGACGCGTTCATCGATCCCGCTCCGCGGTGGGGCCGCCGTCGCCGCCGGTGCCGGGAGGGGCCAGATCGACCGCCGAACGGTCGCGGACCGCCTCCAGCCAGCCGACGCCGCCACCACCGAACCGCCCCGCCGCCGCCGCGCGGACGGCCTCGTCGGGCAGGACCGACAGCGGCGTGTAACGCGGGTGGTGCGAGTCCTCGAAGGGATCGTTCCGGGCCGCGTTGTAGCAGCAGATCATCGACCAGCGCGGATGCTCGGAGCGGTTCGAGTCGGAGCGGTGGAGGAGATTGGCGTGGAAGAAGATCGCGTCGCCGGGATCCATCTCGCAGTGCACCACGGGCAAACGCTCGAGGATCGCGTCGACGCGCCTCCGGTCGGCGCCCGCCTGCTCGCCGGAGAGGACGTGGTCGATCCGCCCCAGCTCGTGCGACCGGGGCACGACCTGGAGGCACCCGTTGGCCCGCGTCGACGGATCCACCGCGATCGAGACGCTCGTGAGGAGCGGCCAGAGGACGCCGTTGTTGTACCAGTAGCCGTAATCCTGGTGCCATGTCCACGCGCCGCCGACGCGCGCGTCCTTCATGATCATCTTCGAGTGGTAGTGGTAGACCTCGCCCCCGAGGATCCGCTCCGCGGAGCGCACCATCCGCTCCGAGCGCGCCACGCAGCCGTAGATCCCGTCCCCGGGGTGGTTCCACAGCGACAGCCGCACCACCCCCCCCTCGCCGTCGGCCCGGCCGAAGGCGTGCCGGTCGAGTTCGCGGTCCTCGCGTGCCGCCCTCCCCAGCGCCTCGATCTCGTCCGCGGCGAAGAAACCGCGGGCGACGACGAAGCCCTCGCGCCGGTACTCCTCCACCTGTGCGTCGTCGAGCGGTCGGGCCACGGGAGATCCTCCGGTTCGGGGCGGGCACGCGCCCGTCAGACGAGACGTTTGACGATCACCGCGGTGCAGTCGTCGGCCTGGGGCGCGCCCTCGGCGAAGGCGGTGACGGCGTCGAACACCGCCGCGATGATCTCCGCCGCCGGCCGCTCGCGGCAGCCGCGCACCACGTCGGCCAGGCGATCCTGTCCGAACTGCTCGCCGTCGTGACGGGCCCATTCGAAGTAGCCGTCGGTGAACAAGAGCAGCATGTCCCCGGGAGCGAGGGCCACGCGCGTCGGCGGGTCGTAGTCCATCCCGGGAAAGAGCCCCAGCGGCGTGCCGTGCGTGGGGTGCTCCGTGACCGAGCCGTCGCGGGAGGAGAAGGCGAGGATCGGGCCGTGCCCGGCGCTCGTGTAGTCGACGGTGCCGGCGGACGGGTCGAGGATCCCCACGAAGGCGGTGACGAAGGTCCCCTCGCGGAGATCCTCGGCGATCAGGTCGTTGACGTGCGGCACGATCCTTCCGGTGTCGCGCGACTGGGTCACGGTGGCGCGGAGCAGCGCCCGGGCCTCGCTCGACACCAGCGCCGGTCCGATCCCGTGCCCGGTGGCATCGCCGATGACGACCGCGAGGTGACCCTCGGGGAGGAGCAGCCAGTCGTAGCAGTCGCCGCCGGTCTCGTCGGCGGGCCGCGACGACCCCGCCACGTCGAATCCGGGGAGGTCGGGGGGCACCTTGGGAAGGAGCCCCTGCTGGATCTCGCGAGCCAGGTCGAGATCGCGCTGCATCCGCTGCTTGACCGCTGCCTCCTCGAGGAGCCCCTGCCGCTCGATCGCCACCCCCGCCTGGGCGGCGAGCGCCGAGAGGAGCGCCTCGTCGACCGCGGTGAACGGTCCGCCGCGCTTGTTGAGCGCTTGGAGCACGCCGACGATCGCGCGATCGTGGCCCACCAGCGGCAGCGTGAGGAGGCTCGTGGTGCGGAACCCGGTGCGCCGGTCGGTGTCGGGGCTGAAGCGGGGGTCGGCGTAGGGATCGGGGATGTTGACCGCCTCGCCCGTGCGCGCGACCCCTCCGGCGATTCCCGTCCCCACCTTCACGCGGAACTCCTGCACGGGCGAGTGCTCGGTGCCGGTCGCGACCCGGCTGACGATCTCGTCCCCTGCCGGATCGAGCACGAACACCGTCGCCCGCTCGCAGTCGAGGACCTCGGTCGTCGCCGCCGCGATCCGCCCCAGGAGCACGTCGAGATCGACCGTCGCCCCGATGGCGCGGGTGACGTCGAGGAGTTTCTCCAGGTCGGCGATCCGGCGGGCGTCGTCCCGGTGGGGCATCGTCTCACTTCCAGCGCCAGGCGGTCAGGCCCGCGATGTCGCGGACCCAGAGTTCGGTTCCCCCGGGACCGGAGGTCACGGCCAGGTGGGCCCAGCTCTCCTTCTCCGCCACCTTCGCCTCCCCGAGGATCTCGAACTTCTCCGGCGTGGCGCGCAGGAGGCGCAGGTCGCCGGTCTCGTCGAGGCCGAGGATCCGCTCCCCCTGGAGGACGACGCTCCAGTACTTGCCGTACGGCGTCGAGATCCAGGCCTCCTTGCCGGTGGCGAGTTCGATCGCCGCGAAGCGCTGGTTCCGCAGGTGGACGTAGGCGTGGCCGTCGCGGATCACCGGCGACGACATGTACCCCTGGACCTTGTTCCGCCACACCGGCTCCGCCGGCTCGTTCCCCGGAGCGGGGACGTCGAAGAGGAACGATCCGCCCCCGTAGCTGGTGGTGAAGATCTTCCCGTCGGCGACGGTCGGCGTGACGATGTTCATCCCGCGGAACGCCTCGACCGGCCGCTGCCAGAGGACGGCGCCCGAGTCGGGGTCGACCGCGGCGAGCTTCTCCCGACCCTGGACGAGGATCTGCCGGCGGCCGCCGATCTCGGCGACGTACGGCGACGAGAAGGCGCTGCCGTTCATCCCGCCGCCGTCGTCGAGGACGCGCCACAGCACCTTGCCGGTGGCCAGATCGAGCTTGCAGAACCCGCCGCCGGCCTGCACGTAGACGGCGTCGCCGATCACCAGCGGGCTCGAGACGAAGCCGAAGGCGGGCAGGGTGCTGGCCATCTCCTTGACGAAGTCGACCCGCCACGCCTCGGCGCCGCTCTCCGCGTCGAGGCAGACGAGCATGTCGCGCATCCCGGCCACCAGGAGCCGCGCGGGGCGCGTTCCCTCGGCCGGCACGAAGGCCGGCGTGGCCCGGATCCAGGAGCCGTTGCTCATGGCGAAGAAGGGGACGGTCATCGCCCCCTCCCACGACGCCTGCCACACCTCACGGCCGGTGGCGCGGTCGAGGGCCCGCACGTGCTCCGTCTTCGCGTCGCGCGTCTCGGTGACGAACACGAGCCGGTCGGAGACGATGGGCCCCGAATAGCTCGGGCCCAGGTCGACGCGCCACAGCTTCTCGAGCCGCGTGCCGTCGAGGCCGTCGGGCCAGGTGGGGCCGTCGTCCCGTCCGTCGCGCGTGGCGCCGCGCCACTGCGGCCAGGTCGTGGCCTGTCCCTCCGCCCGGGCCGCCGTGACTGCCAGCAGGAGCACCATGCCGCACGCCACCGCTCCGCTCGTCGATCGCTTCCCCATCGTCCCCTCCCCTGTCGGTTGTCCGGGCCCACGCCAGTTCCCTGCATTCGAACCTTTCCCGACCGGGCCGTCCATCCGGAGGGGGATTCGCGGTCAGCCGGAGAGCCAGGCATCCCGTGACGCCGCCACGAAATCGTCGTCGCAGAGGTCGGGGCGGGCCCGGCGCACACGGTCGATCTGGGCCGCCTGGCCGGGGCTCAGACCCTCGGCCTCGTCGAGGCACCAGATTCCCGCGAGCAGCCCCTGGCGCCTGAGCACCTCGTGGAGCCCGGCGATGCACCCCTTGAAGCGGTGGGCCGCGTCGAAGTAGGCGGCGTTCATGTCGGTGACGGCGACGGCGTCGATCGCGAGCCGCTCGTCCATCCCGCCAGGGCGGCAGCGGTCGAGGAGCGCGACGGCCGCGCGGGTGTCGACCGCCCAGTGGCCGAGGAGGCCGCCGGCGAAGCGGAGCCGTCGTCCCTCCACCTCGAAGAGGCCGGCGAGATCGGCGACGATCGCGTCGTCGTTGCCGGTGTAGAGGGCGACGTCGTCGCGGCCGGAGAGCGCCAGCGCCCGGACGACGTCGAGCGTGCGGTAGCGGTCGAACGGCGCTACCTTCACCGCCACGACGTTGGGGATCTCCATGAAGGCGCGCCAGAAGGCGTGGGAGAGGTCGCGGCCGCCGACGGCCGGCTGCAGGTAGAACCCGACCACCGGCACGATCTCCGCCAGGGCCCGGCAGTGGGCGAGAAGGTCGTCGTCGTCTCCCGAATGACCGGCGAGCGACAACAGCCCCGCGTCGTAGCCGAGATCGCGGAGGAGCGCCGCCTCGGCGGCGGCCTGCCGAGTGGGCCCGCAGATCCCGCCGATCAGCGCCACGCGCCGTCCCGCGCGGCGCACCTCCTCGGCCGCCAACTCGAGGACCGGCCGAAAGAGCCCGACGGCGGGATCGCGGATGGCGAACTGCGTCGTGTGGACGCCGACGGCGAGGCCGCCGGCGCCGGCGGCGAGGTAGTAGCGCGTGAGCGCGCGCTGCCGCCGTTCGTCGAGCCGGCGCGCGGCGTCGAGCGCGAGCGGGTGGGCCGGGATGACGAGCCCCGATAGCAGCAGGCGACGCAGCCCGGCGGCCCCGTCGCCGGCGCGGGAATCAGTAGCGGCCATCGCGCACCTCGAACTTCGTCGGCTTGCCGAGCGACTCGCCCCCCCGGGCGATCCACTCGCAGATCATCCGCACCGCCTCGTCGGTCGTCGTCTCGGGGGGGCCGAAACGCGCCTCGCACCGACGGGCATCCCAGATCCAGGCCACGCCCCCCTCCGTCCCCGTGAAGACCGGCTCCTTTCCGAGGAGCTCACCGCAGCGCGCCGCGAGGGCCCGCACGCTCGGCCGGTCGCAGCCGGTGACGTTGAGCGCCACCGGCGGGCAGCCGGCGAGCCCGAGGCACTCGAGCGCCCGGGCATTGGCATCGCGCTGCCAGATCAGGTTCACGAAGCCCATCGAGAGATCGACCGGCTTCCCTTCGGCCACCTTCCTGGCGATGTCGTGGATCACGCCGTAGCGCGGCTCGACGGAGTAGCAGAGCCGGAAGAGCACAAGCGGCGTCGCCGACTCGAGCGCCAGCCACCCGGCGACGCGCTCGCGGGCCACGCAGGCGTTGGCATATTCCCCCGGCGGCTCGAGCGGCGTCGATTCGTCGGCTCCCGGGCCACTCACGGGGAGGAGCGGATAGACGCAGCCGGTGGAGAAGAGGACGACCCGCGCGCCCGCATACCGCCGCAGCGCCCACGTCGGCGCGAGCGTGTTGACGGCCCAGGTCCGCTCGGGGGCGTCGGCCGTGCCGAACTTCTGCCCGGTCATGTGGAGGACGAGCCCGGCGTCGGGGAGTTTTTCCACGGCGGCCGGGTCGAGGAGATCGCAGGCGACCGTCTCCACGCCGTGGCGCTCGAGGGCCTCGCGCGCCGCGGGATTGGAGAACCGCGAGACCGCCGTGACCCGCGCCCCGCCACGGCCGGCTGCGTCGAGCGCCCGGCGGGCCATCCGCGAAAGCGTCGGCCCCATCTTCCCGCCGGCGCCGAGAACGACGACGTCGCCGTCCAGGGCGCGCAGGGCCTCGACCGCCCCGCGCGTGGGGCGCGAGAGGTGCTCTTCGAGGGCCGCGACGTCGGCGAAGGATTCGAGCATGGGGCGGGGTCAGGATCTGGTGAAAGAAGGACCGTATCGAGCCGCTATCGTAAACCGCCGGCCCCTCACGCGGGCATCCGACGCGAGCACCTCCAGGAAACCACTCCGCTCCCGCCCACGCGTGCCCATCGCACGACCGAAGTGACGATCTTCTCGCACGGGGTGAATCGGGGCTCCTGCCATTGCTTCTCAATGATCCGATCGGCGTCACGGAAAGAACGAAACCCCCGGATTCCGGGAGAGGATCTCGATCTGACGGGCGCTGAAGCGGCGTGCGGAGAACATCCGCCGCCCCCGGCACTGCGTCGTCCACGTCTCCGCCTGCGCGTCGGTCATCGACAACTGCGTCAGATAGAGCGTACCCCGTTGTCGTGCGAGGGCTTCCGTCGCCTCGTCGGTGAGGCTCTCGATCGACAGGGCCAGCCAGTCATGGTCGGCGAGCGCCCGCGCTGCCCCGACTGACAACGTCTTCACACCGAGGGACAGAGGACCTGCGTGCCGCGACAGAAGCTCCGCCTGGGCGTCCGTGAGGGACGTCACCGCGTCGAGCGTCAGCGACGTCCCGTGAAGCGACGAACCACGGTGCGTGGCGAGCGCGGCGAGGACCTCGTCCGAGGGATCCGTGAGGTCGTACAAGCACAGATCTCCCCGCGAACGGGCGAGTGACCGGGCCTGTGGCTCGGTGATCTTCGTGAGCCCAGCGATCGAGAGCCTCCCCCGGCGCCGCGACAGCGCGTCGGCCTGCCGATCGGTGATGGAGGTCAGGGAGGAACTGAAGAGGTGAAGGTCGCCGTCGTGCCTCGAGAACTCGTCCGCCTGCTCGTCGGTCAGGCGGGCCAGTCCATCGAGCGTGAGCCCGCCCCGGTGGCGAGACAGTGCGTCGGCCTGCTTGGGAGAGAGCGAGACGATGCGCATGAGCGAGAGTTCCCCACGATGATCGCCGAAAAGTTCGGCCTGCCGATCGGTGATCCCACCCAGTCCCCACAGAAACAGGTCACGAGGCGACCGAGTCAGCGACTCGACCTGTGAGTCGGTCAGGGATGTCACGCCTCCGAGGAACAGCGCCCCCTCGTGACGGCCGAGGTGTGCGGCCTGCACCTCGGTCAACGACGTCACACCGTTGAGGAATAGTCTTCCCACGCGGCGAGCCGCCCGGGGCTCGGCATGCTCGCCGGCGAACGCATCCTCGAGCCAGAGAAAACGACCATGGTCCCCCAGGATCCTCGCTTGACCGTCGGTGAGCGAGGAAAGTCCGCCGAGCGAGAGGTCGTCTTCGTGCCGCGCCAGGGCCTGAAGCACCTCGTCGGAGACATCGCACAGCCCGTCGAGATGGAGTCGCCCGCGGTGTCGAGCCAGCGATTCGGCGACGTCCACGGAGAGATACGTGATGCCCGCCAGACGAAGGACGAGAGGTTCACGCTTGACGAGCACGGCGGCCTCCTCGACGGAAAGCTCCGTGATCAGGTCCGTGTCCTCCGGCAACGATTGCCCGATGGCTGCCACGCCCAGCACGCACCAAAGCATGACGATCGACGCCGAGACACGCATGCCGTTTCCCCATCGCCCTCGTGGGAAGAATACCAAGTCGCCCACGGATTCTCCCCGGCGCCCCCGCGTCGCCGGCTGGTCGGCCACGCCCAGAATCGGCTCAGGCGGCCAGGTGGCCGGCTCACTCCCCGCTCTCGCTCTCGCCGCCGGCGCGGGTGGAGAGGGGCACGAGGACCGCCGCGCCGTCGTACGAATGGAAGCGCACCGAGCCGTCGACGCGGGCGAAGTGGCCGCCGCCGGGATGGGTGCTCCAGAAATGGTTGGTGGCGCACTCGTCGCGGAGGTTCCCCGGCTGGAAGGGCCAGGGGCCGGCGCCGCAGTCGCCGTAGCGGTTGGAGTCGGTGGAGAGCGTGCCCACCGTGTGGTCGAGTTCCCCCGCGCCGTTGCCCACGCCGGCGTACCACCAGCCCCAGTCGAACTGCGGCGACGGCGGCCGCTCGCCGCAGAGCAGCGTGCGGCTCGTGCCGTCGAGGATCTCGGCCGGCCGGACGCGCGAGTTCCCGTAGAGGACGCCGTTCTTGGAGGTCGAGTCGGTCCCCAGGCAGCCCATGTAGTTGGTGAGCCCGGCGTTCACCCCCCAGTGGACGGCGAAGGGGGCCTCGACACAGCGGCCGTCGTCGGGGCAGGAGAACTCCGGCATCGGCCTCGTGAACCAGACGTGGACGGCCGTGTCGAAGGGATCGCGTGACCGGCGGTACTCGTCGTCGACCGCCGCGGCCACGT
>CAZMOU010000125.1:11519-14067 GCA_964567835.1 uncultured Chitinophaga sp. | reverse complement strand
CTGCGTCGACAACTTCTTCACCAGCCAGAAGTCGAACGTCGCCCACCTGCTCGGCCAGCCGAACTTCGAGCTCGTCCGCCACGACATCGTCCATCCGCTCTGGCTCGAGGTGGACGAGATCTACAACCTGGCCTGCCCGGCGGCGCCGGGGCACTACCAGTACAACCCGATCAAGACGATGAAGACGAGCGTCATCGGCGCGATCAACGTCCTCGGGATGGCGAAGCGCTGCCGGGCGAAGGTGCTCCAGGCGTCGACGAGCGAGGTGTACGGCGACCCGGAAGTCCACCCGCAGCCGGAGAGCTACCGCGGCGCGGTGAACCCGATCGGGCCCCGCGCCTGCTACGACGAGGGGAAGCGCGCCGCGGAGACGCTCTTCATGGACTACCACCGCTCCAACCGCGTCGCCGTGCGGATCGTGCGGATCTTCAACACCTACGGTCCGCGGATGCACCCCTTCGACGGCCGGGTGGTGAGCAACTTCGTCCGCCAGGCGCTCGCCGGCGAGCCGATCACGATCTTCGGCTCCGGCGACCAGACGCGGAGCTTCTGCTACCGGGACGACCTCGTGGAGGGGATGATCCGGATGATGGACGCGCCGGACGACTTCGTCGGCCCGGTGAATCTGGGGAATCCGGGGGAGTTCACGATCCGGGAGCTGGCGGAACTGACGATCGAGCTGACCGGGTCGTCGTCGCCCCTCGTGCGGAAGCCGCTCCCGGTCGACGATCCCGAGCGCCGCCGTCCCGACATCACGCTCGCCAAGGCGCGGCTCGGCTGGGAGCCGCAGGTGCCGCTGCGCGAGGGGCTCGAGCGGACGATCCGCTGGTTCCGCTCGGTGAAGTTCGACGACTTCCGCGCCCCGACGCCCAACTACTGATCCCCACCCCCGCGCCGTGCGAGGCGCACCGCGAGCGTGACCGCCACGCCGCCGATGAGCAGGCCGATCTGGTCGTACGACCAGTCGACCGCGTCGGCGGACCTGCCGAAGAACGGCTGCGTCAGTTCGTCGAGGGCGGCGAACAGGGCCAGGAGCGCGAACAGGCTCGCCGCCGAACGCACCGTCCACCCCCCCCGAGCCGCCACCGCCGCCGACACGAGCGCCGCCAGGGCGCCGTAGGCGAAGAAGTGGAGCGTCTTGTCGTCGGGTGCGTTGGTCCCCACCAGTCGCTCGGGCTTGGGATGGTGGGTGGCGTAGAGCAGGAAGGCCCCGTACGCCGCCGCCACGGCCGCCAGGAGCCGCGGCCAGGGGGGGGGAAGGGGGCCGGCGGGGAACGGAACTGCTCTTCGCTCGTCGCCGGCCATCGGCTACCCTCCCGCCCCCGAAAGACGGCGACCCGCCGCCGACGGCCGGGATCATAGTCGGCCCGCCGGGCCTCCGCATCCCCGCCGCCACGCGCGGCGGGGGCGTCCCGGCCGTCCGACGCCCCTCCCAGGAACACCATCCATGCTTCGCAGCGAACTCTCCGCCACCGTCCTCGAGCTGCTCGAGAAGGAGACCGGCGAGACCTACCCCGACGTGCAGGAGGCGACGACGCTCCGCGAGGGGCTGAATCTCGACTCGCTCGACATGGCGGGGCTCGTCCTGCACGTCGAGAGCCACTTCGGCATCCAGATCGAGACCGAGCTGCTCGACCGCGTGGCGACCGTCGGCGATCTGCTCGACCTGCTCCAGGCGAAGGTCGCCGCGAAGAACGTCCGCAAGGCCGCCTGACCCGCACCGATACGCGACGCCGTGCCCCACGCCAGCACCATGTCGTTCCCCGTCGTCGCCCACGGGATCGTCACCGCCGACATGGCGGCCATCCGCGGGCTGCGCGACGCGCCCGCGCCGCCGGGGGTGACCCCCCTTCCGGCGCGCTTCCTCCGCCACGCCGACGAGCACTCCGTCGTCGGCGTCCGCGCGGTGATGGAGGCGATGGCGTCGTTCCCCGGCGCCTCGCGCCGTCACGATCTCTCGGCGGTCGTCGCGGCACCCTGCGGCGCCGGCCGTCCGACGAGCGCGCGCACCCTCGTGCAGCTGCGCGCCGGAGGCGCGGTCACGGTCTCCCCGCACGTCGTTCCCCAGTGCTCGTTGCACGCCGTCGCCGCCGCGGTGAGCGTCGGCCTCGGGATGCACGGTCCGAACATCGGCGCCGGGGGCGGACCGGAGGCGGTCGGCGAGGGGATCCTCGCGGCGGCGTCCCTCCTCGAGGAGGCCGGAGTGGACGGCTGCTGGCTCGT
Source organism: uncultured Chitinophaga sp. (assembly GCA_964567835.1). GTDB lineage: Bacteria > Planctomycetota > Planctomycetia > Pirellulales > UBA1268 > QWOP01. The sequence continues at coordinate 11,844 of CAZMOU010000125.1, read as the reverse complement.
CCTCACCGCCTGGGACCGCGAGCCGCTCCTCGACGACTCCGGCGACGCCCCCGCCGGCGCCGTCTGCCGCGGCGTCGCCCTCCGACTCGATCGCGCGGCGGCGTCCGCGACCACCCTCACCCTGCGCCCGCGGCCGGGACCGGCGCTGGCCGTGGCCGCCGCCGACGGCGGCCAGGCGCTCGCCGGCATCGCCGCGGCGCTCGCCGCGGACGCCGACGGCGCTCGCCCGGGAGCCGCCCGGGCCGACGACTGCGACGGCTGCCTCTGGTCGCACCGCCTGCCGTGGGGGGGCGTGGCGTGCCTGGAACGCGACGCCGCCTCGGTC
>CAZMOU010000125.1:9287-11509 GCA_964567835.1 uncultured Chitinophaga sp. | reverse complement strand
CGGGACACCCGCGGGAGGCGGGCCGCGTGACGCACACCCTCCACGATCGTCGCACCACCGTCGCGATCACCGGCATCGGCGCGGTGACGCCGCTCGGCGACTCCCTCGACACGATCGCCGACGCGCTCCTCGCCGGGCGGTGCGGGATCGTGGAGATCGACGGCGGACGATTCAGCCGCGGGGGCCGGGTGTTCGCCGCGCCGGTGCCCCTGCCGGCCGGCAGCGCCGCCGACGAGGAGGCCTTCGACAGGCTGGGGCGGATGTGCCTCGTCCCCTGCCGGGCGGCGCTGGCCGACGCCGGCCTCGATCCGGCCGGGCGGCGCGCGCCCGAGCCGCGCCGGCTCGGCCTGGTCCTCGGCGTCGGAGCCGAGCAGCTCAAGACCTGGGAGGCGGACTTCCTCGCCGGTGGGGGACGGGTCTTCGCCCCCGACCAGCCGCCCTCCCTCGTGCATCGCATCGCCGCCGCCGTCGGCATCGGGGGCCCCGCCGTGACGGTGGCCGCGGCCTGTGCCTCCAGCGGCTACGCCCTGGCCCTGGCGCGCCGCTGGATCCTCAACGGCGCCGTCGACGCCTGCGTGGCGGGGGGATGCGACGTCTTGAGCCCCACCGGCTTCGCCGCCTTCACGAACCTCCGCGCGCTGTCGCGGCGCGAGGACGATCCCGCGCGCGTCTCGCGTCCCTTCGATCGCGACCGGGACGGATTCGTGATGGGGGAGGGGGGCGGGTTCCTCGTCCTCGAATCGGGCCGGCACGCCCGGGCCCGCGGCGCCACCGTCCACGGCGAGATCGCCGGGGTGGGCACCTCCGGCGACGCGTCCCACATGGTGATCCCGAGCAGCGACCCCGCCCAGGCGGCGCGGGCCATCCGCCTCGCGCTCGCCGACGCCGGGGTGGAGCCGCACGAGCTCGACTACGTCAACGCCCACGCCGCCGGGACGCCGGTCGGCGACGTCGCCGAGGCCGCCGCCATCCGCCTGGCGCTCGGCGCGGCGGGCGACGCCGTTCCCGTGAGCTCCACCAAGAGCATGTCGGGCCACCTCGTCAGCGGCGCCGCGGCGTTCGAGGCGATCGCCTGCCTGGCCGCGATCGCCCGCCAGGCCGTGCCCCCCACGATCAATCTCGACACCCCCGACGAACGCTGCCCCCTCGACCACGTGCCCCACGTGGCACGGCGGAAGCGGGTGGAGGTGGTGGCGAGCAATTCCTTCGGCTTCGGCGGGGCGAACCTGTGCCTCGTCATCCGGCGCGCCGCCTGACGGGCCGACACCCCTCCCCGAACCCTCCCTTTCCCCCCAACGGAGAACGCCCATGACCACCTGCTCCTCCCAGTGCGGCTGCCGCCGTCCGGCGGATCCCTCCGCGCCGCCGACCACCGCGGCCGACGTCGACTCGCTCCTCGAGCGCCTCGTGGCGGAATGGCACGTCGTCGATCCCGGGCATGGTGCCGACGGCCTCGAGGGGCGGATCTGCGACCTCCACAAGTTCAACTTCCAGCTCTGGCACGAGGAGGACATCGCCCGCTCCCCCGACGTCACCGACGCGCGCATCGCCGAGGTGAAGCGGAACATCGACCGCTTCAACCAGGCCCGCAACGACGCCATCGAGAAGGTGGACGACTGGCTCGTGGCGGAACTCGCCAGCCGTGGCACCGTCGCGGCCCCCGGCACCGCCGCCGCCACGGAGACGCCCGGGTCGGCCATCGACCGGCTCTCGATCCTCGAGCTGCGCCGCTTCCACATGCGCGAGCAGATCGACCGTGCGGACGCCACCCCGGAGCACCGCGAGAAGGCCGCGACACGGATGGCGATCCTCGACGCCCAGCGTCAGCACATGGTCGAGGCCATCGACCGCCTCCTCGAGGAGGTGTTCGCCGGCCAGAGGCCGCTGCGCGTCTTCCGGATGATGAAGATGTACAACGACCCGACCATGAATCCCTACCTCTACAAGGCCCGGGGACAGGCGGCCGCGTGAGGGGCTCCCGGCGGGGAGCGGCGGCCGAGGTTGAACGCCGGCCCCCGGACGGGTGAAATGGGGGGCGTCGGGGGAACGGGTGCGTGGCGGCGGATCCGCCGTCCCATCCCCCGGTCCGCCCACCCGTGCCCCGGAGGTTGCCGATGGCCATCCGTCGATCGTCCACGTCGAAGGCTCCCGCCTCCGGAAGGAAGTCTCCCGCGGCGAAGCGTCCCGCGGCGGGGAAGGCGAAGGCCAAGACGGCCCCCCGG
>CAZMOU010000125.1:0-9187 GCA_964567835.1 uncultured Chitinophaga sp. | reverse complement strand
TCCGCGGGGGCCGGGTCCGCGGGGGCCGGCAGGCGTCCGGCCCGGCCGCCGAAGCCGGAGTCGAACTCGATCGGCATGAAGCTCGTGCCGATCCCCGCCGGCGGCTTCACGATGGGCAGCCCGGCCACCGAGAAGGACCGCGGCACCGACGAGGGACGCGTGCGCGTGGAGATCACGCGTGCGTTCCTCATCGGGCGCACCGTCGTCACCAAGGGGCAGTGGCGGACGGTGATGAAGTCGGAGCCGTGGAAGGGGCAGCGCTGCGTGACGGCCGGCGACGACGCCCCGGCGGTGTACGTCGACTGGCACGACGCGGTGGCCTTCTGCCGGAAGCTCACGGCGCTCGAGCGCGCGGGGGGATGGCTCGAGAAGGGGGAGCACTACCGGCTCCCCACCGAGGCGGAGTGGGAATACGCCTGCCGGGCGGGGACGACGACACCCTGGAGCTTCGGCTCCGACGGCCGGCGCCTCGGGGAGCACGCCTGGTTCTACGGCAACACCGAGGAGAAGCGCGAGCAGTACGCGCACCGTGTCGGCCGCAAGAAGCCGAACCCGTGGGGCCTGTGCGACATGCACGGCAACGTCTACGAGTGGTGCTCCGACTGGTACAAGCCGGTGCTCGCCGGGGGCAACGATCCGCACGGACCGGCCACCGGGGTGACGAAGGTCCTCCGCGGCGGCGGCTGGGGGTACGACCCGGCCCGCTGCCGGTCGGCCGACCGCAACAAGAACGATCCGTCGTTCAGCGACTTCTCGGGGGGTTTCCGCGTCGTGCTCGCCGCCGAGTGAGCGCGGCCTGCGCCCCCGCACGACGGCCTCCTGCCGCCGCGCGGGGGCCAGCCGACGTACGTCTCACCAGCCCCAGCCGTAGCCCCAGCGCCAGTTGCGGCGCGCCACCCGATTGGCGACGCGGATGGCATGCGCCCGCGGCGCGTAGACGGGCCCGCCGTACACCGGCCCGGCGTAGACGGGACGATAGACCGGCGCCACGTACGCCGGCGCGTAGAAGCCGGGATAGCCCCAGCTGACGGTCCGGAAGGTGGAGACGTAGGTGGGCCCGAACCCGTAGAACGCCGGTGCCGGCCCGAAGGCCACCGGCCCACCCCAGCCCCACGATCCGACCCACAAGCCCTGGGCGTTCGCCGGCGTCGCCGTCATCGCGCCCACCGCCACCACCGCCGCCAGCACCGCCCTTCGCACGTTCTTCACGATTCGCTTCCTCCTCGGGATCCGGACGCGGGGCACTCCCGCACCCGACCCCGTCAGGCTAGCGGAATGCCGCGGATCGGGCGCGTCGCGGGCGCCGGGGCAGCGACGATCGCCGCGGTAGACTGCCGGCGGTCCCGCGCCGGCGGCGCCGCGTCCTGCAAGCACCCCCTGACAGCACGTCCGCCGGGAACGCCCCGCCATGCCCGAGACGCCGCTCATCGAGGTCGCCGACGTCGCCAAGGTCTACGACCTGGGGAGCGTCCGGGTCGAGGCGCTCAAGGGGGTGTCGCTCGCCATCCGCCGCGGGGAGTACGTGGCGCTCGTGGGTCCGTCGGGATCGGGGAAGTCGACCCTCATGAACACGCTCGGCTGCCTCGACCGACCCACCACGGGGAGCTACCGCCTCGACGGCCGCGAGGTGGCTTCGCTCTCCAAGGACGAGCGGGCCCGGGTCCGCAACCGCCATCTCGGCTTCGTGTTCCAGAACTTCAACCTCCTGGCCCGCACCACGGCGCTGGAAAACGTCGAACTGCCGATGATCTACGCCCGCGGGGTGCCGGCCCGCGAGCGCCGCAGGCGCGCCCGCGAGGCGCTCGAGAGCGTGGGCCTCGGCGACCGGCTCGACCACCATCCCTCGCAGCTCTCCGGCGGCCAGCAGCAGCGCGTGGCCATCGCGCGGGCGCTGGTCAACGGGCCGTCGATCCTCATGGGTGACGAGCCGACGGGCAATCTCGACAGCCGCACCGGCCGCGACGTCATCGATCTCTTCCGCCGCCTGAACCGCGAGCAGGGCCTGACGGTGATCATCGTCACGCACGACACCGGCGTGGCGGACGCCGCCGACCGGGTGATCGCCCTCTCCGACGGGCTCGTCGTCTCCGACCGTCCCACGGCGGTCGCCGACGGCGCCGGCGGTCATTCGTAGCGCAGCGCCTCGATCGGATCGAGGCGGGCCGCGCGGCGCGCCGGATACCAGCCGAAGAACACGCCCACGATCGCGGCGAAGACGATCGCGCCGACCCCCGCCTCGACGGAGACGACGATCGGCCAGTCGCTCCCCGAGGAGTAGGCGTTGATCAGCAGCGTGAGCCCGGCGGCGCCGGCGACACCGAGCGCGAAGCCCACCGCCCCGCCGATCGCGGCGAGCAGAGCCGACTCGGCGAGGAACTGCCGGAGGATGTCGCCCCCGGTCGCCCCCAGCGCCATCCGCAGCCCGATCTCCTTGGTGCGCTCGGTCACGCTCACGAGCATGATGTTCATGATCCCCACGCCGCCGACGAGGAGCGAGATGCCGGCGATCGAGGCGAGCATCGCCGTCATCACGCCGGTGACGACGCCGAGCGCCTTGGCGATCTCGGTCGTGTTCTGCACCTGGAAGTCGTTGACCTGCCCCGGCGCGATGCGGTGACGGTCGGCGAGGAGGTGGCGGATCTCGCGCTCCGCGACGTGCATCGTGTCGACGGAACGGGCCGAGACGAGGATCGCGTGGACCCCCTTGAAGCCGTTGCCGACGAGCCGCTTCCGCGCCGTGGTGTAGGGCATGAGGAGGATGTCGTCCTGGTCGTCGCCGACGATGTTCGCCCCCTTCTTCTCGAGCACCCCGATGACCCGGAAGGGGATGTTGCGGATGCGGACGATGGCCCCCACCGGGTCGGCGGTCTGGAAGAGGCGGGCCGCGACGGTGTGCCCCAGGATGCAGACCTTCTCCGCCCCGGCGACGTCGCGCTCGCTGAAGAACCCGCCGCGCCGCACCTGCCAGCTGCGCACCGTGGGATAGTCGACCCCCACCCCGAACATCTGCTTCGGGCTCCAGTTGGTGCCGGCGTGGATCACCTGCCCCGCCGCCCCCACCAGCGGCGTGGTGGCGAGGACCGCCGGGCAGTCCGCCGCGATCGCCTCCACGTCCCCCTGGGAGAGCGTCGGCAGCGGCCCCAACCGGACGCCGCCCCGTTCGCCGGTACCGGGGATGACGACGATGACGTTCGTGCCGATCGCCGAGAACTGCCCGCGGATCATCGCCGCGGCGCTCTGCCCGACGGAGACGAGCGTCGTCACGGCGGCGATGCCGATGACGACGCCGAGGACGGTGAGCGCGGCACGGAGCCGGTTCTTCGCGAGGGCGCGGAGGGCGAGTTGGAGCGTGACCATCGGCGGCGGACGTCAGTCTTCCTGGGGGGCGATGCCGACGACCAGCGGCATCCCCGGCTCGACGTCGCCGGTCACGATCTCGGTGGCCCGGTGGTCGCCGATGCCGGTGGTGACGGCGATGGCGCGGAGGAGACCGTCGGCCTCGACGACCCACACGTGGCGCTGCCGCCGCTGCGCCTCCCCCTCCGCCTTGGCGGCCGCCGACGGCGATTGGCCGCGGGCCTCGTCGTCGGCCTCGAGCACCCTGCCGTCGAGGATCGGCCGGTCCTGCGGACGGACATGATCGCGGAGCGGATAGAAGCGGAGGGCGGCGTTGGGCACCTTCACCACCGCGTCGCGCCGGTCGACCTCGAAGGAGATCTCGGCCGTCATGCCGGGCAGGAGCTTCATGTCGGCGTTCGGCGTGGCGATGACCACGGGGTAGGTGACGACGTTCTGCGCGGTGGTGGAAGCGAGGCGGATCTGGGCGATCCGTCCCTCGAAGACGTCCCCCGGATAGGCGTCGACCGCGAACTGCACCGGCTTGCCCGACTCCTGCGCGCGGCGGATGCGTCCGATGTCGGCCTCGTCGACGGAGGCGAAGATCCGCATCTCGCGGCGCAGGTCGGGGGCGATGACGAACAGTTCCGGCGTCTGGAACTGGGCGGCGAGCGTCTGTCCGAGTTCCACCTTGCGGTCGATGACCATGCCGGAGACCGGCGCGAGGATGCGCGTGTAACCGAGATTCGCCTCCGACATCTCCAGGCTCGCCTCCGCCTGCTCGATGGCCGCCTCCGCCATGACGATCTCGGCCTCGAGGCCGAGGCGGGCGAACTGGGCCTCGTCGAGGGCGCTTTCGGAGATCGAGGTGGCGTTGCGCTCGGCGAGGGCCAGGGCCCGGTCCTCGGCCCGCCGCGCCTGCTGCAGCCGCGCCTCGCCGCGCTCGAGTTCCGCCTTCCGCGCGGCGAGCGCCGCCCGGTCGCGCGCCACGATCGCCTCGTAGGTGCGCGGATCGATCTCGGCGAGCAGTTCGCCTTCGCGCACCTCGCCGTTGAAGTCGGCATGCAGCCCGACGATGGGGCCGGAGACGAAGGCCCCCACGTGCACCGACTGCACCGGTTCGACGGTGCCGGTGGAATTGATCACCTCGACGACGTCGCCACGTTCCGCGGGGAGCGCGTCGAAGCGGGGGCGCGTGCGTGCCGCCCACCAGGCCGCGACGGGCCCCGCGCCGACGGCGACCATGCCCGCCAGGATCGCGAGCACGAGGAGGAGTTTGAGCAGGCCGCGCATGGCAGCGTTCCGTCGGGATGGGAGTCCCGATCATACCCCGTCGTGGCCGGTCGATCGGACCGGGTAATTGGACGCGGGCTATCCCGATACGATGTCCGCATGGAACGCCGTCGCCGATCCCCAACCGCCACCGGGCCTGGTGCCAATTCGCCGATCACCGGCCGCGTTCCGTCCTCCGGTTGCTCGCCGGGCGTGCCGGTCGCTGGGCAGAGGCGTTCGCCCGCCGCTGCCTCCCGGAGCGAGCCGGCCCGGGGATGGGGCGGCGCCGGAGTCGCCCCGCGTCCGTCCGGCGGCTATCCTCTCGCCATCGATCCCCTGTCCCCCGACCGTCCACCGAGGCTCGACGACATCGATGGCCAGACGATCCCACGACCGTTCCGACCGCGCCGACCCCGATGCGGCGACTCTCGGGGGCGACCACGGCGCGAGTGCACCGGCTCCGTCGGAGCCGCGTGTCAACAAGAGCGAGGAGATTCGCGTCGAGGCGCAGCGTCTCCTCGACCGCGGGGAGAAGCCGACGCCGAAGGCGATCATCCGGGCCCTCGGGGCGCGTGGCATCGCCATCGTGTCGCCGCAGGCCAGCCAGGTCCTCAAGCGGATGGGGATCGTGGGGAGGCCGCGGCGGAAGAAGGGACAGTCCGTCGAGCGTTCGGAGCGGCCCGAGCGCGCGGTCCGACCGACGGCGGCGGAGGCCCCCGGTGCGCCGGAGCATCGCCCGGGTTCCCGGTACGGGGGCGGGAGCGACGCCTTCACGCTCCAGGATCTGATCGCGGCCAAGCAGTTCGCGGCGATGGCGGGGGGGCCGCGTCGGGCGATGGCCTTGCTCGAGGCGCTCGAGAAGCTCTCGTGAGCCGAGAGGCCCCGTGAAACCGCGTCACCCATCGTCACCCCGCGTCACCGCGCGGTGCCCCTTGGCTCCCCTGCTAGAATCGCGACCGGCATCTCGCCGCACGCCCCCGTAGCTCAGTGGATAGAGCGACGGTTTCCTAAACCGTAGGCCGCAGGTTCGATCCCTGCCGGGGGTACTTTTTTTGAGCCGCATTCAGGACGTCCAGCGATTTTTCGCGGGATTCATGAAGGTGTGACGGCTCCTGAACCCCGCTGACGGGCGTTGATGGTGCCGGATTTGGTGCCGGATATCCGGTCGCCGCCTCCCAGTCCGCCGGCCGCACCGCATGGTAGTGCCGGCGCCGCATCCGGGCCGAGTTGCCGACCCACGCGTCGATCGCCTTCTCGGGGATCCCGCGCCGCTCGAGGTCGTCGGAGCAGCTGCCCCGCAGGTTCACGAACAACTTCGGCCAGGCGGGGACCTTGGCCTTGTTCACCACGATCCGCTTGGCGTGGGTGGCGACGTTCGTCGTGCTGCGGACGCGCGGGACGACGTACACGGCCCCCTCCTTCCGATTGCGGTAGGCCCGTTCGAGGTGCGGCCGGAGTTCGGCGAAGATCGGCACGACGCGGGTGCCGCGGCCGGCGTGGTGCTCGACCTTCGGCTCGTGGACGGTGAACCGGGCGTTCTGCCAGTCGAAGTCGTCCCACCGGAGCTCCGCCACCTCGCTGGGGAAACGGAGGCCGGCATATCTGGGCAGCGCGAAAACCAAAGCCCATTCATCATCGGGACAGGCGTCGATGACCCTCTCGACCGTCTCCGCCGGCACATAAACGATCCTCGAGTCGTTCTCCTGCGAGCCGCAGGCGATTCCTTGCCGAAGAATTCTTCGAGCAGGCGCCGGGCGCGGGCGTAGTTGCGGGCCGTCGTCGGCTTCTGCTTGCCGAGGGTGCCGAAGAGCTGCTCCAGGTGCTGGCCGAGGGTGACGGTCGTCGTCGACACCTGCTCGCGCGGCGGCACGAGCCCCGCCCGGGCGAGCCGGGCGTGGATCTCGTCGCCGAGGCGGCCGACCCACTCCGCCGTCTCGCGGTCGGGCGAGTGGCCGGCCGCTTTCGCCGCTTCGAGCGGCTCGACCATCCGCCGCGCGGTCTCCGCGATCCGCTCGCTGACCTTGCCGAGCCGGATGGTGTGCCGGCCCCGCGGGGTTCGGATCAGGACGCGGGCCCGCCGCCCGCGTTTCAGTTTCTCCCAACTCAAAACAGCCATGGAAAAAGTCTCCGTCGAGGTGGAAACAAAGAAGCCGCCCGAGCCCGACGTGGGCTCAGGCGGTGTCCGGGGTGGCCTGCTGCTCGGACTGCCGCAGGAACGCTTCGAGGCTCTCGACCCGATAGAGGGTCGCGCCGGCGAGCTTTACGTAGGGGATGCGGCCCGCCTTCCGCAGGCGGTCGAGCGTGGACTCACTGATGCCGACGCTAGAGACATTGTTATTGTTGCTGATGTAGATGAATTGCTACACCGCAACACCATTAACTATATGCGCGACAACGAACACGAAATTTACGCATTCCGTATGCCCTTGTTCAATTTTAAATTCAACTACATGTTGGTCACACAAGATGTATACCAAGTTTGGCCTGCTGCCATTCGGTATGCGGCATTGGACACACCCGAAAACTTTAGGCGAGAGCGTCACGCACTTAATTCATTTCCAGCTAACTTTCGAAGTCCCGAATTGGCTGTAATCGAACATGCAGGCTGGCACTTTACCTATTTTGGTAATGAAGACTTTGCTCGAAACAAATTGACTAGTTTTGCTCATGCTGAAAGTAATCGACCAGAAATTTTAAATCAATTGGATATCAAAGACAGTATCAACAACGGAGTTGGCATTATTAGGACCAACACCGATTACCGTTTTGCCGCAGTGGAAGTAGACAACTATTTCCCAACTACTATAGTTGAAAACATTGCTCAGTATCGAGATCGTATTATCGAGTCTAATGTCAGTGTGTGGAACTATCTTCCTAAGTTTTAACAGTTGACAGTTTCAACTAAAATAAATACAATAATCAATTAACAACGAGGTTTCAATGTCAAAAAATGTTCTAGTCACTGGCGGCGCTGGTTTTATCGCACACCATGTGATTGCAAATATCATCAAAAATACCAACTGGAATATCATCAGTTTGGATCGGTTGGACTTTAGCGGCAACCTAAATCGCTTGCACGATATCATGCAAGATTTCCCACAACAGGATCGCCAGCGTATTCGTGTTGTGTATCATGATCTCAAAGCAGAACTTAATCCACAAATCCAGGACATGATTGGTGATGTAAACATTGTATTACACCTGGCCGCAGGTAGCCATGTGGATCGTAGCATCCAGTATCCGATGGAATTTGTCATGGACAATGTGGTTGGTACAGTTAACCTGCTACAATATGCTCGCACACTAAAAAATCTTGAGCGTTTTGTTTACTTCTCCACAGACGAAGTGTTTGGTCCTGCTCCAGATGGTGTCAACTACAGTGAGCGTGATCGTTACAATGCCACCAATCCTTACAGTGCCAGCAAGGCCGCCGGAGAAGAAATGTGTGTGGCCTTTGAGAACACCTACAGTTTGCCCATCTACATCACACATACCATGAATGTGTTTGGTGAGCGTCAACACCCAGAGAAGTTTATTCCCATGGTGATCCAGAAAGCTCGCGATGGCGAGAAGGTCACTATTCATAGCAATGCAGACAAAACCCGTGCAGGTAGCCGACATTATGTACACGCACTAGATGTGGCCGATGGCCTAATGTTTGTGCTCAACTTGGATCCTAGCCGACTAGAGCGTGACTTTGGTGGTGCCAAGTGTCCCAAGTTCAACATCTGTGGCCTAGAAGAAGTAGACAACTTGACTTTGGCACAGATGATTGCCAAAGCACAGGGCAAGGAACTAAACTACGAAATGGTTGATTTTCACTCAAGCCGTCCTGGACACGACTTGCGTTATGCCATGTCAGGCGATTACTTGAAGAGCCTGGGTTGGGAACCCAAGATCAAACTAAGCGAACGCATCACTGGCATGGTGCAGTGGAGCTTGGCCAATACTCGTTGGTTGCGTAAATGAAAAAGTTATTTGTACTTTCTAGTGCCATTAACAGTAAGTTTGGCAAATTCACACCTGCTGAGAGATTACAACAAACACTAGACAGCGTGGCCAGTATTAGAAAATACTGCCCCGGCGCAGATGTGTGTTTGGTTGAAATGACCGGCATCGCAATCGCAGACGAGCAAATAGAAATTATTAACAATCATGTTGACTACTTTTTTGATTGCACTCGTGATCCGGCAGTGGTTGATATTTACAACAGCACAGACAATTGGGACATTGTTAAAAATACCACAGAGGTCATGTGTTTTACAAATACCTTAGACAACTTGATTCAAACTGGTGTCACTAAAGAATACGATCGTATATTTAAAATGTCGGGTCGTTATTTGTTAACTGAAAACTTCGACCCCAATTATTATGAATCGGCTGCCGACCGTATTGTGGTGCTAGAGCGCAAACACAGCCAATTTCCTCCCGAAGTAACAGGAGGCAAGCAGTTTCAATACATGAGTCGCTTGTGGAGTTGGCCGGCAAACATAACCGAACAGGTAGTTGACGCTTACAACGAAGGCTTTGTGGCCATGGCTGTGCGCTATGCTGAGGGTGGCTACTTTGATATTGAGCA
>CAZMOU010000124.1:0-14077 GCA_964567835.1 uncultured Chitinophaga sp. | reverse complement strand
GACTCGGCACCCCCTGCCGCTGCAGCGCTGCGAACACCTCATGCCCCTGGCCGATCGGGCAGCGGAAGTCGAGATCGTTGTGGATCACGAGCATCGGCACCTTGTGGCGGCCCAGTTCGCCCGCGCGGACGTGCGGGCTGAACTCCCGGTAGCGGTCGGGATGCTCCCAGGGGAGCCCGCCGTGGTCGTTCTCGTCGAACCACAATTCGTCGGTCGTGCCCCACATGCTCTCGAAGTTCCACACCGAGCAGTGGTTGACGATGCAGGCGAAGCGCGGGGCGACGTCGTTGACCGCGAACCAGTTCATCATGTAGCCGCCGAAGCTCGCCCCGGCGGTGGCCACGCGGTCGGGATCGACGAAGGGGAGGGCCGTGACGGCGTCGAGTCCGGCGACGAGGTCGCGGTAGCACTTCCCCCCCCAGTCGCCGGCGATCTCGTCGACGAAGGCCTGGCCGAAGCCGGTCGAGCCGCGCGGGTTGGGCATGGCGACGACGTAGCCCTGCGCCGCCCACAGTTCGGGATTCCAGCGGTAGCTCCAGCCGTCCTCCCAGGCCCCCTGCGGCCCGCCATGGACGAGGTAGACCACCGGCCACTTCTTGCCGGGATCGAATCCGGGCGGTTCGAGGAGCCACATGTGCATCTCCCGCCCCCCCTCCACCGGCACCGTCATGGCGCGGGGGCGGGGGAGATCGAGGCCGGCGAGGAGCGTGTCGTTGGCCCGGCTCACCGGCACACGGGCCGAGGTTCCGCCCGCGCCGGAGTCGACGGTGGCGACCGCCACGATCTCGGCGGGGCTGTCCATCCGCACGACCTGCAGCGCCGCGGAGACGCCGTTCGTCGACAGCCCCACGAGCGTGCCCGGCCAGTGGCGGTCGAACTGCACCCCGCGTGAGTCGAGGAACGCCTTGCCGAGGAACGCCGAGCCCTGCTCCTCGTAGAGGAAGGCGACGAAGGGCTTGAAGTCGGCGTCCTCGAGCCAGGCGATCTCCCCCACGGAGACGTCGGCGCCGGTGGTGAGATTCCGCGGCGCGGAGGCGAGCGACCCGTCGGGGCGGAGATCGGCGACGAGGACGTCCCACTTGTCGGCCTCGTAGCCGGGCTTCGACTGGGCCCGCCAGGCGAGGCGTTTCCCGTCCGGGCTCGTGCGCGGGCCGTTGTCGGCGGCGGCGTTGCCGGCCGTGAGCGATTCCCATTCGGTCGACGTGTTCGCGATCGACACCCGGCAGAGGTGGTGGTCGGTGCTCCAGGCCTCCCCCTCCGCCGGCACGGCGGTGAAGATCAGGTGGCGCGAGTCGGGGGCGAAGCAGTGGTCGTCCGCCACGGAAAACGTCTTGCTCGTGGGGGCCGCGTCGCGGTCGCCCGGCGTGACGTCGCGGCAATTCGCGCCGCTGGAGTCACAGACGAACAGATGCCGGCGCTTGCCGCCGACGTGATCGTCCCAGTGGCGGTGGAAGAGCCGCTCGGCGACGCGCACCTTCACCGGGTCGGCGGCGAGGGCCTTCGCCCGCTCGGCGTTCATCCGGTCGCTCTCGGCGAAGGGGAGCGTGGAGTATTCCGGCCACACGGTCGACACGAAGGCGATGCGGGCGCCGTCGGGGCTCCACACCGCGTCCTCGGCGCCGGTGGCGACGTCGGTGAGTCGCGTCGGCGTCCCGCCGGCGGCGGGGACGGTCCACAGCTGCGACGTGCCGCTGCGGTCCGACTGGAAGAGGATCCGCGATCCGTCGGGGCTCCAGCGTGGCCGCGAGTCCTTCGTGGTGCCGGCGACGACGGTGAGCGGCCGGGGTGCGGCCGACCCGTCGGCCGGCGCGATCCACAGGGCGGTGCCCGAGCCGTTGGCCTCCGGGTTCACGGTCGTCGCCTGCCAGACGACGAGCGTGCCGTCGGGGGAGAGCTGCGGATCGGCGATGCGCACGAAGCGGAAGAGATCGGCGATCTCCATGGGCCGCTTCGGCGCCGGCTCCGCGGCGCCGAGGCTTCCGGCGAGGGCGAGGGACGCGAGCAACAGGGAAACGAAAAGGCGGCCGGTGGTCATGCGTGCGTCTCCAGGGTCGCCCCCAGGATAGGAGATGCGCATGAAAAAGGCTGCCGGGAGAGCGTGTCCCCTCCCGGCAGCCCTGGCGGATCGGCGGACCTTCGCGAGGGCTCAAGTCCCGCGAAGGCGCTGCTCCGCTACGCGGCCGGCTGATTCTCCGGCCGTGTGTCGTGCCCCGCGCCGTCGGCCATCGCCGCCATGACCTGCTCGCTCATCCGATCGGCGTAGCGCTTGAGCGGGTCGGCGTCGTCGAGGGTCGTCGCCCCCAGGCCGCTCTTCTCGGCCACCAGCAATCCCAAGAGCGTGCCGAGCATCCCCTGGCCGCCCGGCTCCTTCCCCTCACCGCCGGTGACGAAGAGGCGCTCGGGCACCAGCGGCTGGGCGCTCGCCGAGAGGCTTTCGGCCACCTGCGAGAGGGCGTAGAGGCGCGGATCGCCGTAGCTCGAGATCTTCTTGAGCTGCACCGCCGCCTCGGAGAGGCCGACCTGCATCACCTTCTGCCCCTCGCCGCGTCCCTCGAGCTCCTTCTGCCGCGCGTCGGCCTCGGCGAGGAGCACCCGCTGCTCCGCCTGGAGCCTCGAGCGCGAGAGCTCGGCCTCGGCCATCACCACCATCTGCTCGGCCTGCTTGCGGGCCCGGAAGAGGTCGGCCTCCCCCTGCTGCTCGGCGATCTGGGCCTCGACGCGGGCGTTGGTGAGCTGCGTCTGCATCGTGGCCTGGGCCTGCGCCTCGGCGAGCAGCCGCATCTTCTCCGAGGCCACCCGCTTCCGCTCGAAGGTCTCGAGCTGCTCCACCGAGAGCTGCCGCTCGCGGAGCTGGTCGAGGAGGGTCTCGATCTTGCCCGAATCCTTGCCGGTCTCGGGCTTGCCGATGAGCACGTCGACGCACTCGATGTCGAAGCCGTGGAACTTGTCGCGGAGCTCCTGCCGCGCCTCGGCCTGGATCCGGTCGCGGTCGTGGAGGAGCTCGAGCATCGTCTTCTTGTGGGCGATGTCGCGGAAGTAGGCGGAGAGCATCGGATCGAGGGTCTGCGTGATCAGCCGCTGCACGTCACCGAAACGCTGGATGACGCTCGGGGCGCGCTGGTAGTCGATGTGGACCACCACCGAGAGCGGCAGGGAGGGCTCGTAGGCGTCCTTCGTCACCAGTTCGATCGACTTGAGGCTCTCGTCGTAGCGGTGCGACTCGCTCCGTCCCGTCACCCAGTGGAGGACGAAGTTCGTCGTCGGCACCAGCACCACGTTGCCCGAGTAGGTGTTGAAGGCGTACTTGCCCGGTCCGAGGGCCCGCTCCCACACGCCGCGCTCCCCCTCCGCCACGCGTTCGCCGTGCCGGAAGGCCTGGCCGGAGACGTCGGTGCCGGTGCGGCCGATGTAGCTCACCACCACGCCCACCGAACCGATGGGCACGACGGTCTTGGCGATCGTCTCCACCGTGGCGAACCAGCGGTTGACGAAGTAGGTGCCGTCGGTCAGCGGCATGTGCTGCCGGCCGCGGCGGCCGCCGGCGCGGAGGAAGGCCTCGGGATCCTGGTAGTTGTTGTGGTAGTCGGGGTCGGCGAGGTCGCCGCCCACGGTGGGGGCGATGATCTCGCCCGGGGGGAGCGACGGGCCGTCGTGCACGGTGACGATGCCGATGGTGTCGGTGCCGGTCTCCGCGTGTCCCTCCGACTCCTCCGCCCGGCCGCGGCCGATGACCACCGGATCGAAGCCCTGCACGGCACGCAGTTCGGCGAGCCAGCGGGCGAACGACTCCTGCTCGCCACGCGTCTGCACGGCGCGGAGGGCGAAGACGGCGTTGTCACTGATCACCGTGAACAGCGCCGGGTTCACGGCGTACACGCCCTCGCGGAGGATCGCGCGCTGGCGGCCCTTCTGGCCCCGGCGATCGGCGGGCGAGGCCGGATCGAGGAAGGCGCGGGCGTCCTGGAAGTTGCTCGCGCCCACGACGCGGGCCAGCGTCTGGCTGGGGGGGAGCGGCTCGCCGTCACGGGCGAAGACGTAGCCGATCTTCCCCTCGGGGATCGTCACCAGGGGCACGGTGTGGATCGCGTACTGCCAGCGCCACCAGCCGAAGTGGAGACCGCCGCGGAGGATGTCGGCCCGGTATCCGGCCTCGGGGCCGGTGGCGATGATCCGCCCCTCCGGCACGCTGCCGGCGAGGCTCCACCATTTCTCCACCACGCCGACGCGGTCGTTGGGGATCCAGCGGAAGCAGAGCCAGAAGACGAACGCCGCCGCGCCGAGAAGCCATGCCGGCCACCACTGGACGACCGCCGGCGGCAGCGTGAGCGCGAGGGGAAGATGGCCGAGCGACGGGTGCGGGAACGTCGGCGTCCCCGCCGGGAAGACGAAAAACTCCACGTGAGAAGCCCTCCGGCGACGGGGTCTCACGCGTCAGCGCGAGCACTGCCGGGGTATCGACGCCCGTCGCGAACCTGGGGCGCCTCTGGCTCCTTTACACGGAGCCGGAGAATGCCCTTTCAAATCGGGCCGGACACCGCGTCCGACCACCGGCCTACGGGGTTAGCTGACGGGCTAGGGCTTGAAAGTACCCCGGAGCACTCGCGTGCTCCTGCGCCCCTGGCCCGGCCGACACCTTCGAGGTGGCTGCGGCCGAGCCGTTGGGTCCCCCGTTCGCGGCCTTTCGACCGCGATTCGGCGACGCTTGGATTATACCCCGTCATGCCGATCCGGAGGCAAGCGCAGCGATGGTGCCGGCCCTTTTTTTCGCGCAACCGCCGGCCCGCCACGGAGATCGGACGACCGGGAATTCGTCGGTACGGAAACTGCTCGCGACGGCCGGCGAGAGCGCGCTGCCGTGGTATCCTCCCGGCTCCCCCCGGAGCCCCGCCCCATGCGACGAATCCTCCCGGCCCTCGTGCTCGTCCTCGCTCCTCTCGCCGCCGGCGCCGCCGAGCCGGGCAAACCGCTCGAGGTGCTCTACGTCACCGGCGGATGCTGCCACGACTACGACGCCCAGAAGGCGACGATCACGCGCGGCATGGCGGCCCGGGCCCGGATCCGCTGCACGGTGGTCCACGAGGGGGGCACGTCGACGAACCACCCGATCTCGATCTACGAGAAGCCCGATTGGGCGAAGGGCTACGACGTCGTCTTCCACAACGAGTGCTTCTCCGACGTCAAGGACCCGAAGTTCCTCGAGAAGATCCTCGCCGAGCACAGGAAGGGGGTGCCGGCGGTGCTCATGCACTGCGCGATGCACTGCTACCGGGCGGGCAACGACGAGTGGTTCAAGTTCTGCGGCATCACCTCCCCCGGCCACGGGGCCCACTACGCCTACACCTGCAAACTCGTCGGCAAGCATCCGGTCCTCGCCGGGCTGCCGCTGGAGTGGGAGGTGCCGAAGGAGGAGCTCTATTACTCCGACAAGGTGTGGTCGACGGCCACGCCGCTCGGCGAGGCGATGAGCACCGACCGCAACGCCATGCAGACCTGCATCTGGATCAACCAGTACGACAAGACCCGCGTCTTCGGCACCACCATCGGCCACTACGCCGAGACGGTGGCCACGCCCGAGTTCCTCTCCCTCGTCACGCGCGGCACGCTGTGGGCCGCCGGCAAGCTCCAGGACGACGGCGAGCCGGTGCCGGCCCTGCGGCTCACCGAGGCGGAGAAGAAGGCCGTCCTCGATCCCGCCCCGGGCCCGCGGCCGACGCCGGCGGAGTGAGCCGGCGCCTCCTGGCGAAGGGCTCCGCATCCGATGCGCCGCGGCGGCAGAACCGCCGACGGCCCGCCCCGCGATCCCCCCTGACAGCCACCGCCACCGTGGTACGATTGCCCTGGCGGCATTTCGGCCGGTGGTGCGGAGGAGGATCTGCGTGGCACGCGCGGCATTGGCCCTCGAGGACGGCACGGTGTGGTTCGGCGAGGCCTTCGGCGGCCGCGGCACGGCCTCCGGCGAGGTCTGCTTCAACACCTCGATGACCGGCTACCAGGAGATCCTCACCGATCCCAGCTACCGCGGCCAGATCCTCTGCATGACGGCGCCGCAGATCGGCAACTACGGCGTCAACCCCGACGACGTGGAGAGTGCCGGCATCCACATGGCGGGCTTCGTGGTCCGTGAGGCCAGCCGCGTGGCGAGCAACTTCACCTCCGCCGGCACGCTCGACGACTACCTCGCCCGGGCGGGGGTCGTCGGCCTCGCCGGGATCGACACGCGCGCCCTGGTGCGCCGTCTGCGGATCCGCGGTGCGATGACCGGCGTGATCTCCACCGAGGTCCTCGACCCGGAGAAGCTCGTGGCGATGGCCCGCTCCGCCCCCACCCTCGTCGGCCGCGACCTGGTCGCGGAGGTGATGCCGAAGGGGGAGTCCGCCTGGAGCGAGCCGCTCGACGAGTCGGCGCAGCCGATGCTGCAGCCGGGCGTGGGGGGGGTGTTCGAGCCGCCGGCGGGCGTGACGCCGCTCCGCGACGTCGTCGCCCTCGATTACGGGATGAAGTGGAACATCGCCCGCCACCTCGTCTCCGCCGGCTGCCGGGTCACCGTGCTCCCCGGGAGCACGAGCGCCGCCGACGTCCTCGCCCGTCGTCCCGACGGCGTCTTCCTCTCCAACGGCCCCGGTGATCCCGAGGTGCTGTCGCGGTGCGTGGAGACGGTGCGCGGGCTGGTGGGCGAGGTGCCGATGTTCGGGATCTGCCTCGGGCACCAGTTGCTGTCGCTGGCCTGCGGGGCCCGGACCTTCAAGCTCAAGTTCGGCCACCGCGGCGCCAACCAGCCGGTGATGCACCTTTCCACCGGCCGGGTGGAGATCACCTCGCAGAACCACGGCTTCGCCGTCGACGAGGCGACGTTGCCGGCGGAGCTCGAGGTCACCCACCGGAATCTGAACGACGGCACGATCGAGGGGGTGCGCCATCGCGCCGCCCGCGCGGCGAGCGTGCAGTACCATCCCGAGGCCGCCGCCGGCCCGCACGACGCCGCCTACCTGTTCGGGATGTTCCGCGAGCTGATGGCCTGACCAGGCTCGGTCCGTCAGGCGACGAACGGCTGGATCGTCCATTCGGCGGCGTCGGAGGAACGGAAGCGATCCTCGTCGACGCGGCCGTCGATCGACCAGGCCCGATGGGCGGTGAAGGCCAGGGCCGACGGATGCCCGATGCCGGGGCGGTCGTCGACCGCGGCCACGCGCAGGCTCTCGAAGTTCTCGTCCGGCGCGAGCCGCCACACCGCCCCGCCGCTCCCGTGCGGCGCGTGGGCGGCGAGATAGAGGAATCCGTCGGCGCCGAGTTCCATCGCGTCGGCCCCGGGGAACGGATGGGGGATGCCGACGGGGCGGAACTCGTGCGGATTCCCCAGGGGAGCCTTGAAGAGCATGCCGTCGCCGGCGCTCGAGAGGAGGAGGAAGCGGTCCTCGACGAGGGCCACTCCGCCGATCCGCCCGGTGGCCCGCTCCCCGCCGCCGAGCCGTTCGTCGTCGAGGAAGAGATGCGGTTCGCCGCGGCCCGGAGGGGGCACGCGGTAGATCACCGGTCGGCAGGCGTCGGTGACGAACACGCTCCCGTCGCCGGCCACGACCAGGTCGTCCGGCAGGAGGAGATGGGCACCGGGCAGGACCGGCGCCAGATCGTGGCTGCGGAGGTGACGCCGCGCGGCGATGTCGAAGACGCACACCCGGCCGATGCGCAGGATCGTGTCCGCGCCCGGCGACTTCCGCGGGGAGAGCGTCCGGCCGTCGCTGCCACGGTGGCCGACGGTCACGTAGGCCCGGCCGTCGCGCTCGCGCACCGCCGTCGACGTGACGAGATCGGGATGGTCGAGGAGATCGACGCAGCGGCCGTCCTTCTCCACGAGCACGAGCTTGCCGTGCCGCTGCGAGCAGACGAGGAAGGCGCCGAGCGCCGACGACCAGGCGAGCCCGCCGGGGTGGAGCCCGGGGGCGGTGAAGCGGATCGGCGCGGCGGGACGGTGGTCGGACATGGTCGGTTCCGCGGGCGTGACGACGGGGCATTCTACCGTCGCCCCCCGGCGGCCCTCCTCCCTCCCGCCGGGCGCCGCGGCAGGGCGGCGAACCGATCCGGCGGCACCTCCGTACACCACTCCCGGCCGCGCGCCGTCGGCATCGTCGGCACGACCGGCCAGGGCTCTTTTTTTGACTGCCGCCGGCCGCATGCCATGGTTGGGTGTGGAACGGGCCGGCAACCCGCCCCGCCCGCCGGGGATTCCGGCGGAGCCAGTTTCCTGCCACGGAGGAGTTTCCCCATGATGCGCCGCCTGTTCCTCGCGTCCGCCGCCGTCGCCCTGGTCGCCTCTGCCGCCGACGCCGGCTTCCCCCACCGCCGCGCCGCGATGCCGCTCGATCCGGGCTGCGCCGCCGAGATGCCGGCCTTCGATCCCTCCTGCGGCTTCGAGCCGGGCTGTGGACCGGAGACGGTCTGCCCGACCAATCCCTGCATCAAGTACCGGCACAAGCACGCCCATCGCCACAAGCACTGCGGCTGCTGCCAGGAGCCGACCTACGAGACGGTCCTCGAGGCCTGCAGTCCCGAGACCGGCCTGAACGTGGCGATTCCCGTCTGCCTCCCCGTCTGCTGCCAGGGCTGCCCGTGCGAGAAGTCGCGCTGCACGATCCTCGGCTGCGGACAGGTCCGCTTCGACTACGCCTGCGGCTGCTCGGTCGTCGCCCGCTTCACGAAGCACGGCGACATTCTGGTCACGTACGTGGGTTTCTAGTTTCACGCATCGGGAGCCATCCATGGCCTCCCGACGCTTGGCTCGACGAGGGGCAACTCGAATGCCCCTCGTCGAGCGGGCGGTCGCACCTCCGGGCTCCCGCGGCCGCCGCGGAGCGGCGGCTGGATGGAGCGAGCCCGGGTACCTTCGGCCGCGCTCGGGGTCGTCCATGCCCCGTCGCCGAACTCCCCAAAGGCCATCCATGGCCTCGGCTCACTCCGCGCCGCCTGCGCTTTCGCCCTCCGATCCTTCGCTGGCCGGCGAGGCCGGCTCTCTGGGCACGGGCGACCCCTCGGTCGAACAGCGAGCGGCGGCGGGATCGTCGTCGTGACCCGAACTCGTCCTCAGTGAATCCCGTTCGCGGCGAGCCAGCGCTCGGCGTCGAGCGCGGCCATGCAGCCGGTGCCGGCGGCGGAGATCGCCTGGCGGTAGTAGTCGTCGGCCACGTCGCCGGCCGCGAACACCCCCTCCACGCTCGTCTCCGTGCGGAAGTGCTTCGTCCACACGACGTAGCCCTTGGGGTTGAGCTCGAGCTGGCCGTCCAAGAACGCCGTGTTCGGCGTATGGCCGATCGCCAGGAAGACGCCGGTGACGTCGAGGATCGTCTCGCGCTCGGGGTCGTCGGTGCCCACGAGCCGAACTCCCGTCACTCCCTTCGTGTCGTCGCCGAGGACCTCGGCGAGCCCGGAGTTGAAGTGGATCCTGATCTTCGGGTCGTCGTGGGCGCGCTTGGCCATGATCTTCGAGGCCCGCAGCGCGTCGCGGCGGTGGACGAGGTGGACGACGCTCGCGAACTTCGTGAGGTACGTCGCCTCCTCGACGGCCGAGTCGCCGCCGCCGACCACGACGAGTTCCTTCTTGCGGAAGCGCGGCAGCGCCCCGTCGCACACCGCACAGGCGCTCACGCCCCGGTTCTTGTACTTCTCCTCGCTCTCGAGCCCGAGCCAGTTGGCCCGGGCACCGGTGGCGACGATCACGCACTCCGCCTCGACGACGCCCCCCTCGGCCGGGAAGAGCTTGAAGGGGCGCGACGAGAAATCGACCCTGGCGACGTCGTCGGTGACGATCCGCGTGCCGAAGTTCACCGCCTGCTGCCGCATCAGTTCCATCAGCTCCGGCCCGCTCACCCCGGCCTTGGCGTGCGGTGCCATCATCTGACGGCGCTCCGGCGGGAGGGACGAATCGAGGAAGGCCTCGAGGTCGCCGTGGGGGAAGCCGGCGTAGTTCTCCACCTCGGTGGTCATGTTGAGCTGCCCCATCGGCAGCGTGCCGGCGAGCCGGTTCTTCTCGCTGATCGCCCCCTCGTAGACCAGCGGCGAAAGCTGCGCCCGGGCGGCGTATGTCGCCGACGACCAGCCGGCCGGGCCGCTCCCGATGATCACGATCTTCTCGCGGCGGACGTCGGAGGCTGTCATCGCGGGCTCCTCGGAAATGATGGCGGGTTCGGCGGCGGAATCGACAGGGGCGCCGGCCGGAAGGCATGATGGTAACGGCCGCGGCCGTTCGGGGAACCGTCCGCCGCTTTTCCTGCCGCCTCCCGAGGGGACGCCGCCCGAGCGCCTTCGCCGCCATGAGCCTCCTTGCGATCCTCCTCCCCGTGGCGGCCGTGCTCCTCGTGGCCTACCGCGTCTACGGCTCGATCCTCGCCCGGCTGTTCCGCCTCGACGGCGACGCGGTCACCCCCGCGGTGGCCCTCCGCGACGACGTCGACTACGAGCCGATCCCGCCGAGCCTGCTCCTCGGCCAGCACTTCTCGGCGATCGCCGCCGCCGGCCCGATCGTCGGCCCGATCCTCGCGGGGGTGGCCTTCGGATGGGCGCCGGCGCTCGCCTGGATCCTCCTGGGGAGCATCTTCATCGGCGGCGTCCACGACTTCGCGTCGCTCGTGGCGAGCGTCCGCCACAAGGCCCGCTCGATCGCCGAGGTGGTCCGCGACCACATGAGCCGGCGGAGCTACCTGCTCTTCCTGTCGTTCGTGTGGATCGCGCTGGTCTACATCATCGTCGCCTTCACCGACATCACCGCCTCGAGCTTCGTCGGCCGGCAG
The DNA here is from genome assembly GCA_964567835.1 of uncultured Chitinophaga sp. GTDB lineage: Bacteria > Planctomycetota > Planctomycetia > Pirellulales > UBA1268 > QWOP01. The sequence continues at coordinate 3,299 of CAZMOU010000124.1, read as the reverse complement.
GTCCTCGAGAACGGCGAGTCGGTGTCGGGCGGGGGCATCGCCACCTCGAGCCTCCTCTACCTCGCGCTGCCCCTGGCGATGGGCCTCCTCATGCGCTTCGCGAGGATGCCCCTCGGGCTCGCGACGGCGATCTTCGTGCCGCTCGTCGGCGTCGCCATCTGGGCGGGCCAGCAGGCCCCCTTCGACCTCGGGGCGGTCCTCGGGCTTCCCAAGGAGACGGCGCAGAAGATCTGGGGCGTGCTCCTCCTGGCCTACTGTCTGGTGGCGGCGATGGCGCCCATGTGGCTCCTCCTCCAGCCGCGCGGCCATCTCGGCGGCTGCTTCCTCTACGCGGCCCTCGCCGGCGCCGCTGTCGGCCTGATCCTCTCCGACCGGCTCGTGGCGGGCGATTCGCAGATCCGCTATCCCGCCTTCACGTCCTGGACGGCCAAGAGCGGCAGCCTCGTGCCGATGCTCTTCATCACGATCGCCTGCGGCGCCTGCTCCGGCTTCCACTCGCTCATCGCCTCGGGCACGACGAGCAAGCAATTGAAAAGCGAGCTCGACGCCCGGCCGGTGGGCTACGGCACGATGCTGCTCGAGGCCCTCGTGGCGACGGTGAGCCTGTGCTGCGTGATGGTGCTCCCGGCCGGCGATCCGCGCACCACCGAGCCGCCGAACTTCGTCTACGCCCTCGGCATGGGCCGGTTCCTCGAGATCCTCGGGATCCCGGCCTCGTTCGGCGTCTCCTTCGCGCTCATGGCCTTCACCACCTTCGTCTACGACACCCTCGACGTCTGCACGCGCTTGGGCCGCTACATCATCCAGGAACTCACCGGCCTCTCCGGCAAGGCGGGGGCCTGGCTCGGCACGGCGCTCACCGCCGGCGCGCCGCTCTTCTTCCTCCTGCGCCCCCAGCTCGACGCGGAGGGCAAGCCGGTCGCGGCGTGGAAAACCTTCTGGAGCCTCTTCGGCGCGAGCAACCAACTCCTCGCGGCGCTCACGCTCCTGGGGATCACCGTCTGGCTCTGGCGGACGCGGCGCGAGGCGTGGGTGTGGCTGGTCACCGGCCTCCCCACGCTCTTCATGTACGTGATGAGCACCTGGGCGCTCGCCTCGATGACCTTCCCGAAGTTCCGCGGGGAGAAGGGCTTCGCGGCTCCGGCCGACCCGGTGCCATGGGCCGGGCTCCTGCTCCTCGTCCTCGCCGGCGTGATGCTCGTCGAGGCGATCCAGGCGATCCTCGGTGAACGCCGGCCGCCGCGCGGAGCGTCGGTGCGGGCCGGCACCGCCGCCGGGGCGGCCGGAGGATGAGCCGACGCGGCGGCGAGGGGCGCGGAAAGCCGCGTCGTGCGGCGGGGGCTCCGAAGCCGGAGAAGCCCTGCGCGGCCTGCGGCCGGCCCTTCCAGTGGCGGCGCAAGTGGGCCGCCTGCTGGGACGAGGTGCGCTACTGCAGCGACCGCTGCCGCGCCCGCGGCGCGGGGGGGTGAGGGCGGCGCGGCGGGGGTTGCATCGAGAGTGTACGCACGTACACTTCTTCGTGGGGCCCTGGAGGACTCGCGATGGCCACTCCCACCTCCGGATTTCGCGCTGCCGGTGACCCAGCCGCGAGCGGTCCCGGTCCGCGGGGAGGGCAGCCGCGACTGCTCGATCGTGTTCGCGATGCTGCCCGAGTCCGGCATCTGGCGCGGAGCACGGAGCGGGTCTATTCGCACTGGGTGCGGCGGTACATCCTCCATCATGACAAGCGGCATCCGCTGGAGATGGGCGAGGCGGAAGTGAACGCCTTCCTCACCGATCTGGCGGTCCGTGGACATGTATCGGCCTCGACACAGAACCAGGCCCTCGCGGCGATCCTCTTTCTCTACGACGCCGTCCTGGGAAGGCCGCTGGGCCGGATCGACGACGTGGTGCGGGCGCGGAGGCCGCGCCGACTGCCAGTCGTGCTCACGCCCGAGGAGGTCGAGCGGGTGATGAAGCACTTCCAGGGGGAACCCTGGATGGTGGCGATGTTGCTGTACGGGGCCGGGCTGCGCTTGATGGAGGCGCTGCGGCTCCGCGTCAAGGATGTCGATTGCGAGCGACGGGAATTGACGATCCGCGAGGCGAAGGGAAACAAGGATCGGATCACCGTCCTGCCTGCGGGCCTCGTCGAGCCACTCTCGCGGCATCTGGGCGTTTGGCGGCGGCATCATGCCGAAGAGGACAAGCAAGGGAAGGGCCGCGTGCGTCTGCCGGGGGCGCTCGACAGGAAATACCCTGAAGCCGGCAGACCCTGGGCCTGGCAGTGGGTGTTTCCGGCGGCTCGCTGCTACCGCGATCGCGAGACCGGGGGCATCTTCCGGCACCACATCCACGAATCGTCGATCCAACGGAGCATGCATCAGGCCGTGGTGGCGGCGGGGATCGCGAAGCGGGCCACCTGCCATACGCTGCGCCATTCATTCGCGACGCACCTGTTGCTCGCCGGATACGACATCCGCACGGTGCAGGAATTGCTCGGCCACAATGACGTGAAGACGACGATGATCTATACGCACGTGCTCAACACCGGTGGGCGGGGAGTCCGCAGCCCGGCTGATCGACTCGCTCCGGCCACCCCCCGCGGGGAGCCGAGCCGGGAAGAGGGCCGCGGCTGAAGAGAACCATTCCGCAAGCCATCGGGGACACCCCGGCTGCACGCGTGGGGTGCCGGGACGAGGGCGACTCGCCCGAAACGGCTCCCCGCACGGACCACGACCGAAGCATTTCGGCCCCGGACGGGTGGTGCGATATACTGCGAGCGGCGCCTGTGAAACACCCGCGGACCGGGGGCGTGTCGGTGCGTAAGTGACGACACGCCAGCGACTTGGTGAAGATTCTGATCCGACGCCTGGGTGCGCTAACACGCAAGCCAGGGTGGTTATACGGACCGTATAAATACAAGTTAGGCGTCTGAATGAATATCAACACCTTTTCGGAGGCAGCCGTTATGAGCGATGGCTCCAAAGTGAAGGCAACGGTTCGAAATCGATCCTCCGGTGCTGGGATAGGTGTTGGTGTTGCTGTAGGCGCCGCGCTCGGAGCGGCATTTGGGCATCTCGCCCTTGGCGTGGCGTTGGGAACTGCGATTGGTGCGTTCGTAGATGTTGTGACGCACGTGAATCGCAAGACTATGAAGTAGTCCGTGTTGACTAACTGCCAAGTCAGAAAAGGAAAGCCTAACCACACGATGCAAAGGTCTCGCGGGCATCGTCGTAGGTGATTGCTGACCCGAGGGCCGCGAGCCTTTGATCGGAATCGTTATGCCCACTGAATCCCAACTAGATCCGGAGATCCAT
>CAZMOU010000123.1:3014-14156 GCA_964567835.1 uncultured Chitinophaga sp. | reverse complement strand
CCGGCTGGTAGGCCATGCCGACCTTCGAGTCGGTGAACAGCGGCAGCACCCTCGCGAGGTCGTCCGGCTCGAGTCGGACGTTCGAATCGGAGAGGAGGAGGATGCCGTGCCGGGCGTGGGGCAGGAGCGCCTCCATGATGCCGATCTTGGGGTTCGCCACGGCGTCGTCGGCGCCGCCGCCGATGCGGACGTCGCGCCGGGGATGGTCGCGGGCGACCCTGCGCACCACCCCGAGCGCCGGGTCGTCGGCGCTCGCCACGCCGAAGAGGAGCTGGAGCGGCTCGTGCGCGGCCTCGAAGAACGAGCGCAGGTTCGCCTCGAGTTCCTCGTCGATGCCGCACAGCGGCTTGAGCACCGAGAGTCCGGGGAGCGGCTCCGAGGCGTCGACCAGCGCCGTCGTCCCGGCGGTGCGACGCTGCTCGCTGACGCGCTGCGTGACCAGGACCCAGGCGACGACGTAGGCCAGGAGGCTCGCCACGCAGGGGGCCACGAGGAGGACGGTCGCCATGGGACGGTTCCCGGGAGCGGGGACGGCCCGGCGCCCCGGACCGGGCGGGAAGGGTAGGGAGTCGCCCGCGCCGAGACAAGGCTTCCGCCCCCGCTCGCGGGGGCGGGTGGTCACTTCCGCCCCTGCAGGCCCTGCTGACGGGCCGCGCTGTCGAGCCGGCGCATCGTCTCGGAGTGCGATTGATCGAAGATCTCCCGCTGCTGCCGCGACATCGACTGGTAGAACTTGGTGTCCCGGCTCTGCTCCAGCGTCTTGCGGAGCGTGTCGTGGATTTCCCGCTTGGCGGTGTCGGTTTCCGCGCGGTGGAGGAGCTGGAAGCTCCGGGCGAACACCGAGGGCAGTTCGCGGTAGACCGACTCGAGCGCCGCCCGCGGGGTCTTCGGATCCTGGAGCTTCCCCAGCGACTCCTCGAGCGTCCGCAGGCCCTTGCCGGTCACCATCTGGACGGCCTGATCCTCCTCCCCCCCGCGCCCCTCGAGGAGCCTCTCGGCGAACGTCCGCACCCCGGCATCGGCGTGGGAGCGGAGCCGGGCGACGAACCCCACCACGTGATCGACCATCTCCGAGGCCTTCCGCAGGTCGGCATGCGGGGCCCGCAGGTAGCGCGGGTGGAGGTAGATCTGCAAAAGCTTCCCCAGGGGGGTGCCGTCGCCGCGGTACTTCTCCTCGGCGACCGTCTGGAACGCGTCGATCCAAGTGACGCTCCCGGCCGGTGCCCCGTTCCTGCGGAGCGACAGGTGCAGGTCGCTGTTCTCGCGCCGCAGCGCCAGGAGGAGCGCCGCCTCCACCGCCGGCGTCACCTCGAGGGTGGTTCGCGCCGGCGGCGGGGCCGGCTTCCTGACGTCGGCCGGCGGCGGAACGGCGGGCCGGGGAGCGACTCCCGCCGACGGGGGCGGGGGAACCGGCCTTTCGGCCGCCGCCGACCCCCCGGCCGGCTCGTGTGTGGAAGGAGACGCCCCGGTGCCCGCCGGCGGCGCGGCCGGTGGCGCGACGCGCCCGGGGAGCGCCGGCAGGGGGATCGGCTCCCCGCCGGGCGCGACGAGGCTCCCCGGCAGGACGAGCGTCCGGGGGGGCGCCCCCGCATCCCCCTTGCAGGTCACGGTGAAGCGCGCGACCGGGACCGGCGGCCCGAGGACCTCCCCGCTCACGCGGCGGAACTGGAGCGTGGTTCCGGGACGGCAGGCGTAGGGCGCCTCCTCGATCCCGCTCGAGCGGCACTTCTCCACGACGTGCTTGCCGTAGGAGCCGTCGTCGGCCGCCGTCCCGATGAGGAGCCGCGTGGGACTCGCCACCACGACGGTGACGAGGCGCTCGTCGGAGGCGGGCGTGGCCCGGGAGGGCCCGGGCGATCCGGGCCGGGTGTCGTCGCTGCGTGCGTCGGCGTTCATGGCGTGTCCGTCGGCGGGCGGGGGGTCAGTGCATCTCCACCGCGCAGGTCCCCAAGCCCCCGCGGTAATAGTTGAACTGCACGTCGGGGTGGTCGGCCAGGAGCGACATCGGCGTGCTCGCGTCGACGATCCGCTTGGAGATCATCAGCGCCGTGAGCCGCTGCCCGAGCGGGTTATCGTGGGTGCCGGCGTGCCAGATCGACACCTTCTCCGCCCGCCACGTCTCGCGCGGCCCGACCGTCACCGCCTGCCTGGGCACCATGGTGATGTTGCCACCGCCGCTGGTGCGGGCGTTCTGCGCGAGCGTGATGGGGTGGAGTTCGACCACGCGCGTCCCCAGCGCCCGGTATTCCTCGGGGGCCGGTGGCGCGTCGGCATGCTTCCCGCCGCGCCGGGGGGGATCGTTGAAGGCCCAGTGCTTGATGTCCCCCTGGCCCCCCTGCATGACCGCACAGCGGGCCCGATCCCAGCTGGCGACGTACGCGGCGACGTCGGCCTTGGGGAAGTGGAGGTTCGCCTCGGGCATCCGCAATTCGGGCCGGATCCTGTCGAAGCAGAGCTCGCGGTCGGCCCGCTCGAAGGAGAGCGGATGCGTCACCGGCACGGCGACGCCGTCCTCCACCCACTCGTCCATCCCCCAGAAGTGGGCGTGACGCAGATCGAGGTCGAGCGCGTTGACCAGCCGCGCCACCAGGGGCAACTGCTCCGTCGGCCCGATCGGCCCGCAGATGCCCACGGGATCGTCCGCCGTGGCCTGCCGCCAGGCGGTGACGTACTCGAGCGCCTCGGCGAGGTAGAAGTCCTCGAGCGTGTCGTGGAACACGACGCGGAAGCCGGGGCGGGAGAGCTTCTCCATGTCGTGCATCGAAAGCGCCGCCGCCTCGCGGATCAGCTCGGCGGGGAGCGTGGTGTAGTCCCACCACTCGGGGGCGACGCGGCTCGGGGGGCGGGGCATGGCGGGGCTCCGGGAAGGGGGACGTCGATCGCGGTTCCGGGGACGGGGTCCGGTCGTGGTGCGGGGATCAGGTGCCGGGACGGTGGACGAACGGGGCGAGGACCGCGGAGAGCGGATCGGCATCCTCGGCCGAGAACCCGAGGTGCAGGTGGCGCGTCCAGCCCTCGGCGTGCCCGCCCCTCCCGAAGCGGGATGCGACGCGGCGCGAGGCCTCGTCGCAGGCGTCGAGGTAGCTGTCCATCCCCTGCGAGGCGTCGAGCCAGGCCTTCTGGCTGGCGTGGGCGGCCAGGGCCTCGCGCTTCCGCGCGTGGACGGTCGTCGTGTCGACGACGAACTCCGGCGCCATGGGGCGGCGGAGCGGGTCGCACTGGCCGTGCGGCATGGCGTGGTAGACGAAGACGTCGCCGGGCACCGGATCGAGCGGCGGGTCGGTGACGAAGTTGGGCATCGCCTTGGTGAACGCCGCCGTCACCGCCAGCCGGCAGGCGTTCATGTGGTCCTCCATGTAGTCGTGCGGAAAGTGGGTGAGCACGATCGTGGGGCGCGCGGCGCGGACGATCGCGGCCACGCGGCGCATCTGCCGCTCGTCGTAGAAGATCAGCATGTCGGTCGCGACGGGGGGATGGAACGTCGCTCCGAGGATCGCGGCCGCGGCACGCGCCTCGGCGTCGCGGATCCGCGCGGTCTCGGCGCGGCCGGTCACCATGCTGCCGCAGTCGCCGTTGGCGACGTTGGCGTAGTGGATGTCCCAGCCCGCCGCGGCGAGGAGGAGGAGCGTCCCGGCGGCGACGAACTCGATGTCGTCCGGATGGGCCATCAGGGCCAGCGCCGCCGGCCGTTTTGACATGGATGCAGCCTGCATGATCGCCCCCCCGGAGGACGAAGCCACGGGACCGTCCCGCCGGTTGACGACGGCTTCCGTGGCAAAGTAGCCTTGCCACGCACCGATTCAAGGGAGGGAGGTCCACATGGGTACGCGACAGGGTTCCGCCGCCTCGACGACTCCGACGACCGAGGCCGGCGCCGTCAGCCGGCGCGGGTTCGTCGCCGCCACGGCGGCCGCCGGAGCGGCCGTCTCGCTGGCCCGCGGCGCCAACGTCGCCGGCAGCGACCGCCTCAAGGTCGGGCTCGTCGGGTGCGGCGGCCGCGGATCGGGTGCCGCGTCGCAGGCGATGGCCGCGGACCCGGGCGTCGTGCTCTGGTCGATCGCCGACCCGTTCGCCGACCGGGCCGAGAGTGGCGCGGGCATCCTCCAGCGCGTCGTCGAGGAGAAGTCGGCGTCCGATCCCTCCTGGGGTCAGCGTTTCGACGTCTCCGCCGACCGCCGGTTCACCGGTCTGGAGGGCTACCGGAAGCTGATCGACTGCTGCGACGTCGTCCTCCTGGCGTCTCCGCCGGCGTTCCGCCCGATGCACCTCAAGGCCGCCGTCGAGGCGGGCAAGCAGATTTTCTGCGAGAAGCCGATGGCGGTCGATTCCGCCGGACTGCGCAGCATCCGTGACACGGTGAAACTCGCCACGGAGAAGGCGCTCAACATCGTGGCCGGCTTCTGCTGGCGCTACTCGGCCCGGGAGCGGGACGTCTACGACCGCATCCACTACGGGGCCATCGGCCCGGTCCGCGCCGTCTACACCACCTACAACGCCGCCGGTTTCCGCGGGGAGGTGCCGCGCCAGCAGGGGTGGAGCGATCTCGAGTACTACATCCGCAACTGGCAGTACTACACCTGGCTCTCGGGCGACCACATCGCCGAGCAGGCGGTGCACTCGCTCGACAAGATCGCCTGGGCGATGAAGGACGTCCCGCCGACGCGCGTCGTGTGCACCGGCGGCCGGGAGGTGCGCCCGGACGTGCCGACGGGCAACAACATCTTCGACCACTTCGGCGCCACCTTCGAATACGCCGACGGGAGCCGCGGTTTCCACATGTGCCGCCACTTCCCCAACTGCGCCAACGACAACAGCGACTACATCATGGGGGCCAACGGATACGCGATCGTCAACGGCTGGAAGGACCAGCACGAGATCGTCACCGACGGCAAGACCTGGAAGAGCGAGGTGAAGAAGAACGACATGTACCAGCAGGAACATGACGAACTCTTCGCCGCGATCCGTGCCGGCAAGCCGATCAACAACGGCGTCCGGATGACCAACAGCACGGCGATGGCGATCATGGCACGGATGAGTGCGTACACCGGCCAGGAGGTCACCTGGGAGCAGGTCTGGGAGTCGAAGGAGGATCTCGCTCCGCCGTCGTGGGACTTCGGTCCCGCGATCCCCCCGCAGCCGATCGCCGTGCCGGGGAAGACCAAGCTCGTCTGACCCCGAGCGGCCTTCCCCTCCACCCCCCCGGTCGCGGACCGTGGGGATGCAATGACGTTTCCGCCCGGGGGAGTGCCGGAGGATTCCCCGGGCGTCCACCGCCGGCACGGGCGGCAGCCCGGGAGAACACCATGTCAGCCCCCCGAACGGCCCCCTCGCCCGTCTACCGCGGCCCGGTGCCGCTGGCCACCCATCAGCACGGCGGCCCGATCGAGCGCGTCCCGGTGACGGTCTACGACCAGCCGGCCGACGCCAGCCGCGCGGTGGCCCGCGAGATCGCCGACCTCGTCGCCACCCGCGCCGCCTCCGGCCGCGGCACCGTGCTCGGTCTGGCGACCGGGAGCACGCCGGTGGGCGTGTACGACGAGCTCGTCCGGCTCCACCGGGAAGAGGGCGTGTCCTTCCGGACGGTGGTCACGTTCAACCTCGACGAGTACTGGCCGATGGAGCCGGGGGCGCTGCAGAGCTACCACCGCTTCATGCGCGAGCACCTCTTCGACCACGTCGACATTCCCGTCGGCAACATCCACATCCCGGACGGCACGCTGCCGCGCGAGCGCGTGTGGGGGGCGTGCGAGGAGTACGAGGCGAAGATCAGGGCCGCCGGCGGGATCGACCTGCAAATCCTCGGCATCGGCCGCACCGGGCACGTCGGCTTCAACGAGCCGGGGAGCCCGCGCGAGAGCAGGACGCGCCTCATCACCCTCGACCACGTCACGCGGGCCGATGCCGCCGCCGATTTCTTCGGCGAGTGGAACGTGCCCCGGCAGGCGATCACCATGGGGGTGGGGTCGATCCTCGACGCCCGGAAGGTGATCCTCCTGGCGTTCGGCGAGCACAAGGCGTCCATCGTGGCCCGCGCCGTCGAGCAGCCGGCTTCGACGCAGGTCTCCGCAAGCGCGCTGCAGCAGCATCCCGACGCGCGCTTCGTGCTCGATCGGGCGGCGGGCTCCTCGCTGACGCGCTTCGTGGCCCCCTGGCTCGTCGGTCCGCTCGACACGCTGGGGCTCGAGTGGACCGAGGGGCTCGTCCGCAAGGCGGTGATCCGGTTGGCGCTCGAGTTGGGCAAGTCGATCCTCAAGCTCACCGACGAGGACTACAACGAGCACGGCCTGCAGGATCTCCTCTCCACCTGCGGCCGGGCCTACGACATCAACATCGACGTCTTCCGGTCGATGCAGGACACGATCACCGGGTGGCCGGGCGGCAAGCCGGGGAGGGCGCGGAGGCAGCGCTTCTCGGAGCGTGCCGCGAAGAAGTGGACCGGCGTCGCCCGCGCGGGCGGGGCGCCCGAGTCGCCGGTGGCCGATCCTTTCCCGAAGCGGATCGTGGTCTTCAGCCCGCACCCCGACGACGACGTCATCAGCATGGGAGGGACGTTCATCCGCCTCTGCGAGCAGGGGCACGAGGTGCACGTGGCCTACCAGACCAGCGGCAACATCGCCGTCTGGGACGGCACCGCCGAACGGCACGCCGAGTTCGTCGAGGAGTTCGTGCGGGGCGTCGTGCCCTCGGCGGGGGTCGACGGGATCGAGCAGGTCGTCGACCGCATCCGGGCCTTCATCAAGGACAAGCCCGCCGGGGCGGTGGACATCCCCGAGCTGCAGGCGGTGAAGGGGCTGATCCGCAGGACGGAGGCCCGGGCCGCGGCCCGGCTCTCCGGCGTGGCGGACGAGCGGATCTGGTTCCTCGATCTTCCCTTCTACGAGACCGGGCGGGTGCGCAAGAAGCCGATCGGACCGGAGGACATCGCCATCACGGCGCGACTGCTGGAGACGGTGCGTCCGCACCAGATCTACGCCGCCGGCGACCTCTCCGATCCCCACGGCACCCACCGCGTCTGCCTGGCGGCGGTGACGCAGGCGCTCGAGAGCCTCGCCGACCGTCCCTGGGCCGCCGACTGCGAACTCTGGCTCTACCGCGGCGCGTGGCAGGAGTGGGAACCGCACGAGATCGACATGGCCGTGCCCCTGTCGCCCGACGAGGTGAAGCGCAAGCGCATGGCGATCTTCAAGCACGAGAGCCAGAAGGACCGGGCGCTGTTCCCCGGGGCCACCGATCCGCGCGAGTTCTGGCAGCGGGCCGAGGACCGTAATCGGGCGACCGCACAGATCTACGACCGCCTCGGGCTCCCGGAGTACGAGGCGATCGAGGGATTCGTGCTCCAGCGCCGCTGACCGCCGCGCGCGCGGCGGACGGTCGGGAAGGGGTGGGGACGACGAACGCAGGGGGGACGACCGTGAAGACGCACAACGTCGGCGTGATCGGGTACGGCTGGGCGGCGACCGCCCACATCGACGCCATCAACGCCACCCGGCAGGGACAGGTGACGGCGGTCTGCTCATCGCGTGCGCTCGACGCCGGCGAGTTGTCCGCCCGGCACGGCCGGCCGATGAAGGCCTACCGGCACCTCGACGAGATGCTCGCCGACGACTCGATCGACGTCGTCGACGTCACGAGCTACCCCAGCCGCCACCGCGACGAGGCGGTGGCCGCGGCCGCCGCGGGCAAGCACATCATCCTCGAGAAGCCGATGGCCAACTCCCCCGGGGAGGTTCGCGACATCGTCGCCGCGGCGACGCGGCACGGGGTCCGGGGATGCGTCTGCTTCGAATGCCGGTTCTCGAGCCAGTTCCGCGTCACCAAGGCGCTCCTCGACGAGGGGCTCCTCGGCCGTTTGCACTACGGCGAGGTCGACTACTACCACGGCATCGGCCCCTGGTACGGACAGTTCCGCTGGAACACCGGCCGCACCGACGGCGGCAGCGCGCTGCTCACCGCCGGGTGCCATGCCCTCGACGCGCTGCTGTTGCTCATGGGGGGGGAGGTGGAGAGCGTCACGAGCCTCTCGACGAGGACCTCGAGCGCCGTCTTCGCCCCCTACGAGTACGACACGACGAGCGTGACGCTCGTCCACTTCAAGGGGGGCGCGGTGGGCAAGACGGCGGCGGTGGTCGACTGCCTCCAGCCCTACTACTTCCACACGCACCTGGTGGGGAGCGAGGGGAGCCTCCTCGACGACCGCTTCCACTCGCAGAAGCTGCACACCGACCGGCATTCCTGGAGCAAGCTCGCCATGAAGCTCCTCGACTCCGGGGACGTCAGCGACCATCCCTACCAGGCGCAGTTCCAGTGCTTCTTCGACTCGCTCGACGCCGGCGTGGACATGCCGCTGACGAGTTTCGCCGAGGCGTCGCGCACCTTCGACGTCATCTTCGCCGCCGACCGGAGCGCCGCCGAGGGGGGGCGTCCGGTGCAGCTCGCCTGATCGATCCACAGCGTCCGCCGATCCCGTCTTCCCGTACGAGGCCATGCATGACCGCCCCCCGCACCCCTTCCCGGTCCGTCGCCGCACTCGCCGTCGCGGCGCTGATCGTCGCCTCCGGCTGGGTCCGCGCCCAAGCGCCCGCCGATCCCCGCACGGAAGCGCTCGCGAAGGTGGCCGACGCCCGCGTGAAGGCGATCGTCGACAACGACCTCGAGACGCTGGGTGCCGTGCTCTCCGACGAGCTCCACTACGTCCATTCGAGCGGCACGGCCGACACGAAGCGGTCGTTCCTCGACAATCTCGCCTCCGGCAAGACGCGGTACGTCGAGTACGTGCAGGGGGAGCGGTCCTGGCGCTTCCCGGCACCCGGCATCGCCCTCGAGTCGGGGCGCGCGCGGGTGAAGGTGGCGGGCGCGTCGGGCGTGATGCGGAACACCTTCTCCTACCTCGCCACCTGGCGCGAGGAGGGGGGGGTGTGGAAGTTCGTCGCCTGGCAGTCGGCGCGGCTCCCGCAGCCGGGCATTCCCGCCGGCTTCACGGCGCTGTTCGACGGCGAGAGCCTGGCCGGCTGGCGCGGGCGGCCCCACCTCGATCCTGCCGCCGAGGCGGCGATGACCCCCGAGGAACGCGCCGCCAAGCAGGCCGAGTGGGATGCCGACATGCGCGGCCACTGGAAGGCGGAGGGGGGGGAGATCGTCAGCGACGGCCACGGCGTCTTCCTCACCACCGACCGCGACTACGGCGATTTCGAGCTGTTCCTCGAGTGGATGCTGCCCGAACCGTGCGCCGACAGCGGCATCTACCTCCGTGGCAATCCGCAGGTGCAGATCTGGGATCCCGACTGCGAACGCGACTTCAAGCACGGGAACCAGAAGGGATCGGGCGGGCTGTGGAACAACCCGGCGGACGCTCCGGGGAAGTGGCCCCTCGAGCGTGCCGACCGACCCACCGGCCAATGGAACACCACCCGGATCCGCATGCAGGGGGAGCACGTCACCGTGATCCTCAACGACCGGGTGGTCGTGGACGACGCCAGGCTCGCCAACTTCTTCGCCGCCGGGAAGCCGCTCCCGGAGAAGGGGCCGATCCAGATCCAGACCCATGGCGCCCCGATGCACGTCCGCAACGTCGCCATCCGGGAACTCTCCACCCTCGAAGGGAGCGGGCCGGGATGGCGCGACCTGACGGGGGACGATTTCGAGAACGTCAACGGCGAGCCGGGCACCTGGACGTGGCACGACGGTGGCGTCCACTGCACGGGGAAGCCGGTGGGGGTGATCAAGACGAAGAAGCCGCTGAAGAACCTGGAGATGTCGGTGGAGTGGCGCCACCTGACGAAGGGGGGCAATTCGGGCGTCTTCCTCTGGGCGCCGCCGCAGGTGCTCGAGAATCTCAAGCCCGGCAGCCTGCCACCGGGGGGGATCGAGGTTCAGGTCCTCGACCATGGCTACACCGAGGAGTTCGAACGCTCCTCCGGCAAGAAGGCCGACTGGTTCACCACCGACGGCGACGTCTTCCCGGTGGGGAGCTCCGACATGGTGCCCTTCCCGCCCGTCGCCCCGGGGGGCAAGCGCAGTTTCCCCTCGGCACGGCATTCCCGCGGCACCCCGGAGTGGAACCACTACTACATCCGCGCCATCGACGGCGAGGTCCGGCTGTGGGTCAACGGCCACGAGGTGTCCGGCGGCAACGAGTGCAAGCCCGCGGAAGGATTCCTCTGCCTGGAGTCGGAGGGGGCACCGGTCGACTTCCGCCGCCTGCGGATCCGCGAGCTTCCCTGACGTCGTTTCCCGTCCCGCCCCCGTCGCCGACGTGATTCCTTCCCGGGCGGCGCGGTCGCGAGGCCGGCGCCGAGAGGGTAGTCTTGGCGGATCGGGGATCCCTTCCCTTCCCAACCCCGTGGAGTAGCCGCGATGCGCTCGAGTCACCAGTCCCGTGCCCCGTTCCTCCGGACCGCCGTGGCCCTCGCCATCCTGGCGGGCACGCCGGCGGCGATCGTCGCCGACGAGCCCGGCTTCAAGACGCTCTTCGACGGCAAGACGATGGAGGGCTGGCAGGGGGACGTCGGCGGCTACGAGGCCAAGGGGGGCGAGCTGCACTGCAAGCCGGGGGCCGGCGGCAAGCTGCTCACGAAGGAGGAGTTCGGCGACTTCGACCTGAAGTTCGAGTTCCGTCTGACGGCCGGGGCCAACAACGGCCTGGGGATCCGCGCTCCCGTCGACGGTGACGCCGCCTTCAACGGCATGGAGCTCCAGATCCTCGACGACGGCCACGAGAAGTACGCCAAGCTCGAGCCCTATCAGTACCACGGCTCGATCTACGGGGTGGTGGCGTCGAAGCGCGGGGCCCTCAAGCCGGTCGGCGAGTGGAACGAGCAGGAAGTGATCGCCCAGGGGACCAAGATCAAGGTGATCCTCAACGGCACCACGATCGTCGACGCCGACATCGCCGAATGGCGCGACGGCAAGGCGACGATCGACAAGCGCGACCATCCGGGGTTGAAGCGCGACCGCGGGCACATCGGGTTCCTCGGCCACGGCGACGAGCTGTGGTTCCGCAACATCCGCGTCAAGCCGCTGGCGAAGTGACGCTCGTGGCCCATGCGACGCACTCCCCCCCTGTCCGGCCGACCGCCCCGCGCCTGGATCGTCGCGATCCTCGCGTGGGCGGCGACGAGCGCGGGCGGGGCGGAGCCGGGCACC
>CAZMOU010000123.1:0-3004 GCA_964567835.1 uncultured Chitinophaga sp. | reverse complement strand
AGCGCCGTTGCCTCGAGTGCCACGGGCCCGAGCGGCAGGAGGGGGGGCTCCGTCTCGACGAGCCCGTACCGGCGGCGTCGGGGCTCGTCGTCGCGGGTGATCGGCAGGCCAGCGGGCTCCTCGCGCGGGTGGCCTCCGCCGATCCCGACGTGCGCATGCCGCCGCGCGGGAAGGCGCTCGGGGCCGACGAGGTGGAACTCGTCGGCGCCTGGATCGATGCCGGGGCTGAGTGGCCCGCCGGTGCGTGGCGCGATCCGCGTCTCGATCACTGGGCCTGGCAGCCGATCGTGCGCCCCGCCGTGCCCGGGGGCGCGGAGGGGCCCGCCGCGATCGACGCCTTCGTCGCCGTGCGTCTGGCGGCGGCGGGACTCTCGCCCGCCCCCGAGGCCGATCGGCGCACGCTCGTCCGCCGCGCGTCGTTCGATCTCGTGGGACTGCCGCCGCATCCCGACGCCGTCGCGGCGTTCGAGGCGGATGCGGCTCCCGACGCCGTCGAGCGCCTCGTCGACCGCCTGCTCTCGTCGCCGGAGCATGGCGAGCGTTGGGCGCGGCACTGGCTCGACGTGGCCCACTACGCCGACAGCCACGGGTACGAACGCGACCAACTCCGCCCCCATGCCTGGCGCTACCGCGACTGGGTGATCGAGAGCATCAACGCCGACAAGCCGTACGACACCTTCCTCCGGGAGCAGGTGGCCGGCGACGTGATCGCTCCGCACGACCCCGCCGCGGTGGTGGCGAGCGGCTTCCTCGTCGCCGGGCCGTGGGACCTCGTCGGGCAGGTGGAGACGCAAAGCCCCGTTCTCCGCCGGCAGGCCCGCGCCGACGACGTCGACGACATGCTGACGCAGGTCCTCGCGGCCGCCTGCGGCGTCACGATCAACTGCGCCCGCTGCCACGACCACAAGCTCGATCCGATCCCGCAGCGCGAGTACGCCGGCCTGGCAGCCCTCCTCGCCGGGGTCACCCGGGGCGAGCGGCCGGTCAGTCCGGAGGCGGTGATCGCACGCGATGCCCGACGGCGCGACCTCGAGGCGGCCCTGCGGACGGCGACGTCCGAACTCCACGCGATCGCGGGGGGGAGCGTCGATCTGGCCGACCTGGTCGGCGGGGGCGACGGGTCGGGGAACGGCACCAGAGGGGCGGGGATCGACCCACGCACGGGGCTCGCCCGCGACCGGGCGCCGCTCGGCTTCCTCGACGCGATCGAGCCCAACCGGCCTGTTCCCGGGCCGGCACCCTTCGTGGCAGCAGTCTTCGTCCCCGACGGCAGCACGCCGGTCCGGCTCGTCGTCGACGGGGAGCCGGTCGCGGGAGTGCCCCCCACGGCGCGGCAGGCGTGGGACGCGATCCGCAACGGTCCGGTCAACGCCCAGGCGTCCACGGTGGCCGCCGGGATCGACCACGCGGCCGACGGGCACGCGATCCTCGGCCTCCACGCCAACGCCGCGATCACGTTCGACCTGGCCGCGATCCGCGCGCGGCATCCGGCCATGGAACGCCGCTTCCGGGCGCTCGTCGCCTACGGCGGCCGTGAGGCGACGGCGGGGGCCGAGTTCGCCGTGTGGATGGACGGCGTGCGCCTGGCGGAGGGGCGGCTCGACCGGACGAGCCCCGGCGTCCCGCTCGACCACGCGCTTCCGGAGGACGCGCGGTATCTCACCCTCGTGGCCACCGACGGGGGGGACGGCATCGGCCACGACCAGGTGTGGTTCGGCGATCCACGGATCGAGGGCACCCCGCCCCGTCCGATCGACGCCGCGGCGGTCGCCGCGGCGCGGGAACGGGTCGCGGAACTGCGTCGCGCCCTGGCCACACTCCCCGAGCCGGAGACGGTGTACGGGCCGGTGGTCCAAGTTCCCCCGCCGACGCAGCTCCTCGAGCGCGGCGATCCCGAGAAGCCTCTCGCGGAGGTCCCCCCTGGACTCCCGCGTTTGTTCGGTGGACGCGCCGCGGTGCTCGCCGCCGACGCCACGGACGGCGACCGACGGCTGGCGCTCGCCGAGTGGCTCACCGATCGGGCCAATCCGCTCACGCCGCGCGTGATCGTCAACCGCCTCTGGCACCACCATTTCGGCACCGGTCTGGTCGACACGCCGAGCGACTTCGGCTCGGGTGGGGGCCGGCCGTCGCATCCGGAGCTCCTCGATTGGCTGGCGGCCGAACTGGTCGACCACGGCTGGTCGCTGAAGCACGTCCACCGGCTCATCTGCACGAGCCGGACCTGGCGGCAGCGGAGCCACGGCGTGCCCGGCGCGGCGGCGGGGATGGCGGTCGATTCGGCCAACAGGCTCCTGTGGCGCACGAGTCCGCGCCGGCTCGACGCCGAGTCGTTCCGCGACGCGGTGCTCGACGTCGCGGGCGTGCTCGACCGGTCGCGCGGCGGGCCCGGTTTCCGTGACTTCGAAGTCACCGAGGCCTATGCCCCGATCTACCGGCCGCTGCCGGTCGATCGCCCGGAGCTGCGGCGGCGGAGCATCTACCGCTGCGTCGTGCGCGGCACCCCCGACGTCTTCCTGACCACGCTCGACTGCCCCGACCCGGCGACCCTGGCGCCGGTCCGGGCCCGGACGACGACGGCGCTGCAGTCGCTCGCCGTCCTCAACAACGACTTCACGCTCCGTCACGCCTCGGCCTGGGCGGAGCGCCTGCGGCGCGAGGCGGGCGCCGACGCCACGGAGCAGGTCCGTCTCGCGTTCCGCCTCGCCTTCGCCCGCGACCCCGACGGGGCCGAGGCCGCCGCCGCGGCGGTGCTCGTCCGGGATGCCGGGCTCGAGCAGTTCTGCCGGATGATGCTCGCCGCCAACGAGTTCGCCTCGATCGACTGACGGGCCCCCTGGATCCCTCCCCGATGCCCCTCGACGCCCACGGGCCAGAGCCCCTCGACGCTCACGGGCCCGAGCCCCTCCCGCCGCCGCCGGCCCGGCGGGCGTTCCTCGCCGCGCTCGGCGGCGGGCTCGGCTGTCTCGGACTCGACGTGGCGCTCGCACGCGCGGCCGCGCCG
>CAZMOU010000122.1:0-14187 GCA_964567835.1 uncultured Chitinophaga sp. | reverse complement strand
GCGCCGACGGCGAGGATGCGCGAGATTCCGGGGTGGTCGAGGCGGCCGAGGATCCGCGATTCCTTGGCGAAGCGCCGCAGCATCTCCCGCGACCAGAGCCCCGGCCGCAGGACCTTCACCGCGACCTTGCCGGAGCCGTCGGGGCGATCCCCCTCGTAGACGCGCCCCATGCCCCCCTCGCCGACGACGCGCGTGAGCCGGACGCCGTCGAACACCCGTCCGAGGAGCGGATCGGGCGGCATCGGGCCGGCCGGGCGCTCGCACAGCCGCCACAGCACCTCCAGATCGAATCCGTCGACGTCCGGCGGATCGCGTTCGGCGCCGTCGCCACCCGCGTCGGATCGGGCGCTGTCCGCGTCGTCGGGATGCTCGTCGCTCGTCATGGTCACGCCCGGGGCCGCTATGGAAGGTCGCCGCGGAAGCGCGACTGGAAGTGTTCGCAGGCCGCGTCCCAGCGGCGGCGCACGGTCCGTTCCGAGCAATCGAGGACGTCGGCGATCACGGCCTGCGTGGCGCCGAGGTACCACACCATGTCGAACACGGCCCGCTCTTCCGCCGTGAGTTCGGCGACGATCTCGTGGAAACGCACCCAGCGCGCGAGCGACTCCCGTTCGGCCGCGGCGACGTCATCGGCCGCCGACTCGGTGCGGCGCAGTTCGTTCCCCCCGTCGCGAACGACGTCGGTGTCGAGGTGGGGGACGAGCGACTCCGGTCCGGCGAACTTCCGGGCGAGATCCACCAGCTCCCTCCGCACCTGGAGGGCCACCAATCCCATGAACTCGCGTGGGCAGGCGGGGGTGACGGTGGCGAGCGCCCGGTGGAGCCGCAGCGCCGCCCCCTGGGCGATGTCGTCGGTCTCGCTGAAGCGGCGGACGGTGGGATAGCCGCGGAGCATCCGCCGGGCCATGGAGCGGAGCCGCTCGGCGACGACCGCCACGAGTTCGTCGGCCCCGGCCCGACGGGCGGCCGGGTCGGCCTCCCGGAGCCGGTCGAGGAAGGCGCCGTACCGGGCGTGGGCGGCGGCAGAGGCGGGGGGGGGCCGCGGCATCCATGGGGGGGATTATCGGGCCAGGGGCGGGGGGGGAGCAATGCTTGATTCGGGGTGCTCGGAAGAAGTTTGGCCGGTTTTTCGACGACGCTCGCTCGGGGGAGGAGACGTGTCCCATCGCCGGCGGGCGTTCCGGCGACGGACGCCGGCGGGAACGGCGATCGACACACCCACGTTCCGGGAAGAGGCCTCGGGTCGATAGCCTGCGCCGATCAGCAGAGTGGCGTTTCGCAGACTCGGTTTTCTCTTGTCGTCGCCCGCACGATGATCGACACGATCCACGACATCGACAACGCCGTGGTCCGACCGTTTCGCACACGCCTCCAAGGCCTCTCCCATGCCGAAACACCCTCCCTACGATCCCGCCTCGGGCAAGCCCTTCAAGCTCTCCAGGAGCGGCCTCGAACTTCTGCACGACTGCCCGCGTTGCTTCTACCTCGACAAGCGGCTGGGGATCGGACGGCCGGGGGGATTTCCTTTCAACATCAACTCGGCCGTCGACACGCTGCTCAAGCGGGAGTTCGACTTTCATCGCGACCGCGGCGAACCGCATCCCCTGATGACCGAGTTCGGGGTCGACGCGATTCCGTTCGCGCACGCCGACCTGTCCACGTGGCGGCACAACTTCACCGGCGTCCGTCACCTCCACGAGCCGACCGGGTTCCTCGTCTCCGGTGCGGTGGATGACGTCTGGGTGAATCCGTCCGGCGAACTGATCGTGGTCGACTACAAGGCCACGGCCAAGAAGGCCGACATCACGTCGCTCGACGCGGAGTGGCACGGCAGCTACAAGCGACAGTTCGAGGTCTACCAGTGGCTGCTGCGCCGCAACGGCTTCCGGGTCTCGGACCGGGCCTACTGGGTCTATGCCAACGGCGACACGACCGCCGATCGCTTCGACCGCGTGGTCCGCTTCCGCATGACCGTCATCCCGTACGACGGCGACGATTCCTGGGTGGACTCCCGGGTGATCCACGCGAAAGAATGCCTCGATGCCGACGCGCCGCCACCTGCGGCCGAAGCCTGCCAGTGGTGCGGGTTCGCGCGCGACGCGGCGACGCCGACGAGGCGATCGGGGAAGGCGGAGGCGTCCCGCGCCGCGCCCGTCTCCGCCGGCACGCCCCACCACCGTGGGGTCGGCGACACGCCGGACGGTGCCGCCGACCGGTGATTCACCACTCGATCGAACCCATGACCTCCCCGCTCGACCTCCGTGTCATCGAACAGACGGCCGTACGGGTCGTTCCCCCGAACGGTCCGTCGTACCGACCCGCCGGTGCCCCCCACGCCTTCACGCTCGTCGAGCTGCTCGTCGTCCTCGCCGTGGCGGTGCTGTTCCTCGGCGTGATGATCCCGGCCGTCGACGCCTCACGCGAGGCGGGCAGGCGGAACGCCTGCATGCGGAACCAGGGCCGCATCGGCGAGGCGATCCTCGCCTGGCACCAGTCGCACGACCGTTTCCCCACGGGCGTGGGCTTCAGCGACGAGGCCGGCGGTTGCGCTCCGTTCACCGGCCGCTACCTCTGGACCTTCACGCTCCTCCCCTGGCTCGGCCACGCCGACGTCGCCGCCATGATCGGCCCGCGCACCTGGGGCTCCGAACCCGGCACGTTCGAATCGTACCGCGCCTTCCGTGAGACGATCCCCGTCTACCGTTGCCCCGCCGACACGCACGTGCTCGTCTCCTCGCCGCTCCACCAGTGTGTCGACCACACGCAGAGCAACTACGTCGGCTGCTTCAGCCCCCACGGCTTCGCCGTCGAGCCCGAGGCGAGCGCGGAGTGCCTGTCGAACCACCAGATGAACGGCGGGCAACGCACGACCGACAACCCCACCGTCCTCTCGACCGATCCGCTGCGGACCCGACCGGGAAGGTCGGTGTTCAACTTCTCGGGAGTTCCGCGCTCGCTCGCGAGCGTCGCGGACGGGACCTCGCGGACGATCATGCTCTCGGAGGTGATCGCTGGCGACGGCCGCGGCGTGTGGTGGACCGAGACGGGCGTGCAGTACTCCCACTGGAAGACGCCGAACTGGCCCGGCCCCGACCGCTACGGCGGCCACGGCTCCCCACCGCTCCGCTCGACGAAGCCCGGGCTCCCCCGACCAGGTGCCCGGACCCGGCGGCTGGCCGGCCCTGCTCTTCGCCGCCCGCAGCCGCCATCCCGGAGCGGTCGTCGCCACGGCGGCCGACGGCTCGGTGCGGATCGTGCGCGACGACGTCGCGCCGCAGGTGTGGACCGCCCTCGGCTCGATGGACGGCGGCGACGCATCGACGCCATGACTCCGGCAGGACGCGCCGGACGGACCGGAATCGCTCGGGAGGGGTATGCTGACCGGCGGCACCGACCCTCCACGCCGGGCCGAACCCCGGGGAGACGACGATGCCCGGACCCTCCGTCACCCGTCGGCGGCTCGACTTCCGCTCCTGGGAAGCGCTGCTCGCCGACGCCGATCGACTCGCCCGCGGGGGCTACGACCGCGCCGGAACATGGTCGCTGGCGCAGGTCCTCGACCATGTCGGCGCGGGGCTCCGCGTGGCGGTCGGCGGATCGACCCGACGGTTGCCGTGGGTGATGCGGATGTCGGCGCGGAGCTTCGCACTGCCGCTCCTCCGCGCCTTCAGATGGATCCCGGCGGGCATCCCCGCGCCGCGGTGGTGGCAGCCGCAGGTGCCCGCCGACGCCGACGATGCCGCCGCGGTCGCCCGCTTCCGCGCCGAGGTGGAGTCGTTCCGCGCGCATGCGGGCGCCTACCATCCACATCCGGCCTTCGACCGGATCGATCGACGCTCCTACGAGGATCTGATGCTCATCCATGCCTCGCACCACCTCGGTTTCCTCCTGCCCCGCGAAGGGGCGCGTGCCTGACGCGGACGCGGCCCTGATGACCGGCGTGTGGCGGCATCCGGTGATTCCGACATCCGTCCCGACGGCACCCGTGGGGAGGGAAGGGCAGGACCGTCGCATCGGGCGCGGCTTCGATCGCGGACGCACCCGGAACATGGCCCGAACGGTCCCGAGCGTCCGGGGGTGCCCAGGGTTTCCCCTTTCCCCCGCCGACCCGTCCGCGCGTGCCCACCCGCCGGCCGTCGCCGACCGGAGATGGGTCCCCGCCTGCCGGAGCCACGGGGCTCCCGTCCCGCGATCACCTCGGCGACGACGCCGTCACCGCGCCTGCGGAACCTCTCCCCGGATCACCCCCTGGAGCGGCGCACGGGCGGGGTCGGCCTCGAGTTTGCGGATGATCGCCAGGCCGGTGACGAGAATCTCCTTCTGCCTCGCCTCCTCGGCATCGAGCGGCTCACCGCTCGTGAGCCGCGCCACGATCGCTCCGATCCCCTCCGCCGATTTGCGGTATTCGGCGTAGATCTCGTCGACGGCCTTCTTGAGTTCCTCGCGCATGAACGGCGCGGCCTTGTCGACGAGCGCGTCGACCTGGGCGTCGTCGTCGAGGTCGATCCCCTCGGCACGGGCTCGATCGAGCGACTCCTTGAGCATCCCGGAGACGAGCACGTAGACCCGCTCCTCGAGCGACACGAGTTGCCCGTCGAACTGCGACGCGAGATAGCCGCCCGCGCCGGAGACAATCCGCGGCGGCGCGTCGAGCACGAGTTTCTCGGCCTGGTCGAGGACCGCCGGAGCCTCGGCCACCAGGCGCTCGCCCACACGGCCCACCTCCTCCTCGAGCCGCGGCTCGAGCGTCGCCGCGGCCAGTTCCACGAGCGTGTCGGGCTCGGCGTACTTCCCGATCATGTGGTGGAGCCAGAAGAGATACCCGCCCACGCCGACGAGGAGCGCTCCGAGGACGAGCGTCGTCAGCCAACGCCGCCGCCCGGCGGCCGCGGCCGCGGCATCGATCCGACGCGTGAGCACCGACACTTCCTCCGCGAGCGTACGCGACGGGGGGGATCCCGGGGATGCGGGGCTGGCCATGGCTGGCTCCTGACTACGGGGTGGAGGGGGTCGGGCGGGGAATCACTCGGCCGACGGTCGCTCGACGGGCGCCGCGGGCTGTCCGGTCGATGGCGACTCCGCGGGGGGGTCGGATGCGGGCAACGCTTCCACCGCGGACGGGGCTTCCTGGGGGAGAGGAGCCCGGGAGCGGGCCGCGGAGGGCACGCCCCGCGGCGACGCGACGCCATCCTCGTCCGCCGGGGCGGCGCGGGGGGCGGGGGCGGCGTCGTCATCGACCGGCCACGTCTCCACCGCCGCGTCGACCATCTGGAGGACGCCGCGCATGAAGCGCTTCTGCAGACGTGAATCCGGCTCCCGTGCCGCCTCGTCGATCGGGAGCGTCTCGAGCATCGCCGCCAATCGGGCGCGCTCGCGGCCGATGGTCGCCTCGACCTCCTCCCCCAGTCCGGCCCCCTCGGTGATCAGGCCGGCCTCGAGGCGCTTCGCCAATTGTTCGCAGCGCTGTTCGGAGAGCTTGGGAAAATCCCGTTTCAGGTCGGCGGCCAGCTTGGTGGCCACGCGTTCCACGGCCCGGTCGGCGCGCTGGCGCACCATCTTCTCGGTGTCGACGGCGAAAGTCTCGGCCTCCTTCGCGATCCGCGCCGACAGTTCCGGCCATACCTTCTCGCCACGTTCGACGGCGAGGTCGGAGTAGGACGGCACCGCTCCCATCACCTCGTCGACGAGCTTCTGTCCGAGCGGCGGACCGATCGCCTCGAGCTTCTTCGACAGCGCGGCCTCGAGCTTCTCCGGCGCCAGTTGACGCTGGAGCGTGTTCCAGAGGGACGAGCCGAAGAGCGCGGCGAGCGCCACGATCCCCAGCGACGCGCCGGTGAGGGTGAGACGCGTGAGACGGTTCGACGACTCGATGTCGTCGAGCCGCGCGCCGATGGCCCGGATGGCGGGCACCAGACGACCGGGATCGTCGGATCCGCCGACGCCCGATGGAGACGTTTCCATGACTGCTCCCCCGAGAAACAAGCGACCCTCCGGAGGATGCCCAGGGCATGCCGTGGCGCAATTCCCTCCGGACCCGTTCCCCCCCAAGACACCGTGGGATCGTAACCTCGGCCTTCGCCGCGATCACGCCCCCCCGGAACAGTTGACTCCCCCCCCCGCCCGAACGGGCCTCGCAGCCTGGGGAACGAGCCCACGCAAACCCCTTCCTGGAATGGGTTTGCGGCGTCAGTTCGCCCCGGGAGCGCGCCGCGGCCGGAGGCGGTCGAGGAGGACCGCGCCGAGGATCACGAGCCCCAGCACGACGCGCTGCGTGTAGCTCTCGATGCCGAGCAGGTTCATGCCGTTCTGGATCACGGCGATGACGAGCGCCCCGACGAGCGTCCCGATCATGCTCCCCTCGCCTCCGGAGAGGCTCGTCCCCCCCACCACCACCGCCGCGATCACGGAGAGCTCGTACATCTGCCCGAAGTTCGGCGAGCCGCTCTTGAGCTGCGACGCCATCACCACGCCGCCGAGTGCGGCGAGCGCCCCCGAGAGCACGTAGGCGGCGAGGAGCGTGCCCGCCACCGGCACGCCGGAGAGCCGGGCCGCCTCGCGGTTGCCGCCGACGGCCAGGACGAAGCGCCCGAACGTCATCCGGGTCATGGCGAAGTGGGCCAGTCCGTAGAGGAGCAGCGTCAGCGCCACGGCGTTGGGAATCCCGAACAGGTCGGCGCCTCGGCCGAGCCAGAGGAAGGCGTCGGGCAGCTGGTAGACGCTCTGCCCCTGCGAGAGCATCGACGCGGTCCCCCCGGCCACGAGCATCATGGCGAGCGTGGCGATGAAGGGGGGGATGCCGAAGCCGACGATCACCCCCCCGGAGACCGCCCCGCAGAGGGCGCCGACGCCGACGCCGGCGAGCCCCGCCAGCGCCATCCCGGATGTTCCCGCCTCGACCCCGCCGAAGCGGTCGCGGACCACCAGCGCGGTGACCACGCTGGCCAGGGCGATGATGCTCCCCACGGAGAGGTCGATGCCGCCGGTGAGGATCACGAGCGTCATCCCCACCGCGAGGATGGCGATGACCGCGATCTGGTTGGCGATGTTGAGGAGGTTCTCGGCCTTGAGGAAGTTGGGCCAGCGGTAGGGCCGCGGCCGGACGACCGCCGGGCTGCCGAGCGCGGGGAAGTCGGCGGCGACGTCCGCGAACACCCCCCACGCCGCGCTCGCCGCACTGCCGGCGATGGCGTCGATCCCGGGGGGCGCCGCGGCGGCGGCCCGGACGAGCGCCGCGCGGGCGTCCTTCGGCTCCCCCGTCACGACCTCCACCACGTCCGCCCCGCCGGCGCGCAGCCTTTCGGCCAGCCGCTCGGCGAACGCCGCCTCCTCCGGCAGGTCGCGGACCGCCACCAGGACGCGCGGTCGGGGGGCCGTGCCGAGGACGTCGTCGGCCACGCCGGCGGCGGCCGCGGCGCCCGCCGGCTCCTGCTCGCTCCAGGTCAGGGCGCTGAACAGCGCGCCCAGCGCGAGGAGTACCCAGGCCATGCCGAGGTCCTGGAGGCGGAATCGGGAACCGGCGCGGCCGCCGGGCGCGGGTGTCATGCGACGGCCAGCTCCATGATCGATTCCTGCGTGGCGCTCGACACGTCGTCGATCCTGCCGGTGACGCGCCCGTCGTGCATGACGACGATCCGATCGGCCATTCCCATCACCTCCGGCAGGTCGGAGCTGACCATCACCACCACCTTGCCCGCGGCGGCCAGGTCGTTCATCAGACGGTAGATCTCCACCTTCGCCCCCACGTCCACCCCCCGCGTCGGCTCGTCGAAGAGGAGCACCTCGCAGTTCCGCGCGAGCCATTTGGCGAGCACCACCTTCTGCTGGTTGCCGCCGGAGAGGCCGCGCACGGCCGTCTCCTGCCGGGGCGCCTTGATGCGCAGCTTCTCCACGTACTCCCCGCACACGCGCCGCTCCTCGGCACGGCGGACGACGCCCGAGCGGGAGAGTCGGGCGAGGTTCGGGAGGGCGACGTTCGTGCGGACCGACAGCCCGAGGACGAGCCCCTGGAGCTTGCGGTCCTCGGGGAGCAGACCGATTCCCGCCGCGATCGCCGCGGCGGGGGAACGCGGGTGGAGCGGCCGGCCGTCGAGGCGCACCGAGCCCGAGTCCCTGGCGTCGGCCCCGAAGAGGAGCCGCAGCACCTCGGTGCGCCCGGAACCGACGAGGCCGGTGATGGCGAGCACCTCGCCCCGCCGGGCCGTGAAGGAGACACCGCGGACCGCCGTCCCGCGCGACAGCCCCTCCACCACGAGGCGGTCCCCGCCGGGGCGGGATTCGCGCCGTGGGAACTCCTCCTTGAGCTCCCGGCCCACCATCATGCGGATCAGGTCGCCGCGGCCCACGTCCGCGACCGCCGCGCCACCGGCGTGCCTGCCGTCGCGCAGGACGGTCACCCGGTCGCACACTCTGGCGATCTCCTCGAGACGGTGGCTGACGTAGACGATCCCCGTGCCGTCGCGCTTCATCTCCCGGATCACGCCGTGGAGCGCCTCGACCTCCGGTGCGGAGAGGGCGGCGCTCGGCTCGTCCATGACCAGGATCCGCGCTCCCGAGACGAGCGCCTTGGCGATCTCCACGAGCTGCTGGCCGGCGACCGACAGGGCGCCGCAGGGGGTGTCGGGGTCGAAGTCGGCCCCCAGACGGGCCAGGATCTCGCCCGCCCGGCGGCGCTGGGCGCGGGCATCGACGACACCGAGACCGGGAAGCCCGCGGGCGATCTCCTGGCCGAGGAAGATGTTGTCGGCGGCGCCGAGCGCGGGGACGAGGTTGAACTCCTGGTGGATCACCGCCACACCGGCACGGAGCGCGTCCTGCGGCGAGCGGAACGTCCGTTCCACGCCGTCGATCACGATCCGCCCGGCGTCGGGGCGCACGGCGCCGCCGAGGATCTTCATGAGCGTGCTCTTGCCGGCGCCGTTCTCGCCGAGGAGCGCGAGCACCTCGCCGCGGGCGAGGTGCAGATCGACCCCCGCGAGGGCCTGGACGCCGGGATAGGCCTTGGCGATCCGCTCCATCGAGAGCAGCGGCGGTGCGGTCATCGGTCGGGTCCTTCGCTCACTTCGGCCGGGATGACTCGAGGTCGCGAGCCGTGACCATCATGACATGTCTCGCCGTCGGACGATGGCTCATGGTCCCGGCTCGATCGCGCAGTGGATGGCCCAGATCAACCGGTCGGAGTTCTGCCGGTTGTTCGTCTTGATCACCAACTGATTGTCCCCCGGCTTCAAGACGACGGGAATCCGCGCCGTCTCGAAACCGCCCGAGTGATCGAGCGTCGCGAGCTTCGTGCCGTTGAGCCAGACGATCGCCCAGTCGTCGAAGGCCAGCCGCAGCGTCGCCTCCCGATCCGCCCCACTCGTGATCGTCGTCCGGGCATAGAAGGAGTGGTCGGTCGGTGGATAGGCCGGGCGATGCTGGCTGAGATGTTCCAGCCGCAGCCACCCATGGTCGCTCCGGAGCCTGCGGAGGGGATGGTCGGCCGCACCGATCCTGAGGGCTTCCGGAAGCTCCGGTCGGGAAAGTTGCCGGATCATGTCGTCGGCGGGCCGTTGGAACGATTCCAGGTCGGCACCGTCGGCGAACAGTCCCACCACGGTCCATTCGGCGGGAGTCTCGACGACCGGGGCCCTGGTGTGCGGCACCTTGTAATAATACGACACCGCTTCGTAGTCGTCGGGCCGAGCGTTGGAGGTGAACAACAGCGACGATCGGAACACCACCGGATCGGGCCCGAAGAATCGGTAGAAGACGCCGTCCTGGTCGTTCCGGCCCCGGTTGTCCCGGTATGGACATCCCGCCCACGGCGTCTGGTACTGGTTGAAGCCCCACGAGAAGCCGAAATCGTCCTCGACGTTGGCCCCGCTGATGACGTGCGGGTCGGTCTCGCCGTCGACGAGCATCCGGGTGCCGCTGTTGTGGAAGACCATGTCGCCATGGTCCTTCTGGCGATACCCCATGACGTAGCCGGCCAGGAACCCGACTCCCTCCGTCTCGAGGATCGGAAACGGCGCAGCCGGCGACGCCGGCTCTGCGAGGTGCCGCTGGGCGTGAAACCGCAGGGGAGTCAGGTCGACGGGCTCCCGATACTGCTGCCAGTCGATCATGGCGGCGCCGTGTTTGGGCGACTTGCCGTGGAGGCGGATCCGACAGCCGGTGGAGAAGGGGATCGGAAGATGGCAATTCCACCCGGGCGATGCCTTGGCGGGAATGAGCGGGTCGTTGGTCACCGTGAAGTTCGGGAAGTTGACGATGCCGGCACTGGCGACGTGGTAATCCTCGAAGCCGAGCAGCGTGCCGAAGAACGAGCGGAATGGCATGCGCACCTGCGGCGTTTCCGCTCCGTCGACGGTGATCTCGATGTCGAGGTCGGCGAGATCCTTCTCCGCGAACACGAACCACAGATGCCGCAGGCATCCGGAGCCGGAGACGTCGAGAACCTCGACGGTGTCGTCGACGCCCGCGTCGATGTTGGCGGTCGTGCGCCGGGATCGAAAACGCGTCGGCATCTGCAGCAGGGGCACCGCGGGATCGGCGTAGGTCCTCGGAAACGGGTCGTCGGCCGGCATGCCGCGCGCCACGTCGGCGGGTGACGATCCTTGGATCGGCTGTCCGGCGACCGGTTCCTCGGCGAGAATCGCGGGAGCGGCGCCCAGAAGAAACACCGTCACGCTCCCGAGGACCCGGACGAACGCGTCGCCTGCGGCGCGGGACGAACGACGCGCGGTGGTCATCATCGGAGTGGTCCTCCAGACCCGCGATCTTCGGTCCCCGTCGCCGGCCACGCCGAGCCGAGCTCGTGCATCTCGAGGGCGCGGAATCGCACCGGTCCGCCGCTCGTCCGCACACCCGACGCGCGATCGTCGGCGCGGAGATTCACCGGCATCGGCACGTAGGTCAGGCCGCCGCCGGCGAAGACCTCGAGCCCCGTGCGGTCCGCGAGGATCGCGATCTCCTGCCGGCCGGCCCGCGACGGCGCCGGCGCCCGATGGCCGTTGACGACGATCTCCTCCGTCCTCGATTCCCAGACCACGTCGACGCCACGGACACGAAAGGCCACGTCCGTCCCGGCGGCAGGCTCGAACGCGGCCCGGATCTCGACGAGTTCGGCGACGACGTCGGCGAAGGGATTCGGGTCGGCGGGTTTCAGGACCTCGATCGGGGACCGATGCGATCGGGTGCGGAGCGATGCCAGTTCCCCCACCGGCGCGAACGTCATCCGCGGGCCCTCGGGCGTCGAGACGAGCCGCAGCTCGAGCGGCACGGTCATCGACTGGTTGAAGGGCATGCCGCGGGTCTCCGTCTGGAACCAGCCGACGAGGATCCGCCGGCCGTCGCTCTCCGGGACGTCGCTGAACGACTGCGCCGCGTAGAAGCCGCGGCCGCGGTGGCCGGGAAGCTTCTCCGTCTCCGGGGTGAAGGTCTTCCCGTCGAAGGCCCCCACCCGGTACTCGCTGCTGGCGGCCATGAGGACCCATTTCTTCCGAGCCGGGTCGCCGTCCACGGCGAGTTCGAAGAGATCGGGGCATTCGAAGAAGCCGTCGACCTTGCTCGTGGAGGTCCAGGCCTTCAAATCGGGGGAGGTGAAGAAGTGGATCGTGTGCACCCCCGCCTCCTCGACGTAGAGCACCATCACCCAGCGTTCGGTGGCGTCGTGCCAGATGATCTTCGGATCGCGGTTGCCGGGGGTGATCTGCGGGAGGACGGGGTTCCCCGCGAACTTCTCGAACGTGCGGCCGTCGACCGACGAGGCGAGGCACTGCACCGTCGGATTCCCGGCGGCGGTATAGGCGAGGACGAGCGGCGGCTTGCCGTCCTTGCCCAGGCCGCTCGTGTTCCGCCGGTCGACGACGGCGCTGCCGCTGAACATCGGCCCCATCGCGTCGGGGAGGAGGACGTCGCCGAGTTCCTCCCAGCGGACGAGATCCCGGCTCACCGCATGCCCCCAGTGCATGTTGCCCCAGCCCCAGCCGTAGGGGTTGTGCTGGAAGAAGAGGTGATACTCGCCGTCGTGGAAGACCAGGCCGTTGGGGTCGTTGTTCCAGCCGCGGCGCGGGGAGAAGTGGAACTGCCCGCGGAGCGGCTCCGTGTAGAGCGGCTCGTCGACGCCCGACGCGAAGGTGTCGGCGGGCGCGATCGCGGCCAGCGCCGCCGAATCCTCGGGGAGCTTGTCGACGACGATCGAGAGCTTCCTCCCCTTCCAGGCGGAAATCTCCATCGGCGCCCACCAGTCGGGCGCGCCGTCGGCCAGTTCGACGTCGTTCCTGACCACCGGCTCGCCGTCGACCAGGAGCGTCAGGAGGCGCTTGGGGGCGCCGTTCTTGATCGGGATCCGCAGGTACCGCGTCTCCGCGACGAGATCGCGGCGCACGTTCCGCAGCGTCCCCTTCGGCTTCCTGTCGGTCTGCACGATCTGATCGACGTTCACGTGACCCCAGCCCCCCGTCGCCGCGTCGATCACCCGCAGCGTGGCGCTCTTCCCCACGAACTCGGCCACGTCCCACGACTCGCGCAGGAGCGTCTCGCTCCCCCCGGGCCGGTCGTTCCCGCCGGTGGCGCCGCGGACCGGCTCGCCGTCGACGACGAGCTGGAGGGCGAGCTTCGCGGGGTCGTTGCCGCCGCCGATCAGGAAGGTGATGAAGGGGCGCTCGATCCGGAACGGCGGCGAGGCGAGCGTGCCGGTGCTGCCGTCGCCGCCGGCGAAGGTATTGACGAGGCCCTTCCCCAGGAAGCCGTCCACCGCCATCTGCCCCGGCAGCGCCCCCCGGGCCGGAGCACTGCCGAACGCCGTCCCCTCGACGCTCCAGTCGCCGTAGGAATCCCCCTCGAAGTCGGCGATCACCAGATCGGGCCGGGGCGCGTCGGCGGCCCGCGCCACGGGGGCGGCGAGGAGCGAGCCGACGAGGATCCAGGGGGCGACGAGGGTTCGGGAGCGTGCCATGGCGATGGGTGGGGCGTGGAAGGGAGCGGGATCGAGGCGGGGACGATCCGCGGCCGCCCCTGCCCGCCGCCGAAGGGTGGGCGTCGTGCCCGCACCGGGATGAGTGGACCGACGGATGACGGAGTTTGGCATGGATTCCAAGAGTATGGATGATTCGGAGCCCTACAATGGCACGAATTGCTCCTGATTTGTGATGGATTGCTGTCCTTTCCTCCGACCCGGAACGAGCCCATGTCCTCGGCCGCCGCGACACCCCCCGGTTTCGTGATGTGGCGCACCCTGCCGCAGGGGAACGATCCGGGATGGCGCCGGCAGTGGTTCGGGAACGAAATCGACCCCCGGGCGGTCTTCAACGTGCGTGGGATCGGGATCCGCGAGCCGATGTTCAACGCGGACGTGCACCGGCCCGCCGGCACGGGCGACTGGCTGATCATGTTCTTCCATCGTCCGGCACGGCTCGACCGTGACGACCCCGCTCCGTCGGTCCGGGGAGGGACCATGATCCTCTGGCCGCCGACGGCGGAGCAGTTCTACAGCTGGGCCGCCGCCCCGGACGTCGAGCCCCATTCGTGGATGCACGTCGAGGGAAGTTGGGTGGCCGCGCAGGTCGGGGAGAACGCCCTGCCGACGAGCCTGCCGATCGAGCTCGGCGAGGAGACGGTCTTCGTCGACATGCTCGAAGCGATCATGGAGGAGATCACGCGGCACGAAGCGCCCGACGCCGTCATTCTCCGGAACCTGTTCCAGAATTGGGCCAGGGCCACCGCCCGTCTCGTGCAGACGCGCGACCGGCGGCGGCGGGTGCCGCGCGGGCTCGTCGTGGTCCGGGACCATCTCGACGAGCATGTCGCGTCGATACCGGTGCTCGACAAGCTCGCGGCGATGGCCGGCATGTCGCGCAGCCACCTCTGCCACCAGTTCCGCCGGTATTTCGGCACGACGATCAGCCGCTACGTGATCCGCAAACGGATGTCGATCGCCGAGCGGCTGCTCTACGACCTGACGATGCAGCCCCGGGACATCGCCCACGCCGTGGGCTACCCCGACATCTACCAATTCTCGAAGCAATTCAAGAAATCGTTCGGCATGAGTCCCACGACCTACCGCGCCCGGCACGCGACCGGCGGCACGGCATCCAGGGAGACGGCGGCCGCGGATCGTGCCGGCGGGCAGGGCCCGACGACGGCGGTCGCGTCGCCCCGCTCCGCACGCCCCCGCCGCGCCGGTCTTCGACGCCGACACGCCGGGCA
>CAZMOU010000121.1:6783-14438 GCA_964567835.1 uncultured Chitinophaga sp. | reverse complement strand
CTGCACGCTCGCTCCCGTCCCTCCGGCCCACGCCCAGGGACCGTTTCCAGGGGGCGTCGATCCCTGGGAGACGCCCGCCGATCCCCTCCCGGCGGCCCCGCCGCCACCCCCTGCCGGGGCCGATGCGGGCGAGCCTGGATCGTTCCTCTTCGCGTCCCCTTCCGATCCGTTCGCCGCCGGTGCCGATCCCGCTTTCGTCGACGGGGAGGTCGCAGCGGCGCAGTACGTCGAGGAGTCGACACGGGTGATCCTGCCCCCCGGGGGCGCCAGCGGCGGAATCGGGGAGGAGATCGACCGGCGGATCGAGGCCCGGCTCGCCGGCATTCCCCGGCCACGCTATCTGCCGGCCACCGACTTCGCCCCGCCGCACGGGCTTCTCCTCTACCGGGAGGACGCGCGCCGGGGGGAGTTTCCCTTCGCGCTTTCGGTGGGTGGCTTTCTCCAGCTGCGCTGGCTCGAGTTCGCCCGCGGCGCGACGGGGTGGACGAACTCCGCCGGGACCGATCTCCCCATCAACAACTTCAACGCCTTCAGCTTGAACCGCTACCTGCTCATGTTCTCCGGGCACGTCGTCGACGAGCGTCTCGTCTACGCCTTCGCCCTCTTCGGCACCTCGAACAACGGCGTCAACACGGGACTGGCCCCGCTCGGGCTGGCGGGTTGGAAGTTCGGCCCGGGGGCGACGGTGGGCCTGGGGGTGTCGATGGTTCCCGGCTCCCGCGAGTTCCTCGACGGGTCCCCCTGGACGATCGGCGTCGACCGCAGCATGGCCAACACCTTCTTCCGGCCCGGTGCGAGCCCGGGCGCCGCGGCCCTCGGCACCCTGGGGAACTTCCACTACCAGGCCGGCGTCTACAACGCGATCGACGCCGGCGGCGCGAACGTCCTCCTCCGCCGCGGCACGAGCATGGCCTGGGTCGGCAACGTCTGGTGGGAGCCGCTGGGCAAGTTCGGCCTCGGCTATTCCGACATGGAGCACCACGCCGACCCGGCGATCCGCCTGGGCACCTCCGGCGTCTTCGCCCCCAACTCCCGCGCCCTGCCGGTGCCGGGGTTCAATCCGGAGAACACGATCGTCCGCCTCTCCGACGGCACGGCGCTCGCCACCCGGGGGGCGCTCGTGCCCGACGCTTCCGTCGACTCCTTCAACTACCGTCTGGCGACGATCGACGCCGGCTGGAAGTGGCGCGGCGTCTCGCTCAACGCGGAGTACTACTTCCGCTTCCTCGACGGCTTCACGTTCGCCCCGAACGATCCCCCGCTCCCGGTGCCCCCGTCGCACGGCGGGATCCTCGACCAGGGGGGCGCGGGCTACGTCGGCTGGTGCTTCATCCCGCGCACCTGGGAGGTGTACGCGCGCTCGAGCGCGGTGACCGGTCCCTTCGGCACCGGTCAGGAGTACGGCGGCGGCATCAACCGCTACATCAACCAGTCGCGACAGGGCCGCCTCACGCTGGAGGCGATCCACATGCTGCGCAATCCCGCCCAGAACATCCTCTACCCGTACCGCGCCGGCTACACCGGCACGGCGATCCAGACGCAGCTGGTGGTGGCGTTCTGACGGTCGCCGGCCGTGCCGACGCGGCGTCTCCCGGCGATGGACGCCGCTCAGTCCATCGCCCTCGGGACCCAGATGGCGTCCCGTTCGGAGTCCCCGTAGGACTCACGGCGCTTCTCCAGGCTCGCCACCCAGGCCGCGAAGAACGCGTCGAGCTTGTCGTGGGTCGACCCGTAGCCGCTCGCGGCGAGTCTCGCCAGGAAATCCGCGGTGGTCGTTCCCAAGAGCTCCGCACCCTTGGCGAGTTGCGCTTCGAGCCCCCGCGCCGTCGTCTTGTGGTGCGTCGCGCAGCCGAGCCGCCGCACGACCGCCTGGGGATAGGTCTCCAGACACGGATACTCCTTCTCGAGCTCGCGGAAGAGGTCGAAGCCGACGAGCATCCACAGGTGCATCGCGCCCGGGAGTCGGTGGAGCGGTCCGCCCTCGGCGAGATGCCGGCGGGCCTCCGCGATCGTGACGTCGAAGCGGGCTTTCGTCGGCGTGAAGAAGACGGCGATGCCGTCCCGGGCGACGGCCGCCTCGCACGCCCGATGGGGCCGCTCGGGGGGGCAATAGTCGCTCGGCGCGTCGAGCGCGATGCCGTGGATCGACAGGTTCTCCCTCGTCTCGAGCGCCCTGAGCCAGGCCGACGTCCGTGCGGCGAACCCGCGCCGCAGGCCGGGGCTGAGGGCGGCCGCGTTGCCCTGCCCCACGGGGGGCTTGTCGAAGGTGCGCTTCAGCGGCAGGAGATCGAAGACCCCGTCCGGTCCGGCCGCGTACACGCAGACCGGGAGCGGCTTCCCCATCGCGAAGGCCACGTCGATCCCGACGAACGCCTTCCGTTTCGCACGCATCGCTCCGAAATCCCTGGGCGGCCCCTGACGGTCTCTCCCCATCACGAGCCTTTGTAGCTCAGCAGCGGCCGCAGTTCGCGGACCACGGCCGTCAGCTCACGCTGGGCGCGCATCACCCCCCGGATGTCACGGTAGGCGCTCGGCGCCTCGTCGACCAGACGGGCGGCGTGCCGCGCGTCGAAGATCACGCCGTGCATCTCGCGGACCAGGCGCCGGGCGTCGATCCGCCTCGACGCCTCGCCCCGCGGCAGGACGCGGCCGGCGCCGTGCGAGCTCGAGCGGAGCGCGTCCGGGTGCCCCCGGCCGACGGTGTGGAAGCTCGCCGTCCCCATCGAGCCCGGGACGATTCCCGCCTCGCCCTCGGCCGCGGGCAGTGCGCCTTTGCGGTGGACGACGAGGTCGGCGTCCCCGTGCCGCTCGATCACCGCATGGTTGTGGTCGCAGTCGAGGAGCGTGGAGGGATCGGGCGTGGCGCCGAGCAGGTCGGCGAGGATCTCCGCCGTCGCGGCGACCATCCGCGCACGACTGGCCCGCGCCCAGGCGCGGGCCCACGAGACGTCGGCGAGGTAGGCACGCCCGGCGTCGCTCCCGGCGTCGAGCGCGGCGGGCGCCCCGTCGGCGGGCGTCGCGGCCCGGGCGAGGTGCCAGGCGGTGATCGCCTGCCCCATGCCGCGCGATCCGGAGTGGACCATGAGCCACAGGCTCCCGACGTCGTCCGCCTGCAGCTCGAGGAAGTGGTTGCCGCGGCCGAGCGACCCGAGCTGCCAGCGCCCCTCGCGCGTGGCCGCCCGGGCGAGCCGCCCGTCGGAGAGCCTCTCCGGCGCGATGGGCCCCTCGAGCGAGTCGGGCACGGCTCCCGGCGCCCCCTTGAGGGTCGGCACGGCCCGCGCGAGGCGCGCAAGGACCGCCGCGCCGACGCGTGCGTCACGGCCGATCGCGTCCCCCGGCACGTCGAAGCGCACCGCCGCCATCCCGCAGCCGATGTCGCCGCCGACCGCGGCCGGGTAGACGAGCCCGTCGGTGGCGAGCGTTACGCCGACGCAGACCTCCCCGGCGCGGTGCACGTCGGGCATGACCGCCAGATGGCGGACCGCCGGGGCCCGTGCGAGCGACTCGAGCGACCGTGCGACGTCGGTGGAGAGCGGGCCGGTCAGCCAGCCGTGGACCGGCACGCCCTCCACGTCCGGAAGGAGCGTCTTCAGTGCGGCACCTCCTCCCCGGGCACCGTGGCGAGGTACTCGAACATGAGCGAGGGCGCGCGCTTCCGCGTGATGGCGTGGGCCACCTCGGCGCGGAACTCGCCCGCGTGCGCCCCGAGCCGCGCGAGTACCTCGTGCGGCGCCGGCGGGGTCTCCCCCGGCATCGCGCCGACGATCACCATCAGCTGCGAGGCGTCGGGCGCCGGGAGGACCCTGACGACATGGAGATCACGGAGCACGTCGTCGCCACAGTCGCCGAGGAGCGACTGCAGCGTGTCGGCGACCTGCCGGCAGAGTTGCAGATCCTTGCGATCGTGGGACGGGGAAGGGAACGGATCGGAGCCGGAGGCCCGGCCCCGCTTCTGGAAGTGCTTCGACATGGGATTCCTGGGAATGCTTCGGAGGGTGACTGCCGGAAGGGCACGGAGAAGACGGGAGCACCCGGAAACCGGGCGGAAAACGGTCGCGCACACGCCTCCCGCCCCGGGCGGGGCGGCGGCGTGCCCGCGCCATGGCAGGCAGAGAGGCGCACGGTAATCCGCGGGCGAGACCCGTCGACCCGGTCGGAGACCGGTGAACGTGCGAGCGCCCGCGGAAAGTGCCGGGGCGAGGGCCGCGAAGGGGGCGTCGTCAGGCCGGGAGGCCGACGCGCACCGACGAGGCGATCGCCATGGCAAGGTGAATGACACGCTGCATGGGATGGCCTCCTGCGGAAAGAGTCGCGACGGCCGCGCCGTCGTCGGAAAAACGGACCTGCGACGAAGACTATCGGCGCCGCGGCGGCCGGTCAACAAATCTTTTCATGGCCTCCGTCCGATCGATACGGTGTCGTTGGCCCCCGGCAGCGGTGGGCTTCTGCCGTGTGCCCCCGGATTCCCCCTGATGACGATCGAGCCTGAGCCTGTGCCGCGGATCGACTGGGCCACGCCGTCGATCGTGCTGACGCTCCTCTTCCTGCTCCTGCTCACGGCGCTGCACGTCGTGAAGAGAGATCTCGATCCCTCCTGGCACTTCATCAGCGAGTACGAGATCGGCCGCTTCGGCTGGATGATGCAGGCGGCGTTCCTCGCCCTCGCCGGGGCGAACCTCGCGATCATGGCCGCGGTGCGGCCGGCGGTGCGCGGGATCGTGGGGTGGATCGGGCACGCGCTGTTTCTCGTCGGCACGCTCGGCACGGTGCTCGCCGGCCTGTACGTCTCCGACTCGATCACCACCGCGCCGGAGATGGCGAGCCCGAGCGGCCGGATGCACAACCTCGGCGGCAGCCTGGGCCTGGCCGGGATCCTCGGCACCTGGATCGTGAGCGCGACACTGCTGCGGGCCGAATCGTGGCGGCCGGCGCGGCGGGGGGTGGCGGTGGCGACGGCGATCGTGACGCTCGGCTTCCTCGTCGCCTTCGTCTCGATCGCCACCCTCGCCGCGCGCTGCGGCGGCGCCTTCGGCCCCGACGTGCCGGTCGGCTGGCCCAACCGGATCGGGATCCTCTCGGGCTGCGCCTGGCTCCTCATCGTCGCCGGAGAGGCCCGGCGGCTCGCGCGGCCGTCGTCCATCGGGTGACGGCGCCCGGGCGCCGCCGACGCGACGTGTCAGGCGTCCGCGCCCGTCACTTCGCCGCGACGATCTTGTAGAGGTGCCCCTTGGTCCGGAGGAACAGCGCGCCGTCGTAGGCCGCCGGCGACGCCATGCACCCTTCGGCGAGCGTGTTCTCGGCGACCACCTCGTACGGCTCGTTCGCCGTGACCACGAACGTCTGCCCGTCCTGGTTGGGGCAGTAGATCCTGCCGCCTGAGAGGATCGGCGACGAGGAGAACTCGCCCCCGAGCCGCTTCTGCCACACCGCCTTCCCGGTGAGCGCGTCGAGCACCGTCGCCGTGCCGGCGTCGCCGACGTGGAACATCCGCTCCCCGAGGAGGAGCTGGCTCGACCGCGATCCGGAGCCCTGCGGGCTCGTCCAGGCGACGGCCGTGCCGGTGATGTCGCCGGTTCCCTCGGGGCGCACCGCGAGCGTCTTCATCCCGCCGGCCGCCGTGTTGAGATAGACCAGCCCGTTGCCATGGAGCGGCCGGGCGGAGGCGTTCATCCCGCCATGGTTCACCCGCCACAGCTCCTCCCCCGTCGCCGGATCATAGGCGATCGTCGCGCCGGCGCTGGGAATCACCACCTGCGTGCGCCCCCCCACCTCGATCACGGTGCCGGTGCCGTACGCTTTCTTGGCGTCGCCGTCGTCGGTGCCGTAGTCGATGTTCCGGTCGCGCTTCCAGGCGATCTTCCCGGTGCGCGTGTCGATCGCGGCGACGTACTGCACGTCGAAGCCGTCGAAGGGGACGATGAGCAGGTCGCCGTGGATCACCGGCGACGACCCGGGGCCGCGGTGGTGGTCGCAGCGGAGCTCCTCCTGTTTCCAGAGGATCGTGCCGCTCTCGGTGTCGACGCACGCCGTGCCGGCGGAGCCGAAGTGGGCGTAGAAGCGCTTCCCTTCGAGGATGGGCGTGCTGGAGGCGTGGCTGTTGAAGGCGTGACAGAAGGCGGGCGTGGCCGGCTCGAAGAGGGTGATGTCGCGGAGCACCTTGCCGGAGGCGCAGTCGACCGCCACCGCCGAGAGCCGCGTGCCGTCCTCGGTGGCGTTGGTCATCCACACCACGCCGTCGGCGATCACCGGGCTCGACCAGGCCTTGCCCGGGATCGGCGTCTTCCAGGCGACCCCCTCCGTCTCGCTCCACTCGACGGGAAGCGGCCCGTCATGGGACACTCCATCCCCGCCGGGGCCGCGGAAGCCGCTCCAGGGGGTGGCGGCGAAGCCCCCGACCGGCGCGAGGCCCGCGAGCACGACGAGCGCCGCGAGGAGCCGGGCCGGGGGCGACGAAGCGACGCCGGTCCGACCGATGGTGAGACGCATCTCCGAGGTGATCCGCATGCACGCACGTTCCGCTGTCGACGGCCGAGGTTCCCCTTTCGCCCGCCCACAGGATACGCCCCGCCACACCGGGCGAAACACCCCCGCCCTGCCCCGCCCCGCGCTCCCCGTGGCACTTTTCGCGGCGTGGGCGCTCGCCCTCGCCCCCGGCGCCGTGCCGGCGGGCGATTGGCCGCAGATCCTCGGGCCCGACCGCAGCGGCCGGGCGGCGGCCGACGAGCGACTCGCCGACCGATGGCCCTCCGGCGGGCCGAAGGTCGTGTGGCGTCGCGAGGTGGGTCGTGGCTACGCCGGCGTCGTCGTCGAGGGGGAACGCGCCTTCCTCTTCCACCGCCGCGGCGACGAGGAGGTGATCGAAGCCCTCGATCCCACGACCGGCACGACGCTCTGGTCCGACTCGTGGCCCACCACCTTCCAGCCGCAGGTGGGCGGAGGGAACGGTCCGCTCGCCACTCCGGCGGTGACTGGCGACGCGGTCGTGTCGTACGGGGCGCAGGGGGTCCTCACGGCCCACGACGTCGCCAGCGGAAAACGCCTCTGGCTGCGGAAGACGCACGAGGAGTTCGCCGCTCCGGAGGGCTATTTCGGTGCCGGGAGTTCGCCGCTGGTGATCGGTGACCGCGTGATCGTGAACGTCGGCGGAACCAAGCGCGACGGCAAGAAGGGGGACGCGGGGATCGTCGCCTTCGAACTCGCGTCGGGGGCCACCGCCTGGACCGCCACGGCCGAGCCGGCGAGCTACTCCTCCCCGATCGCAGTCGAGGTCGGCGGCAAGCCCCGCGTCCTCGCCGTCACACGCTACCGCTGTCTGCTCCTCGATCCGGCGAGCGGTGCGGTGAAGTGGGAGTTCCCCTTCGGGATGCGCGGACCGACGGTGAACGGCGCCACGCCGGCGCTCGTGGGCCCGGGCGGCCTCCTCGTCACCGCCTCCTACGGGATCGGTTCGGTGGGAGCGACGTTCGACGACGCCGGCGTCACGCAGGCATGGCAGAGCGACCGGAGCCTGGCGACGCAGTACTGCACGCCGGTGGTCGTGGGCGACTCGGCCTACGCCGTCGACGGCCGCGAGGACGGCCCCCCCGGGGATCTCGTCTGCCTCGATCCGCGCACCGGCAAGGAACGCTGGCGCCAGAAGGGCTTCGGTTACGGCA